>NZ_JAYGIH010000106.1:0-152556 GCF_034932455.1 Leptolyngbya sp. CCNP1308 | reverse complement strand
CGCTTGGTGCGAGACTACGAACGGCTACCGGAAACGTCAGAAACCCTCATCTACCTTGCCATGATACGGATCATGGTCAGGCGATTGGCATGATTTTTGACCCCATCGGACTTTTCAAACACCCTCTTATAAACTACCAGTCTTCGTCGCCGTAAAACTCATGGGAAATTGATTCAACTTGGCTACGAACAGTAAAAATTTCATTTTGAGTTAGTCTTTGTTTCCAGTTTTTGATGTTTCTTCGACTATCAAGTTTTATGTAGTCAAAGCTTTGGTTTGGTGCTTCCTCCAAATTGTCAGGACTGCTATAATTTAATATTTCCGATTTAATTTGAGGGGTAAATTTTAGATTCAACTTAAGAAAAATGCGCTGGAATTCTTTTGCTGGTTCTAATGACAAGGCTTCATGCTTTACAAACATCCAATCAGGATGATGGATTACGTAGTCAGAAATTTTAGAGTGGCAAATATTCCAGAGTAGGCTAGCTTGAAGAATGATATCGTGTGGCGTTTGTGCATATGCTCTAACATCAGACTGCAAATGTTCAGGTAGCTTTTCTAGTAAAGTTTTCTGTCTGAGAAAATGCTCAAATGGAAAAGCCCATTGCTTTCTCTTGATGCTGCTAACGAAAGCTGCGGGATGTCGGATAAGTATCAGTACATCAGTATTAAAGCTTGACGAAAGCCATTCTGCTGAAAACAATGCTAAGGGATCTTTAAGGAGGGGTCTAAGTCGTAGAGCTTTACTTTTTTCAAACTGAATATAATCCTTAAGCACTGTTTTAATCTGCGGAGGTGACTGTAGTTGTTTCACCACACTTAAAAAACTGTAGCGAAAATTAACGGTGTCTTTAAGGGCTGCATAATATAGATCTTCGTTTTCTGAATGTACATGAGTATACCAATAAGGAAAATTAGCTCGGCAACACCCAAAGCCAAGAGTTTTATCAATGTTGAAGGGTTCATGGATATAGTGAACTTGCTTAGAGTTGGCAATCATTTTGCCTGTCCATGTAGTGCCTGATCGGTGAGAGCCGGTCACTAAAATAGGTTTTACACTTGAGTTTTTCATGCTTGTATAACATTGAATGCAGATTAGATTTGTTTTAACATCTTTTTATAGAGATCTTCGTACTGCTCAGCCTGAAGAGAAAGAGAATATTCGTGTAAAATAATCCGGCGACAAGCTTTTCTCATACTTTCGCTATGGTGGTTATCTTCGAGTAGGTTGATAATACCTCTACAGAAATCGGTTGTATCTCCGGGATGGGCTAGATAGCCTGTAATGCCTGGGCGCACAAGTTCACCCACCCCACCGATATCAAAAGATATCATAGGGGTGCCACATGCCATGCTTTCTTGCAGAACAAGGGGTAAGTTGTCAGCACGGGTTGGAAAGATAAATAAATCTGCCGCAGAAAAGGCGATAGATTTGAGGCGATCGCTGCTGATATAGCCCAAGTTCATTAGAGGTATATCTAATAAAGTAGCTAATTGCTTGGATGGATGGCCGAGGGTTAGCAAAAGGCAGTCTTTCTTTAGGGTGGTAGGCAACTGGTTCAATGCCTTAATCAGCAAATCGCCACCCTTACGAAAATCTGTAAGGTTAACGGCGCTAAACAGCAAAACCCTTTTCTTTGCAGATATTCCTAAGGTTGTGCGGCAAAACTCGCGGTCAAGTGGTTGATAGGCATCAGGGTCAACCCCGTTAGGTATATAGTGTATTTGAAAACGCCCTAAAATACTGGCTTTCGCTTGCTCCGCTAACCAGCGGCTAGGGACAACTATCGTTAGATTAGAGCGATTGTAAACCCAGTCTTTTAGCTTCCATACCAAATGGGTGCTATCGCGACGTATGCCGGGGTAGGTTTTGGGGTAGGGGCAATGACCACAACCCGTTTGCCAACGAGTACAGTCGTAGCTATAGGCACAGTGACCGGTAAAGCTCCACATATCGTGAAGCGTCAACACGGTAGGCTTTTGTGCCGTAAGGCGCGGAATGGCTAAATAGCTGAAGTAGCTGTTATGCAGATTGTGAAAGTTAAGGATATCTGCTGCGGCAAAGAAGGGATGTTTGGGTATAGCGAAGCTGCTAATGTGGTTGATATAGTTAAAGCCACCTCTGTGGGTTAACCGCTGGAGCTGGTTTTCAAGCCATTGGTGGCGAGGCACTTGTGCAACTCGTGGGTCATCAGTTTTCTTCTGTCCTACTAACAGCTTGGAGTCTAGGCCCTGATTGAGTAAAGCGCTATGCAGCCGATATGCAGCAATAGCAGCTCCACCTAAAATATCTGACTGGTTGACATGTAAAATTTTCAAACTAAACGGGTTGCTGTTTTGAATTAATTAGCAAGATTAATGCTATCGAGGATTTGCTGAGTTTGTTTAATTGAGTTGGCTATTACTTTCTTTGTCCGAACTTTCCAAGCTGAAACATAGCGTCTATTAAACTCTCGTAAGATAAATAGACGTCTAGATTGCCATTCTATTTGGCGAACTTTTACCCAATCTGTAGGCTGAGTCGACGTTTTCAGATATATGGTGGCGTGGCTACCGTGACAGTAATCAACCATTTTAAGCCCCATCGCGGTTGCAAGTTGTGTAAAACTAAAACGCAGATGGAAAGTCTCAGGCAAATGGCACTTGATTGAAGGATAAAAGTGGTTAGCAATAATCAAGTAACCGTTGACTTCTACTAGAGCAATCATTTTAGCCAAAAGAGAAAGAGGGTCAGGAACATGCTCCAAAATATCAGTACTCACTAAGCACTGATATTTTGATTTAAGTTGATTGACGAAAGCTATGTTACTGTAACCCTCGCAAGACTTTAGCGCAGCTCGGGCTGGGAAAGGCTCATAAATATCTATAACAGCATTAGCTGACTTCTTAGCAATCATACGTGCTAATGTGCCAAAACCACCACCAAAATCTAGAATCCTAGTGTGATTTTCTTGGACTATCCAATTTGATATGGCAGTTCTGCACTCTAAAGAAACATCGTGGTTTTCTATAAATAGACCGTTAAGTAACCAGACAGGATGCTGGTAATAGCTCTTGAGTTTCTCTATATCGGGTGCCTTATTGTCACACTGCATTTCATCCCAAATTTGATCCATTATGTGCCACAGCGCTTGAAGCGTGAGGTCTTCACCTTGAAGTCTGTTGATTAACCGCTCGATTTCGATTGCTTCATAATTTGATAAATAGTCAGTAAAGTGCATAGCCTAAGACTGCATCATATGAACCATAAACACTATTTGCAAAGTTTCAAATAGTGTCGCGTAGAATATGGTATTGCAACATCAGTAGTATCCAAAAAGAGTAATATCTCGTTCATAGATTGATTCTAGATTTTTAATGCTATCGGCATGCAAAACTTCACTGAAGTTTAGGGTAGTCGAAGAAGAACGGTTAACTGTTGCCTGAGGGCGAAGCTGAATTTTTAGTAATTCCTGTAATATTTTAATGTCTTCCATAAAGGTTTCGGTCTTAAAAACTCTGCTAGCAGCCACCTTTCCACCTATTTCTAGAAAGGTGTGTTGAGGTTTAAACCAAGGCAAAGTCAGTAGTTCAGAGGTTTTTGAAATAGTTTTAGCAACTTGGTCAACTGATGAACCATATAAATTGATTTTGTTTCTTATTTCGGGAACATAGCTCCATAGAGTGGTTTTCTGGAGAAAATTGTAGGCAGAAATAAAACGGCATACAGGATGGCGAACAAAAGAAAAGACAAATGAAGCTAAAAATAGGGATCTGTCTAGCTTGTAGTAGTCAGACGCACTTGCATGACCTAGCTGAAAACCTATATAAGAATCTAAAAAGGCTGAACCTGCACATTTAGGAATATGTATAAAAATTATTTTATCTTGCCTGAATTGGCGAGGAATGCAAAACTTATTTGAGCCGTTCTTGACATTATTATTGAAGCTAAAGGCCGATTTTAATTTCGAAGATATTTTCATCATTTTCATCTCGGTTGATCGTTATAAAGTGAATAGCAGGCTATTAATAGTGCGTCTTAGGTTGAGTTAATGACTAAAATAATTCTTCAAAAATCAAACTTGCTTTTTTCAGTGGTTTTTTATCCAAGCCTTTAAAATCGATTTCATTTTTGCAGGGAAAGACAGCTTTGGTTTGGAAAATCGTTGGGCCAGCAATGTGTCATGGATGACATCGTGGATTAAACAATTTGGATGGCGGATAGGTAATATAGCCTCTGTAGGCATTTTTAGCCAGTTTGGTGCATGACCGAGGGTATGGGTAGCCTCCCTGTCAAATCCTATGTTACCAACTAAATTTACGCGAGGCCGAATGCAAAGCCCAGAGTTGACCCACACAGATGCTGCCCAGACATAGGCCCAAGAATCGAGCTCGCCTGCTTGAATGAGTTTCCATTGGTTTAGAAAATGATTGAAGTCTAGACCAACAGAAATAGCTTTCAAAGCAAGATTTTCAATAACATCGATCTGCTCCATAAAGCGCAATGAAGCTTGGTTCATTTGCCATGCCCTACGCCAGGTAGCCCATCCCCAAATTTGGGGAAAGATGCTGAAAGAGTAGCTGGCCTCTCCGCTAATAGGTAGGTTGCCTTGGTTGCTGCCAGAGCAAACCATAATGCGCATGTCGTAGCGATAGCGCTCAAGCAACTCGGAGCAGTAGAGAAAAAAATCTGGATGAGGAACACAGTCATCTTCAAGGATGATTGCTTCTTCAACTATGGAAAAGGCCCAGTCTAGACCACTAGAAACGCGTTCTCTACAACCTAAATGCTCTTCCGAATAATTGCGTAGGACATCACAATCCCAATCCACATTGTTTGTGATATCTCTAGCTGTTTGGCAAAGTATGGCTTCACCTTTGCTACGAGGGCCGTCAGCGATTACCAGAAGTTGGGCAGGTTGAGCATTGCGAATTGCCTTGAACACCTGTGCTGTTAAATCAGGGCGACGAAAAATGATGAATATAACAGCTGTATGGCAGGACACGAGCGCAAAAAAAGAATTTTTTGGGACGGTTATTTATCAAGTCTGACTGTCTTAATTTGAGTGGGAATAACTTTCTGTCTCTATAGCTCAGGTTTAATGGCTTCAACAAATAAAGAATCAGGCTTGTAGACACTTCCATCTGGCTCAGTATCTAGGTTGTAAGCACTCCATCCCTCTAAATAGCTTGTTGTTGCATTGCGCTGTATTATATCGATGAAGCCACATTGTTGTATTAGCTGTGTTAAAGAATAGCGATCATACATCCACTGATGTACTTCTCCCATTTGGCGAAAGCTGCCTATACGTAAAGATTGATATTCTTTTGAGCTTAAAATTAGTTTTAAAAATGCATTACGGCGGTAGCTAGAATAGCGAAAAAATCTGTAAATAGGTTGAGCAAAACTTTCTAGTGTTCTAGATGTTGTAGGGAAGTTGCTAGCGTAAGTTTTGCCTTGATTGCCTGACTGACTTCTTTCTCTATCCGTAAACTTCTTGGCCTCAGATCCTAATCTTTGGATTATAAAATCCAGGTTGGGAATGTGTTCTTGACTTAGGTAAGAACTCATCAGACCACCTGGCTGATTGCGTACCAACTGGTCTAAAAGCTCTATCTGCATCCACCTATAGTTGTCTTTCCAGCCTGATAGATTGTTCTCAGCCTTTTTCAAGGCATCCAAATATCCATTAACAACCGATTCTAAATCAGGAACAACTATTCGGAGAACACCATGAGGGTGCAAAACTCTAAAACATTCTTGAAGAAATTTAGGAGCTTCATAAAACGAAAAGTGTTCTAATAAATGAGAGTGATAAACTAAATTATAACTGTTACTAGGTGCAGGTACACCAGTTAGTAAGTTATGGGCAATAACGTCTTTGTCAGATGAGGTAAAATCAATATTGACCCAATCAGAATGATAGCGTTGCCCACAGCCTAAGTTTAAGAGTTTCATGTAAGTTTGCGGAACCGAGCGTAGAGACTTTGACCTCGAAAGAATCGCCTCATACCTAACGTCAAAACTTTGTGATACATAGATAAACTCAATCTGTTAAAAGGAATTTTGTAAAGTGGGGAAATTGATTTGAAGTAATTAGAATATGCTCCTAGAAAGCTAGATATATGGTATATGGCAAGCGGCTCAAATCTTAGAACTTCTAACTTGATTGGGAAGAGATTTTCTAATGCCCTAAAAGTATTTTCAGACCACCGAGTCACATGGTGTGGTGGCATATCTAAAATATTGTATTGATGGTGAAGAAAGCTTTTTGAATTGGGCACGCAATAAATGAGTTTTCCTCCGGGTTTTAAAATATCTAACGAAGCCTGAATAAATTCTCCAGGCTGAGCAACATGTTCAAGCACTTGAAAACTGCATACCCCGTCAAAATGCTCTTTATGAGTTTTAGCTAAAGCATTCAAGTCTAGAGAATCTATAGGCAAAGCTCTATTTTGAGCGGCTTTTATTGCTTCTTGATTGAGTTCAATACCTTGGACGTTTAGACCATGGTCAATAGCTTTTTGCAAGAAATCGCCAAATGCTGAACCTATCTCCAAAACATTGGAGCAGTTATTGAGATCGTTTAAAGCTACTCGGTGCTCCCATTTGTCTGGCATATAGTACCAGTCAAAAGACTGAAGTTGCTCATATAGTCTACTAGAACCTTCAATATTTTCAGGGACAAAAAACTGAAGTTCCGTTTTTTTACACTGGTATAAGTCGATTTGACTACAAGAGGCGAAGTGTGATGAAATATCAATTGAGAACTTCTGTTGCCAATCATCTATTAACTGCTTTGTAGAAGTAGATTCTACAAAACTGACATCTGAACGTTTAGTTAGAGGACTTAAGGGCTTAGACATATTTGGAAAATAGTTTTCGGCTGAATCTACTCAAATCGCTACGAACTTTAGTCAATTTTTTCCTCCAGCGTTTTCGATATGTTCCGCCAAAGACATGTCTAAAAGTATAGTAATCAGCTGCTTTATGTTGAACCACAAAAGGTGGATGTGAGATAGACAGAATTTCTTCTACAGACATTTTGGCAAGGTTACTGTCTCCGCCAGTATGTGTAGCTCCCTCACCAAACCCAAGATTAGAAACTAAATTGACGTTAGGTAAAACCGTCAATCCGTTATTAGCCCAACAGGCAAATGTCCATGGGTAATCCCAAGTGTTTGGTTTGCCTTCTAAAAAAAGAGTGTTGAAAATTTCAGTCCAGTACTTTTCTTCGTGAGAATTGTCACAGATTGATTGCATAAAGCCATCATTCCGAAATTCGAGCCATTTCTGAGGATTAAGTTCCCAATGTTTCCAAGCTCGTCGCCAGGTGGCCCAGCCCCAACAATGGTTGTACTTCGAGAAATAATAGCTATAGGGTGTTCTTTTTTGCCCGTCTTGGTAGTTGCTGCCACTAACTACCATAATGCGCTGGTCGTGGCGATAGTGTTTAAGTAGTGTTTCACAGTAGAGAAAGAACGACTGATGGGGAAGACAATCATCCTCAAGAATAATGGCCTCTTCTACCTGCTCAAAGGCCCAGGTTAATCCTGAAGACACTCGGTTTCGGCAGCCCATGTTGGTACCCGAGTAGTTTCGTAAGACTTCGCAATCCCAGTCAACATTGTCGGTAGCGGCTCTAGCCTGCTGGCATAGTTCAACCTCGTCTTTATTGCGGGGGCCATCGGCTACTATTAATAGCTTTGAAGGTTGTGCTTGACGAATAGCTTCAAATACAAGGGCTGTTAGATCAGGTCGTCGGAAAATGAGAAGGACAACTGGGGTAGAGCAAGGCATGAAGATTACTTCAAGGTATGGCAAAAAAAGTATTTGTGTTAAACCTCTACGTAAGTCAGAAAAGATGACTTTATAAAGGCTGGATACCATTGCTGTTTAGAGTGACCTGCCCAATATTTCGGAGCCAGAAAAACTGAAGAGTTTTGCCATAGCCTGGCAAAATAAGCCGCCCACCAAGCAAAGCTACTTGCCGATAGAATACCACCTTGGCACTGAGTCATCAGGGCAAAGTCTTCGGCAGCAGTTCCAGTGGAGATATAAAAGTTGTCTAAATCACCAAATGTTGCCTTTATATAATCAGGCTCGTCAGAGGTGAACACGAAAAAAGCATCAGGAATATCAGCTTTAATAAGGTTGATACACTTACGATAGTAGCTATTTGGCAGGACTGCTGAATTTTCTTTATCAGGCCAGTTTAGGTAATCTCCTCTCCTGACGTGGACGTAGATAGGAATTCTTCTTAGAGGAAGTTGTTCTAATGATTGCTTTGCAAAAGCCAAAAGTTCTGGTTTTAACACCAGGGATTTAACTATGCTTGGATCAAAAAAAGATTCGCTTTGGAAATAATTCTGCTCTACAACGGTAATGGTTTTTAACAAGCTTGAATTATAAAAGAGGTTTATTGATGCTTTGGCTTGCTTAACTCTTTGAATGATGTTTTTTTGGGATAAGTAGTTAGCCCATTCATAAAAGCGATAGCTTAGATATCTCTCTACCTTAGAACTGCGTGTGTTGATGATTTTTGCTTCTATACCATTAAAAGTCGATTGCAAAGCTTCGAATCCAAGCAGCACAAGTGTTTCATTCGTCTGACCTAGAGTCTTAAGACCAGCGTATTGAAACAGTTGATTGCCTAATCTTCCAGATTGATTAAATATTATCAAAAGATCAACTATGGTGAAAAAATAGAGATTTATCTGTAAATTAGTCGGCGAAATTCCACGGCAATACGTTTTGAAAGGGGTTCTGATATCTTTAAAGGAGGAATTTCTAGATGATCGCCTCTAAAGTTATTGCAGATACTTTCAATTCTGTCTTTTGGAAAAGATTTATTGTCATGGATAGCAATCATATTGCCATAAACATTTTGAGAGGAGAAAAGAGTACTTGCAACTAAATTAATAGTTTCGAGATCAAAAACTTTTTCCTTAGATTCTTTCTCGGAATCGATTTGAATTAACTGCCCATAGCCGAGGTTGTTCAACAAAGATAGAATATTTATGGTGTCCTGTAAAAACCCTTTGGCCCAGCCACCTTGTTGACTCTCAAAGGTTCCTCCACCTCCATATTCAAACATTATGACTTTCGGCAACAGTTCTAGATTGAGTCTAGAGAGTTGATTTAAAACCGAGTATTCAGCTCCTTCAATGTCTATCTTGAGGCAACCTATTCTTTCTATAGAAAACATACTTATTAGGTCTTTGAGAGTTATGGAAGCAACTTCTTTTGCAGTAGCAGTTGCTCCCCACCAGTTTGGGCAAGTTGAACTAAGGTTTAAGTTCTCGTTCCCTAAGTAGTTACCTACATACAGATTTACGGTTCCGTTCTTTTCAGTAATGCAAGCTTCTACCAGTGGGATATTACGACGTCTACAGAGCTTTTTAAGGTTTTTTGCAGGCAAAGGCTCAACTGCAATTGTTGGAAAACTCAGCTTATCAAAAAGCTCACAGTAGAATGCGAAGGTTCCGCACCCAATTTCAATAGCATAGTCAGATCTTGAGTGACCTACCGTAGGGAGAATTTGTGCTAGCAAAGCTTGGCAGCAGTCTTCTACAAGCATTGTTATGCTCCATAAGGCTTGAAAATTTCGAATAGGCCGGTTGTGCCAAAATTCTTCGTGTGGCAATAATTTTTGGAAAGCGACTGCTCCACAATAAAAGAACTATCGATAATTATCAGCGGCGACAACATTTTTTTCAGGCTTTCTATATTAAAGATCCTACCCGCATTAAAAGCGGTTATGTCTTGGTCGCCAACAGGAATAGAAAGATAAAGATATCCTCCTGGTGCTAAAACTCTGCAAAGTTCAGCAATTGCTTTTTCTGATCCACTAGGATCGAGTGGATCGCCATAACGTCCCAGTCCAATATGCTCCACAACACAAAGGCTAGACAAAGAACTAATACTCTCACTTTTGAATGGTAAATCTAAGATAGATCCTTCTTGAAATTTAAGGCTTTCTAAAGGAAGAGAAAGAGGTCTGATATCGACCATTGTGACGGGAAGTATCTTTGAAAGAAAAGCAACAAATTTATGATGTGATCCCACATCTATGTGTTGCTTGGGGGCACGGTTAACAATCCTTTCAAAAGCCCAGGTATCTTGGTAAAAATAGGTGGGCTCAATTGTTGTTGTTGTTGTATCTTCCCCTATGCATGGATAAAAGTTTTGCAGCAAAGATGAGTCTGTAATGCCAGCAGCTTTTCTGTACTGATGGTAGCTCTTCCAAAAGCGTTGCCATGTGCCAATATTTTTTAGCAATGACTTTGATACAGCGCGAGGTGAATACTTATACCGTTGTCTTCGGAGTATCCATAGAGCTTCTTGAATCATACTTTTGGAGTTGCAATGTGCAGTGAAAACTGTGCAGTTTGCGATGAGTGGCCACCGGGAAAAATCGGATTATCTTTTACTATATTCCTAATGACATATCCACAATCTTTCAAAAATACTTCTATTTCTGATGGGGTATTACCCATGTCAAAAGTTGTTGCGCCAAACTCGAACACACAACATCTTATACGTTGGGACGCGAACAGTATCCTTGCACCAAGCATGACCTGATATTCAGCTCCTTCGACATCTATCTTTAGTAAGTCGATGTGGTCGATTTTATGATGAATGCAATATTGATCAAGAGTGATTGCAGTTACTTCTTCTTGGCTAATTGGTTTTATATCGATGCCATAGTTCTCTAAGGGACGATATGCTAAAGTATTCCAACCTGAATATTTTTCGTCATAGATATTTAACTTTAGAATACCGTCTTTATCTGCAACTGCGCATTGATTTAAGTGAATTTGAGGTCTACCAGACAATTTGCAAACATTTGAAAGCTTTTGAAACGTTAACACACATGCTTCAAAAGCATAGACTTTTCCCGAAGTACCCACAAAACGAGAAAATAAGAGGGTTAATTCTCCAATATTTGCTCCTATATCAAAAACTATCATTCCTTGTTCAAGATAGGATATGTAAAATATTTGCTCAGCCTTTTCAGTATCTATGTAAGAAGCTTGTTTTCTTTTGACAGCTCTAATTAATCTGTTTTTACCTTTCTTGATTTTCGATAACAGTGACTTAACCATAGGGAATTCGTACTATTAAAAATCAATTTTCCAAACGCCATTTAGCATTCACTAAGCATACGCCTGTGCTTATGGGAGGCACCTCTCCAGAACCATAAAAATCGCCATCAACCACTGATAGCTCTAAGGCATCGCTGAGAGAATCTAAATAAGCTCCATCTCGAATTAGTGAATAAGTTAAATTGTAGCTAGATGGTGGCAATGGCAGCTTTTCGATACGGCAAACAAAAGCACCATTTTTGGGAAGGGCACCAAAGTCATCTTGTGTTAATCGGTTATGTTGAAGAAATACAGGCGCGTCTAGCTGAGTTCTGATCATAATACTTGCTATAACTCTCGATAAGTTTATGCTGGCTGACTCAAAATATAAGTAGATATCAATAGTCTGACCAGACGTGGCAATTTCTAATAAATTACCCTCTACGTTCTTTACCTCAATATCCACAACTCTGATTTCACCTGAGCCCTTCCTGTCTCGACGGTCTTTGAGTGAGTCTGATTCGCTGACAGTACTAGTTAGATACTGAGTAATTGTTTCACTCTGTTTTCCTGAAAATATTACTTGTCCTTGGCGCAAGAAAATGCCTTTTCTACAAAGCTTTTCTACGGCTGCCATATTATGGCTGACGAATAAAACCGTTCTGTCTTCGTTTTCAGCTACATCTTCCATCTTGCCGAGGCACTTTCTTTGAAATGCTGCATCGCCTACGGCTAGCACTTCATCCACTACTAGTATTTCTGGCTCTAGGTGGGCTGCTACTGCAAACGCTAGCCGCACATACATGCCGCTGCTATAGCGTTTGACAGGTGTGTCTAGAAACTTTTCCACCTCGGCAAAGTCAACGATCTCGTCAAACTGACGGTGTATATCAACCTTGCTCATTCCTAGGATGGCACCATTCAGGTAGATATTTTCTCGACCAGTGAGTTCTGGGTGAAACCCTGTGCCAACCTCTAGCAGGCTGGCTACTCGGCCTTTAATGCTGATACGGCCTTCTGTTGGTTCGGTAATGCGGCTGAGGATTTTGAGTAGAGTAGATTTGCCTGCGCCATTGCGGCCAATGATACCAATGCGATCGCCCCTTTTAACCTCAAAAGATACATCCTTTAAGGCCCAAAAATCCTCGGATTTTGGATTTTGGATTTTGGGTTTTGGTTTGAAAAACTGGGTCATTCCCTTGGCTTTGTGAGCCAGTACATCTCGCAAGGCTGTATAACGCTCCTGCTGTTGATGGCTGATGATGTATTTTTTGCCCAGATTTTCAACCCGAATGACGGTGTCAGACATTGTAGCCGTAGGTGAAGGTCGTCGTAGGGAGGCATCAGATGCTAAATGACATCTGCAAAGGTGCGCTCCATTTTTCGGAAGTACCAGATACCAGATACCAGCAACAGAATTACTAAACTCATCGATAGGGCAAACCCTGGCCAATATATAGTGGCCTCATTCCCTAGAATGGCCCAACGAAAGCCGTCAATCACCCCGACCATAGGGTTTAGTGAGTACAGCAACCGCCACTGGTCGGGCACGATGTTGCTGCTAAACCCCACCGGAGAAATGTAGAGGCCAAACTGTACCAAAAACGGCACAATATAGCGAAAATCGCGATACTGCACATTGAGTGAGGCCATCCACAGCCCTACGCCCATGGAGGCCGCCAGGGCAATCAAGGTAAACAGCGGCAGGGTAATAATTCGCCAGCTGGGTACATAGGCAAACCACACCATTAGCGCCACCAAAATGATGCCAGAGATGGCAAAGTCTACAAAGCTGACCACGACAGCGCTAGTGGGTACCACCAGGCGAGGAAAATATACCTTTGATAAGAGATTGGCGTTGGCGATCAGGCTGTTGCTGCACTCGGACAGGGCCGTGGAAAATAGCTGCCAGGGCAGCATGGCCGAAAACACCAAAATTGGGTAAGGAACCCCATCCGACGGTAGGTTAGCCAGCCGGCCAAACACCACGGTAAACACCACCATGGTCAAAAATGGCCTGATCAATGCCCAGCCCACGCCAATGGCGGTTTGCTTATAGCGCACTAAAATGTCGCGCCAGGCCAGAAAATAAAATAACTCTCGATAGCGCCAGATATCTTGCCAGTAGTTTTTCTCCGTGCGGCCCGCTTCGATAATTAACTCGGTTTCCCCAGGAGCGCTCGATGCCCTGCGCCGCTTAATTTTAAGCTTGGTCATAGATAGCTACTGTCAGTGCTCATGGTGGTTTCGCTCTCTCTTATCTTTGTATCAATTCCAGGGCTTGAGTTTGGATGTCCTCTGGGTCAACCATTGCTCTAAGCTCCTGGTCAGAATATTGCCCTTCAAAAGCCTCCAGTGCCGCCTTGCGAATAGCGATCTCAAACCCATCGACCAATAGATCGGCCAACTCAGATTGATTGGCGTAGGTGCCCCCCGCCTTGCGGCGACGATTTACTCGCTGTATCCCCTCGACCGCGTTGTAGATAGAAAATTCCCAGGAGCGAGTGCTGCGCTTTTCTGCCTGCTGCTTGATCAGATGCACCAGCAGCACAATCCCATCGGTATAGATTTTGTTGAGCTTATCGTCCTTAGACATTTCCTCTAAGTCGGCAACTAGCTCAAGGGCTTTGTCGTAATCGTGAGCTTCAATATGCTGGCGTAGTTCGATCAGCTCTTCCATCAGATTGAGGTAGGTCAATACTAGATATAGTAACTAGCCTAGCCAATGCGGCGAAAGTCTTTGATGCCCTGGTACTGGGTCTGGCGAGCCTGGCGACGGGTAAACTCGCCAACCGTGGGGTTGCCTGTGGTCAAAATCACCCCGCTGGCCTGCATCCAAAGGGTTTCTGGCGCGGCTGCAACGGTGTACTGGTTGGCGACGGTTCTGTGGACATGGTACCAGCGGGTTTCTTGGCAGTGATCGCACCAGAAGGCTTCGAGCCACTCACCGGTTAGGGGAACGGTACCGTAACCGGCAATCACCGTCAGCGATCGCAGCCGACTCAACCCCCGCTGCTGGAGATGCTCGGCCTCCGTCGTGTAGAGAGGATACTTTTGGCTAACGCTGTCGAGGTAGGTGCCGTGGTCGGGGCAGTAGATGGCGCGGCGTTTAGAGCGGCTGCGGTTACGGCGGGGCTGAGTCATGGTGAGAAATAGCGAAGAACACAGGACTAGCTGACGAACAATAATGAAAAATGGCTATACCTATCCCACGCTACGGCCTCGGCTGTGCTGCCGAGGTTGCGGGGGAGAGACTGAGATCATAGCGACCGTCGAAGCCCACTCCATGCCAGAAGAGTACAGGATTTATTTAATTAGGCAAGGGCTAGAGCCAGGTTTTCTTAAGATTGTTTGGGTTGCTGCTGGTTAAATTAGAGGCGAGAGACGGTGGCCTTGGGCACTTCAGCGGTCGGGGGAATGGCTGCTGGAGCCTGAAGACAGGCTTTTACAACTTCAAAATAGCGGTGGGTGCCCTGTTCGGGGGTAAATTTTTGCTGCATGTAGCGGCGACCTCGGTTGCCCATCTGAAGAACCAGGGCTGGGTCGGACACCAAGGTGCGAATAAAATTGGCTAACCCCGCGCCGTCGCCGTTGCAAAAGGCGCGGCCAAACCCACCCTCGGCCAGCAGCGATCGCAGGTAAGAATGGGGCTCGCAAATAGCCGCCACCGGACGGCCTGCCGCTAGACTACCGTACAGTTTGCTGGGGGCCACCAGTCCCTCTACCCCTTCTACCAGGCTGACTAAGCTGAGGTCGCAGGCGGTGAGAGAAAAGGGCAGAGTTTCTTTGGGTTGGTAGGGCAAAAACAGACAGTTAGTTAGCGCTGCGCGGACGGTGTGGTCAATACAAAATTGGCGCTTGGCCCCGGCCCCAATGAACACAAACCGTACGGGCTCGTGGCGCAGCGCTAGGGCTGCGGCCAAAATGGTGTCCATATCGTGGCAGCGCCCCATATTGCCGGAATAGAGCACCGTAAAGACTTGATCGAGGTGGTGGCGGAGCGCGAACCAGTTGTTGGTCTTAGGTCGGGGAATAATCAGGCCCGGGTCAGCCCAGTTGTGAATCACCGATATTTTGTCGGCGGCGGCGGGGCAGTGATCAACAATGCGCTGCTTCATGGTTTGGCTCAGCACCACAATGGCATCGGCCTGGCACCAGGTGCGGCAGTTAAGCCAGCGCCAGAGGCGCACGAGCCAGTGATGCTTTGAGACTACCCCCAGGGCGACGGCCACTTCGGGGTACAGGTCGTACACCACGCACAGGTAAGGTTGGCCAAAAAGACAGTGCATGAGGTAGGCCAGCACTGGCAGGTAGGGGGGTTCGGTGGTGACGAGCAAGAGCTGACCGCGACGGGCCGGGTGCAGTAGCTTAATGAGCGATCGTACGCAGTAGAGTAACCCCCCTACCGCTCGCCCCCGAATGCGCTGGGGCCAGAGGCGCGAGGTGCGCGTGCGACGGATTGTGACCCCCTGCACCTCTTCATGCTTGGCGGCGAGTCTGCGATCGTAGGCGTAGCCGGGCTGACCCGCAAACACCTGCACGCCAACCCCCCGCTGACTAAAACTCTGGGCTAGTTCTTCCACCAGCTGCCCGGTTGCGGCATAGTCGGGGGGGAAAAACTGAGTCAGAATCGAGACCTGCAACGGGAGGCTAGGCGGGCCATGGTTTGCTCTCATGGGGGATCTACTCATGGGGAGATGCAACACGGATGATAGCTAAATGTTCTGGTTTTGAGCGCTGTCTTTTTAGGTCAAGTGTATAGACTAACGGTTGAGAAAACCAATTTTATTTAAACGTGATATTGCCCTTAACTAGACCCTAATTTATGTATTGTTGAGAACATTTTGGAGATTGTAGCTAAATGGTAAAGCCTATTTTTTGCGCTCAGAATATTTCTTGTGGCTCTGTCGGAGGAGACTACCGATCACGATATTCTGTGATTCATTCGGTGTCTGCTCCTTAAGAGCCTTGGTTTGAAGATTCGACCTGAAATCTTGAGGAACCAGAGGGCAGCTGGTGCCGAACTTTGCCGCCTGAGGGCTAATGCTATTCGCAGCTCATGGTAGCAGCCTTTTTAGAACTTCTGGGTAACGGAAAAAGCGTCAGTGCTCAAGGGTAAGGTCTAGTCTTGGGTAAGCCTACATAAGACCAGTAATTGATTTTTTCCACATCTACCCTAGGTGTGAATTAGGAACTATTGCTTGCAGAACCTTTATCCTAAAGGCCAAAGTTCACCAGTAGGATACCGTATTTTTCTCAGGGCGATCGCTGTTGCTCTAAAAGTTTTGAGGTCAGCCATGAGGAGGAAGTCCTTAAAACCACACTCTGCTGCGCCATACCTGTAAAAGTTGTTGCCTGCGCTACAGGGAAACGCCAGCTAGTGCAGGAAAGTCAGGGTGAGTAGAGCTTTTCTAGCCCTAGTTATGTTAATTAGGGCATTAAGAAATCCTTGGAATGTTCAATCATTTGAATATTCTTCTAGGAAATGTCTCTGCCGGGCCTGCTGTAGCTGTAGCGCCAATAGTGGAGCGATGAATCTCCTGCGTCTCTGATGTAGTCGAGCCCGTGATCAAATGGTGGTTTAGTTAAAGTCTGTTTTGATTGATTAGTGCAAATTAATTAAGTAGACTGGGGTGATTGAGCTTTATCTCTTACTGAGTAAAGTAAGGGAGCAGCACTGTACCTGCAATCGCATCCCTAGACAGCATTTCTGAGGCTCGCGGGGTGCGCAGACCGTCGTGAATTCTTCATGTCTAAGCCTTGAACCGTACCTCACGCGGCAGAGAAATGCTCTATGGCCGTTAGCTAAGCTCAATCGCAGCCCGCAGCTGCTGTAGCGATCGCCCTAGGGCGACGAAATCTGAGTTTTGGCCCAGGATAGCCAGGGTGTCGGGGGCGCTGTTATCCACAATGCGGTTGTAGGCCTGGATGGCGGCTTCTAGCTGGGTGGGGTCGACAGCAGCGGCGGCTGTTTGGGACGGGGTGGGAATCAGCCCACTCACGGCGTTGAATAGCGGCACTAGATCTTGGTAGGCAGCGCCAGCCAAAGCCATCTCTGTAAAGGGAGCCACCTGGCTAGGACTGAGGCCAGCGGCAAAGGCAGCGGCCAAAAAGCCGGCGGCATTGGCAATCTGAGCCAGGGTGCCCCGCAGCGGTGCCACCATGGGGGTGCCGCCCTGGGGCGTGAACACCGCCGAGGTGACCAGGATAGGATCACCACTGCCGCTGGCTTGGGTAGCTGTTGGGGCGGCAATGCCGAGGGTGCCCTGGCTGCTGATCAGCGAGACGCTTTCGCCGTTGGCGATCGCCGCCGCCGCCGCTGCTGCCAACTCATCCACCGTCTCGTCACCATCTTCGTCCTCCTCAACGCCGCTGGCCCCTACGGAACTAAGGCTATTGAGGCTAATCTCCCCTGGGGTGGTCACTACCGTGGCTAAGACTGGGTTAGTGCCCTGGAGCCCCTGGGCAACCTGATTGGCCGAGGTGTTAAGCGCCTGCTGGGCGGCGGCGGTTAGGGTGATGTCGCCGGTGATGGGGTCTACGGTGGCGTTGACCGAGGTCGACACCACCAGCTCTTCACTCCCTAAGGTTGAGCCCCCGATGGGCAATAGGTTTGAGCCACCGACGCTGACGCCGCTGGTCAGCCCTGTGGGTACCGAGCCACTGTGTCCGGGCAGGGCGATCGCCAAGCTGCCGCCTACCAAAATGAGCATGAGCCAGAGTTTTTGCCGCTGCGGGCTCGCCAGTTTGTCCACGGGGATTCTCCTAAACAGGATTGAGGTCAGTTGAGGTCAGTTAAGGTCGAAGAGAGTGGTAGCAGGGTGCAAGGATCTTAGAACCGGGGGCCGAAGTTAAATCCATAGCCGATGCTTAACACTGCGACGGAACCCGCCCGCGTATTGTTGCCGATGTCGCCGTAGAGCAGGTTGAGGGTAAGAGGCAGCGTAGGCACTGGCACAATGGAGGCCCCCACGTTCACACCGACACCGCTCCAGGCGGTATTGACGGAAAACTGCGGGTGCACCTGGAGCCCAACACCAGCAATTACCCCCACGTCGCTACCATCACCACTGAAGGAGCCGCCGCCCAACCCTAGCGATGCCGTAATCGGCAATCGGTTGTTGGGGTGGTCTGGCTGAAGCAGGTGAGCCGCCGTGACTACGCCGTAGAGACTGGACTCGCCTCCCCCGGCATTGGTACCGTAAGACGCGAAATTATTCAGCCCCACGGCCGCAGCCACCTGGGTTTCGTCGCTGCTGTAGACCTGGCGATGGATCTTGGCGTCAAAGCCGCCGTTTTCGCCAAACTGTCGCACGCTCTGGAGGTTATAGGTCAGCTCAACCCCCACGGCCCGGCGCGAGTCGCCCAGCCCAAAGCCCATCGAGAGGCTGCCATCGGCCTCGGGGCGAAGGCGATCGGCCCCAGCTAAGGAGGCGCTGAAAAACACGTCTCCCCAGTTGGCTCCAAAGGCCGATGGAATGCCGGCATTGGGCGAGGGCGGAAAGGAGCGGACGGCCTCGGCGGCAGTGGTGAGTGGTGCGACCCGTAGCTCGTCGCGCAGCTGGGTGGGATTGGGGGCCGATGGCGTGGCTTGGGCGGTGGTGACAGCGGGAACCGTATCTGCTGAAAGCGCAGCTGCGGACAGCTCTGCCGGCGGTAAGTCTACGGCGACCCGACCCGTCGAGAGGGTGGGCTGGGGGACCGGCAAGGCAAGGGTGATGTTGGGGCTATGTTCGGCGAACGACGGTAGCTGCGGCTTCCGCTCGGTCTGTCGAGCTACAGGTGGGGAGGGCAGTGGGGATGCCGCGGGAACGGAGCCAGCGGCGACGGCGGTTTCAGCCGCAGTGGTGGAACGGTCAGCGCGGCGGGCCTGGGCCGATCGCGAGGGCAGCGGCGGCAGCTGGGGCCCCCGGCTCACGGTCTCAGGCTGAGAGACCTGTCGGGCAGGGTCGCTCGAAATCTCCAGGCCGTAGGTGGTGCGCAGGTCGCGCAGCAGCGCTTGCACCGTCGTTGCCCGCGATCGCAGGGTGGCCACATCAGGGGCCAGCTGCCGCAGTGTGGCGTTAGGGGCCGCTGTCCCTAACTCAGGGGCAGGGGGGACAACGGGGGCCGCTGGGGCTGCGATCGCCAGCGTCGAGGTACCGGCTAAATCTTCCAGTGCTGCGGGGGCTGCCGCTGGGGGGACAGGCGCAGGGCTAGGCTCTACCCCAGGTAGCTGAAGGGCATGGGCCGACTTGCTGGCTGCGGGTTTGGCGCTAACTTCGGCAAAGGTCTCCGCTGGAGTAAGGGCTGGTGCTGCTGCCTCAGGGCGATCAAAACCAACTGGAGTGGCCGTTGTGCTGACGGGGGGGGGGGCGATCGCCGCCTGATCCGGCTGTGCTACTACGCCTAGGGTTTCAGATTGAGTGACCACTGGCGCTGGGGCCACCGGCTGATCGGCCAGGGTATGGTCTGAGGGCTCTGGGACAGCCACTGCCGGGTTAGGTGCGGCGGCGGGGGCGATCGCCGTGGCCTCTGGCACTGCTGCTGGTGCTGCGATGGGGTCGGACTCAAGCCTCTCTGGAACAGCGATTTCTGTCGCAGCAATATCCGGGGCCGATGGCTCTGGCTGAGGAATGTCAGCAGCGGCGGGTGCCGTCGCCGGTTGTTGGGCCGCTGTCGTCGCAGCGGCCATAATGGATTGATCATCCTCTGGAGTCCAGGCGGGCTGGGGCGTTCCCTGCTCGGCAATCTGGGGCTCGGTGGGCTGGGCAGAGGGTTCAGGCGCGACTACTGGGTGCGGGTCTTCGGCCAGGGCTGCGCCTAGATTGGGGTCAGGGGCTACAGCCGGATTTTCGGCGGCGGCCTCCGCCCCTGCTGGCAGTAACCCCAGTCCAGCTAGCCCCAATAGTCCGCCGGTCATCAGTGGTCTTGATTTGCGCTTCATCACCTGTTGCTCCTCACATCCCGTTTTCATCACCACATCTGCCGCCGCTAACGGGGCGACCCCCGGCTAACCGTCATCAATCCCGGCGGTCACCCGGGGGCGACCGTAGTAGCCGTAATAATAGTCGTAGCCACTCTGTCGGCTTTGGGGCACACCGTTGACCACCAGACCCAGCAGTGGAGCCTGGGCCGTGTTGCCTAGGTCGGCCAACACCCGCTGAATTTCTGAGCGCTCAGACCGATTGAGCCGTACCACCAGCAGTAGCCCGTCGGCATGGGCCGCAGTCAGCTTCGCGTCAACCATGCCCCCGGCCAGGGGTGGGGTATCAAAAATAATCAGGTCAAAGTGGCGGCGGTACTGCTCAGTAATTTGCTGCATTTTGCGCGACGACAGCAGCCGACCCGGGGCCGGAGGCCGGGCCCCTGCCGTCAGCAGGTGGAGATTGGGATTGCCGGGTATCACTTGCACCAAACCCATGGGGTCATCGAGCGGTTGAGTAATCAAATCGCTCAACCCCTGGTGGTTGGGTTGGCCAAAAATCAGGTGCTGGCTAGGCTTGCGCAGATCGCCATCCACTAACAGCACCCGGCGGCCCATGTTGGCGGCGGCAATGGCCAGATGGGCGCACATGGTCGATTTTCCTTCGCCGGGCTCTGAGGACGTCAGCGCTACCACCTGTATGGGGATATCAGAGCTGAGCATGCGCAGGTTGGCCTCAAGCGAGTAAAACGACTCCGCAAAGCTGAAGGAGGTGTATAGCTTATCGGGGCTCTGATTGTGGATGAGCACGTCGGCCATGGTGGCGGATAGGTTGGGCACCATCAGCAGCGGCTGCTTTTGCAGAGCCGGGGCGGTGGGTACCGTAGCCAAGTTGGGCAACTGCGTAGTTTTGACCAGTTCGTCGGCGCTGTGAAAGGCTTGGTCGAGGCGATCGCGCAGCAAAGCCGCCACCCCCCCCAGCAGCAGGCTGACCACCGTGCTGAGCAGCAGCTTGCGGGGCAGATTGCTCGTTTGGGTAATGCTCGATTCATTCAACGGCGAAATCAGCTCCCAGGGAGATGACTGCCGCGCCATCTGAAACCTGAGGTCTTGACGGCTAGTCAAGAGCTGATCAAGACTGTTCTCCGCTACGGTCAGCTCGCGGCTGATCTGCTGAAACGATCGGGAGAGATCCGCTAGCCGCTGAATTTCTGCCCGCAGCTGCTGTACGGCCTGGCCGATCGCCTGATCCTGGGTTTGCAGCACCTGCATTTGGTTAGCGGTATCGACCAGCTGCTGCATCAGATCTCGGCTTACCGAGCCTTGGTAGCCTAGGGTTTCGGCTTCTACCGCTGACCCCACCAGGCGCTGGGCTTCTGCCTCTAGCAGCGGCAACAGCTGCTGACGCTGATCGGTTAGCGCCTCAATCATGGGGGTGTCAGCCTGAAACCGCGCTGACTCAGCGGCAATGGTCTGTTCGACTTCGCGCAAATCTCCCAGCAGCGCCTGATAGGTCGGTGACTCATTGAGGTTTGCTACCTGAATGGCGGTATTGGGGTCGAAACCTACCTGTTCTCGCAGATTTTCGTAGAGGGGATCTAGAGCGGTCAGCTGCACCCGCAGCTGTTCTTGGTCAGCCAGCATCTGGTTGAGCCGTTGGGTAACACTTTCACTGGTCGCGTTGACATCGACCAAGTCGTAGCGCTTTTGAAACTCGCTGAGGTCACCCTCAATGGCCGCAACTTCCTGCCATTTTTCTTGGAGCTGTTCATCTAAAAACGTCAGACCTCGGCGCAGATCTCCCTGACGATCTTGCACGCTGTAGTTGACAAACCCTTCAACCACCTCGGTGAGCACGAACGCCGCGATCGCTGGGTCAGCATTACTGTAGCTAATGCGCAGTACCTTAGATTCGCCTTCCTGGCTAATGGTCAGGCCGCTGAGCAGAGAATTATAGGTAATGTTGGGGTAGCGCTGCTGAATATTGGCCAAAATTGGGTTGATCACCGCTGGGCCGCGCAGCACCCGAATTTGGCTGGTGTAATCGAGCCTGGAAACCGATGGGCTGGGCACCCCCGTGACTGCCTCCAGCCCCAGGGTGTTTACGGCGGTAACGGGCTCCACCAAAAGGCTGGCGCTGCCGCTATAGGCCGGAGGACGGCTCAGGTACCAAAGGCTCAACCCCCCCAGAGAGAGAGCCGTCACTCCCAAAAAGACGCCCGCCCGCCGCTTAAAAACCCCTAGAAGCTGCCTGAAGTCAACCTCATCTTTTTGCTCCACCAGGGACGGCGGAGCCATGACAGGGACAAAACTAGGCTTGGCAGGGCCATGACCATTGCCGCTGCCATTGGGCTCGTGGGAGGTGGAGGAGTTAGGGAAAGGCATAGGGTGGTCTGGGGAAATATCCCCTAGAGTTCGTTAATTTATAGCTCAAAACTCAAAATCCAACCTAGTTTCAGGTCTAATCGCACCGGGGCTCAATTGTTTTAGGTATTTAGTAGAGAACTTAGCTGGGGGGGTAGGTTAAAAGCCCAGCAGCCTTAATACAGTGGTCAAAGACGTAAAAGGACGTAAAAAGAGTCCTAGGGTGTCACCAGCCGCCGCCGCGGCATTGCGATCAACAATCACCACATCGTTAGGCCGCAAAATTGGGTTAGTGGTGTCGTTCGCCGCAGCGGCCAGATCGACATCCACCGTGCGTTGGTCAACGCTGCCGTCTGGGTTGAGTCTCACCAACTCCACCGTAGAGCGTTGAGCCCGGCTGCTCTCAAACCCGCCAGCGGCCAAAATTGCCTGGTTTAGGGTGGCGTTGGCGGGCAGGGTAACGCTACCGGGGCTGGCTACCTCGCCCACGACCTGCACCGGCATTTCCTCTGGAGAAAAGTTGGCGCTCGAAATCGCCACCGACTCTTCGGGCGAGATCGCTACGGCCTGGGGAATGACAATGGTGTCGCCGTCGCGCAGCCGCACGTCTTGGCTGATGTCGCCGGTCTGAATTAAATCCCACAGGCTGGTGGTGAGAATGGCCTCACCCTGGCGCTGGGGCCGCCGCACCTGAATATCTTTAACATTGGCCTGTTGGGTAATGCCCCCCGCGGCCTGAATTAACTGGGTGAGGGTGGGCCACTGGCGACCTGCCCCCCCGGTGCCCCCGCTGGCCTCGGCCTCTAGCTCAATGGTGTAGGTGCCGGGGCGATTGACTTCACCGGCTACCACTACCCGCACCGGGCGGGCCGACAGCAGCGTCACGGTGAGCTGGGGCGGGCGGGTCAGCAGCGGGGCATAGCTGGCGACTAAGGCGGCTTGGGTTTCGGCGAGGGTCAGCCCCTGCACGGTGACTACGCCAGCCATGGGTAGGGACAGGGTGCCGTCGACCAGTACTTCGTGAATGCCGTTTTCGGGGCCGCTAAACTCTGGAATGTTAAAAATGTCGATGCGGATGCGATCGCCTGGCCCCAGCACATAGGCTTCGGGGAAGCTGGCCTCAGCACTGCTGACGCCAGGCCCTCGTGGCCCTAAAATCCTTGGAGTTGGGGCGGCTTCGGCCTCTGCCGGGCTGTTGAGGGGCAGGGTTTCTGCCCTGGTTGCCCCAGGTATCCCGCCGAGGGCAGCGGCGGCTACTAGCACCCCTAATCCCCAGTCCATCGGTCGAAAGCGGGCCATAACTGACCTCCTCAGGCTGTCCGGACAGTTTAACTAAATGTTACAGGTGCACCACGGTCATTCATGATGGGTGATCTGGTTTGATTTGACCTCCGTAATTCGCAAAGGTTTACCTTTTGGGGAGGGAATATCCCCTGGAGGGGTTGGAGAAAATATTGGCCGGCTGGAGCTACTGATTGCCCGGGAGCGAACTGGCCCCCGCGATAGCATTGGCCTGTAGCTCCCGCTGTACCTGCTCAGTCAGCCAGGTGTTAAATAGCTCGTCCACCAGGCGCTGGCGAGTGGCTTCGTCTAGGCGGGCGGGCAAAAACTTCTCTAGGCGCACCACCACAAACCATTCGCCTACGCGGCTGGGGGGCCAGAGCTGCCCGGGCTGGCTAATAGAGAGAAGCCGGGCCAGGGCCGGGTGGGGAACCGACAGCTCGACGGGGCCAATCAGCCCGCCGGTTTGGGCCTCTTGCCCCTCAGAGTACTGGCGGGCCAGGTCGGCCAGAGGTTGGCCGTCGTCTTGAATGCGAAAGTAAAGCTCTTGGGCCAGGCCCCCATCGCGG
Organism: Leptolyngbya sp. CCNP1308; assembly: GCF_034932455.1. Taxonomy (NCBI): domain Bacteria; kingdom Bacillati; phylum Cyanobacteriota; class Cyanophyceae; order Leptolyngbyales; family Leptolyngbyaceae; genus Leptolyngbya; species Leptolyngbya sp. CCNP1308. Next base: position 128,370 of record NZ_JAYGIH010000106.1, on the reverse strand, counting down.
GTGCGAATGAGGGAGTACAGCACCCGATCGAGGTGGGCCTTGCGCTGCAAAAAGTGAGATTCGACCTGGTGGCCCCAGGTGTCGAGCTTGTACTGCTGAAGCTTGTGAGCCCGCTGGGCTAGGGCCGGAAGATCGCCTTCGCTCAGCCCCCGCTGGGCTAAAAACCCCTGCTGCTGCTCGGGGGAGGCTATCTGGTTGGTCTGCAAAAACTGCTCTAGGGCCAGGGCGTTTTGCTCTGGGGTGAGGGTAACGGCGGCGATCGCGCGATCGATCACCAGTTCTTTGATCAAGGCGGGCAGCATACCGTAGCGCTGTAGCAGCGGCACAATGTCGGCGAGAGCCAAAACTTGGTCACCGATGTGCAGTACTGGACTGGGCTCTGGATTAGACGAATTGTTCACAGACAAAAGCGCTAGCCAACCGTTTAGCCCAACCTTATCGCATTATCCGAGGCATTCTCGGTTGATTAAGCTGCTTGCGGGTCAAAGTTAGCCAAATTTGGGGCGGTTATTCGCCGTCGTTCTTGCACCTAACAACGGCAGCATCGGCCCAGCTATTGTCGGTTGACGGGGCTGCTACAATCCAGTCAACCTGTTTTATTGCCCCCAAGGATCACACCATGACCCGGCCGTCCATTCCTGTGGTGTCTTACGCAGATTTAATTGGCCCTCCGGCGGGGCGGCAGCGGGCGATCGCGACGTTGGGCCAGGCCCTCGAAGACATCGGATTTTTTATTCTTGAGCCTCATCCGGTTTCGCCGGAGGTGGTGCGGCGCGCCTACCAGGTGGCGGCGGAGTTTTTTGCCCTCTCTGACGCGGCTAAAGCCCAGTACTCACTATCCCAGCAGCAAGGGGGGTTTTCAATCTTTGGCAGTGAGCAGGCCAAGGGGCACAGTATCCCCGATTTAAAGGAATTCTGGCACGTCAACCGTCACAGCCTGCGCGATGATTCAGGTGCTCCCTGGCCCCAGGAAGTGCCGTCCTTTCGCCCGGTGATGACTCGCCTGTACCAACAGCTGATGGCCTGTGCTGAGGTGCTGCTGGCCGCCTGCAGCGATTATTTAGGTCAGCCCAGCAACTGGCTGGTGGCCATGGCCACTGAGGGAGATACAGTGCTGCGCTTAGCCCACTACCCGGCGATTGGTCAGACCGCCCCCGGCAGTCTACGGGCTGCCCCCCACGAAGACATCAATCTAATTACCCTGCTCTGTGAGGCCACCGCCCCAGGGCTCGAAATTCTCACCCAGGATGGGCAGTGGCTACCGGTTAAAACCACCCCCGGTCAGATCGTGGTAGATACTGGCGACATGCTGCAAAACTTGACTAACGGTCTATTTAAGAGCACCACTCACCGGGTAGTTAACCCCCAGTCCAGCAATCAATCCCGGCTGTCAATGCCGTTTTTTGTGCATCCCCGCCCCGAGATTGATCTCACCCCGGTCAATAGCCTGGTCGATCGCACTGGGGGGGTGATCCAGTTTCCACCGATTACGGCGGCGGCCTATCTGGCCCAGCGGCTGGGAGAGATTCAGGTGGAGCCGGTGGGGTAGAGAGTGGTGGGTGGTGTAGGTGGTGGCCGAATACCTACCCACCCATTCCATTACGCTCCAATCCCCAGCCGCCCGGCCAGGCTCGGCGTTAAGGGCAGCAGCACCGTCAGGGCCAAAAATAGAGCCAGCAGGCCTAGGGCCGCGCGGGCGTCGTTGGGTTCAGAAATATCGTTGAGGCAGGGGCGCTCTAGGGTGCGCTGCAAAATTACAATTACCCCGGCCCAGTAGAGGGCGAGGGGGTTGGCCAGAGCTACTAGGGCGAGCACTACGAGGGTGAAGACCGTCGTGCGGTTGGCGGTTTTGCGGCCGTAGATGGCCTGCACCATGCGACCACCGTCGAGCTGCCCGGCAGGCATCAGGTTAAGCGCCGTAATCACCAGCCCCAGCCAGCCCATGATGGTGAGCGGGTGAATATCCACTAAGGGCTCTTGCAGGGCCGAGCCCAGCACTACCTTGGCTAGAGCCCCGATTAGCACCGACCCCTGAAAGAACCCGGAGGGAATTTGGAAGGCGCTGCCGGGGTGGGACAGCAGCAGACCGCCCACCAGCATGGCCAGAGAAATGATGCCGCCAGCGGCAGGCCCGGACAGGGCAATGTCAAACAGCACGCTGCGGTTGGCTAGCAGGGACTCAAATCGGGTGAGGCTGCCAAAGGCTCCAATCTGCCAGGCGGGGATGAAGAATGGCGGGCTGAGGCGCACTCCGTAGCGGCGGGCGGCAATCCAGTGGCCGGCTTCGTGGCTGAGCAGGATGACTAGCAGGGCCACCAGAAAGGGCAGGGCGGCTCGCCAGCGAGAAAAGTCTTGCAGTAGGTCAAAGCCCTGCAAAATCGCCCCGGCTTCTAGGCCGGTGAACAGGGTGGCGATCGCCAGTACCCCGGCCAGCGCCCACTGGGCCGGAGTGGTTTTGACCGGGTCGGCGGTGGCGGGCAGCACCACCACCGTAGGCTTTTGCTCCAGGTTTTCAACGAGAAACAGACGGTAGCGATCGCCCAGCCGCTCCCGCAACCGCTCCGCCAGCTGGGCCTGGGTCGCCGCCGGTTCGCCCCGCAGGTTGCCGCGAAAAATCGCCCCCTGGTCGTAGGGAATCGTCTCGGTGCGAAAGTAGGTATCGAGGCCAAAAATGCCTTCGATCTGCGCTAGATCTTCGGCGGGCAGGGCGATCGCCTCTGGGGCGGTTGGAGCAGCGCTGGGCTGATCGAGGGGCTCTAGGCGATCGGTGCCCTCAGGGGGAGAGTCCATCGCTGGCGCTGGCCGCTGGGTCGAGAGCGTATCCTGGCCTAGGGCTCGCAACCGTCGTCCCAGATAGATATAGAGCCCCGTAGACCCCAGCAGCAGCAGCAATACCCCCGCCAGGTTGATATAGATGCCCAGGGCAAACAGCCCAAAGAACAGCAGCCATGGAGCCATCAGCACCAGCGATTGCAGCCAGGCCAAAATGCCCACGGTGCCGTAGGGCAGCGCTCGGCGGTAGCCCCAGCCTAAAATCGCGATCGCGGCCAGCAAAATCAACCCAGTAATCACCATAGTGTCGCTGCCCCTACCCTCCTCAACCTGTGCTGAAACGCCCGTTTTGGCGGGCAAAATCCCCATCAGTCTACCGCCGATGGGCCGGAGCCGACTAGTCAGGGTGAGCCGCCTTGGCCTATCGATGGGGCAAACCCGCCCCAATGGCTGTAGTTCCAAGGGTAAGGTGCTTAAATATAGCCAGACAATCTGCCCTTTGCTGCCGTATCCCAGGGGCTTGTCTATCTTGCTCATTGTTGCGCGCCCATGACTCCCCCGCCCCCCGACCCTGTCCAGCCCCCGCTACCACCGTCTGCCCCAGACAACGGTACTGGCGCTACTCCAGGTCAGCTCGTCATGCGATCGAACCCCAGCGACAGTCCGGTGGGGAACTCTTCAGCCGCCGCTCGGCTCGACGTCGATCCCTCCGACCCGATGAATGTCGAACCCCTGCTGGTTGATTCGGCAGTTACCTCGGCCAGCGCGATCACCATCGTGGCGGTGGCGGTGATCGCGCTGGGGCTGATCGTTGGCAGCTTTTGGCTGACCCTGGCCGGGTCGCTGGTGGCCACCCTGGTTTCCATCCGGCTGATGTGGCCTTTTTTGCAGGAGGTGCTGGGGGAGCTATCACCCCGGCAGCAGTCGCTGCTGATTGCTATCCCTGGGGTGCTGGTGGGGCTGTTGGGGCTGATGAATATTACCGGCATTAACCACGCCATTTTGACCTGGGGGCTGACGCTGCGGTGGGATATTTTGGGGGCCTTGGGAGATTTTTTGGGGGCGATCGGGCAAATTTTTATCGCCTTTTTGGCTCTGTTTGTGGCCTGGCGGCAGTACGTTATCTCCCGCGATCTGACCAAACAGCAAAACCTAATTACCCAGCAGCAGACCATCGATGCCTACTTTCAGGGCATTTCAGAACTGGTGCTCGATGACGAAGGTCTGCTCGAAGACTGGCCCCAGGAGCGTATTATCGCCGAAGCCCGCACCGCCGCTATTCTCAGCAGCGTCGATGCTGGCGGTAAGGCCAAGGTGGTGCGCTTTCTCTCTCGCTCTAAGCTGCTCACCCCCCTGCGCCGCGACAGTCGCCTGGGTCGCCCCATCCTCGATGGTCGGGGGGGGTATGAAGAAGACCGGCTGAGTGGCACCCGTGTCATCGACCTGGGGGCCATGCTGGCTGCTGCCGACCTGTCGGGTACCGACCTACGCTGGGCCGACCTCAGCGAAACTAACCTGATTCGCGCCGATCTGCGCCGCGCCGACCTGGTGAGAACCAATTTTGCCCGCTCTATCTTGTACCAGGCCAATCTGTCTGGGGCCGACCTGATGGAGGCACGGCTGTTTTATGGAGACTTTGCCACCGCCACCCCTCGCACCCGCACTGGCACACCCGACTACACCACAGGAGCCAATACCGGGGCCGTAGTCGAAGGGGCCAACGTCAGCGGCGTGTACCGCCTGTCTGAGGAACAGCGCCGCTATATCGCGGCCTGGGGCGGTGAGACTACCCGCGCCACTATTCCTGGTGGTTGTGCGGATATTCCCAATTTGCTAGGGCGATAGGGTGCTGACGCAATTTTGGCTTGGCGATTTTGGATTTTGGCTTGAAGTTAGTGGATTGGCGGTTAGGTTGCATCCGCGCAGCGATGTACCAAGAGCTATAGCAAAACACCAGCCGCCCAAAATCGCCAGTCTAAAATCCAAAACCCAAAATCACCTCACCCAAACTCTGGAACAGCTCCCAGCTTGCGCACCGCCACTGCCACCTCCATACCCAGGTAATTGCCCGCATCGCCAAACCATGAGCCCGCGAGGGGAATCGCTTGACCGGGATGACGGGCGATCGCCACCGCAATTAAATCAAACCCCTCGGTGAGGCGGTTGGTGGGGTCATACACCAGCCACCCCGCCCCCGGTAGATAGACCTGAAGCCAGGCGTGGGTGGCCCCCGACCCGGTCATGCCCACATCGCCGCCGTCGAGGGCCGAGTCGTACAGGTAGCCCGACACAAATCGGCAGGCAAACCCCAGCCGCCGCAGGGTTTCCATCATCAGCCAGGCGTAGTCGCGGCAGGTGCCCGACCGTTTTCGCAGCGTTTCCCCCGGCGATTGGGTGCCCTCCTCTTCCCGCGATCGGTAGGTGACGGTGTCGCGAATTGTGTTCATTATCCGATTCAGCACGTCGCTGGTGCGATCGCGATCGCCCGCCACAAATCTCTTAGCCCAAGCTGCCACCGAGCCATCAGGATCTTCGGCGTGGGGTCTGAGGTACACCGCCAAATCAGTCCATTCCTCAGGGGTGTACTGCACGGGCACCTCATTGGCCCGAGGGTCGAGGGGAAAGTTGTCAATGCCCTTAGTGCCAAAGTGTTCGCCCCGAAACCGACAGGTAAAAGTCAGTTCTTTGGTGGGTGCGCCGATATCAATCACCGCCACATTGTTCGAGAGGGTATCGCTTACCCAATGCACCTTAGCTGGCACATTCACGGTAAGGGAATACTCCAACAGTCGCCCGCTGTAGTTGCCCCGAGGTAAAAACATCGCCTTGTGGGGGCCAAAGGTTACCGGCTTGGCATAGCGGTAGGTGGTAACGTGCTCAACTTCGTAAATCACCGACATGGCGCAGTCCTAAGGTAGGGCTTCGTTCTTTGTACTCTTTGTACAATGGCTGGCCAGTCTAGAATAGGCCCATTGCGGTTCTTTGCCTGTATGTCGCCCCCCGAAACTAGCCCAGATTTGGAGAGTTCTATCACCACATCCGATCTCTACGAGTCAGATTTCTACGCCTGGGTACAGCAACAGGCTAAGTTTCTCCGCGCCCGACAGTGGCACCACATCGATCTGCCTAACCTAATTGAGGAGATTGAATCGTTGGGCAAACAGCAGCGCCAGGAGCTTCGCAGTCGTCTCAGCGTTTTGCTCGGGCATCTGCTGAAATGGCAGTTCCAACCTCAACAGCGCAGCCGCAGCTGGCTCGCCGCGCTACGAGTTCAGCGCCGCGACATTCTACGGTTGCTCAATGAAAACCCCAGCCTCAAACCCTATCTAGAAGAGGCATTAACCGATGCCTACGCCAACGGTAGAGATTTGGCGATGGGTGAAACTAACTTGCCAGAAGCGATCTTCCCGTTAGCTTGTCCCTATAGCTTGGCCGGCATCTTCGCAGAGGATTTCTATCCTGGCGAACCCAGTGATTTGTTGAAGGGCTGACGGGTTTACGCCCAAAACTTCGTTCATTCCTGACTCAGAACTGCATAAATCGCCTGAGTAATCTGCCGCAGTTGCTCTGGCTGGATGATGTAGGGCGGCATCGTGTAGATCAGCCGACCAAAGGGGCGTAGCCACACCCCATGCTGCACAAACTGGGGCTGCACCACCGCCATATCCACCAGCTCGTGCAGTTCGACCACGCCGATCGCCCCTAAAACCCGCACATCCTTCACCGCTGGCAGGTCGCGGCAGGGGGATAGCTCCTGCTTGAGCTGGGCTTCTATGGCGCGTATCCTCGCGGCCCAATCGTAGCTTTCCAGCAGGTTCAGGTTTTCTAGAGCCACCGCGCAGGCGAGGGGGTTGCCCATAAAGGTGGGGCCGTGCATGAAAACTCCCGCTTCTCCCTGGGCAAAGGTTTCGCTGATGTGGCTAGTGGTTAGGGTGGCCGCTAGAGACATAAACCCGCCCGTTAAGGCTTTGCCGACGCAGAGAATATCCGGAGCGACACCCGCATATTCGCAGGCAAATAGCTTGCCGGTGCGGCCAAAGCCTGTGGCGATTTCGTCGAGAATCAGGAGGATGTTGTAGCGATCGCACAGTTCCCGCGCCCGCCGCACGTACTGCGGGCTATAGACCCGCATGCCCCCCGCCCCCTGTACCACCGGCTCAAAAATCGCGGCAGCAATCTCCCCATGGTGGCGCTGCAAAATCGCCTCAAAGCTGGCTATATCCGCCTCATCCCACACCCCCTCAAAGGGAATTTGGGGCGCATCGGCAAAATACTGCTCCACCAGGCTGTTGCGAAACAAATGGTGCATGCCGTTCACCGGGTCGCACACCGCCATCGCCGCAAAGGTGTCGCCGTGGTAGCCGTTGCGAATGGTCAGAAAATGCTGCTTCTGCGGCTCTCCCCGGTTGTGCCAGTACTGGATCGCCAGCTTCATGGCCACTTCTACCGCCACCGAGCCGGAATCGCAGAAAAAAACCTGCTGTAAGGGTTCTGGCGCGATCGCCACCAGCTTTTGAGCTAGCTGCACAGCGGGCTGGTGGGTCAGCCCGCCAAACATAACGTGGCTCATGCGCCCCATCTGCTCCTGGGCCGCCTGGTTTAGCCGAGGGTGGTTGTAGCCGTGAATGCAGGTCCACCACGACGACATGCCATCGACCAGGCGCTCCCCGGTTTCTAGCTCCAGATAAACTCCCTGGGCCGATCGCACCGCGAACACCGGCCCAGTATTGGGCATTGGCGCGTAGGGATGCCACACATGGCGGCGATCCAGCGCCATTAGTTGATCCGTGGGAAGCCTATCCATGACGCTAACCAGCTAGTGGACCCATGCATTGAGTCATAGATTTTCCTCGGTCAATAGCGGCTCTAGCATAGTAATTAACTCTGGAACATCAATGCTGACGGCGTCCCAAATAATCTCGGCGTCAACCTGATCGTATTGGTGGGCAAGAATATTTCGCATTCCTACAATACTTTGCCAGGGAATATGGCCATGGCCGGCCCTATATTCGTCGGAGAGCCGATTTGCGGCTTCACCAATGACAATAATCTCGTACAGAATGGCGGAACAGGTGCGGCGATCGCTCTCCAATGCAGCCCGATCAAACCCTTCGGCAAAGCTCAAAATCTCTCTGGCTGCTTGGAGCATATCAACAATCCACTGCCGATCACGCACCATAGATAACCTGTGCGGATGTCAAAATTACTTGACGACGGACGGCATTGTGGCTTTGCTCAACAGACTTCTTGCTGACCAAATCAACCTTTCGGTTGAGAATGGCTTCTAACTCGCACTGCATTTTGGCCAGGGTGAGCAATCCCTTACGCGCATTTGGCGCAAAGGTAATCAGCACATCCACATCGCTATCATCTCGAAAGTCGTCGCGTAGCACTGAGCCAAACAAGGCAAGTTCGGCAATACCCCAACGTTGGGAAAATTCCGCTAGTTCGATGGGGAGAATGCCGAGGCGCTCATAAATTTGGGGAACTGAGCTAGCTAAGGCCATGGAAGCTATCGCAATTTTATGTTAAGCGTTCTGCCTAAAGTTAGATCAACGACAAATGTATTATGTCGATAGCCTACGCCAAAAAAGCATTGACGTAATTTAGATAGGTCTCCGGGTCTTCGAGCATGGGGAAATGCCCAGTGTTCTTGACCAGGGCGTACTCGATTTTAGGATTCAGCGCTGCCGCTGTGCGACCTAGCTCCGCCGGAGTGATTTTGTCGAATTCACCGGAAACCAGTAGGGTTGGCACGGTAATTTTGGCAAACTCCACCGGCATTACCTCCGTCGCCTTCTTGCTCACCGAGGTAAAGATGGTGCCCAACGCCGTGGCGTAGTCGGCGGTTAAGAAATCGTCCAAAAACGCGATTTTCTCGGCGGCGGGGATGGGGCGGCTGAGGAATCGGGCCATAAAAAAGCGCGGGGCCAGCGGAATTTTCCCCAGCCACTTGGGTCGAAAGGCCACCACGTAACCGCCAAACTTGTAGAACGCCTCAAAGGCAGCTTTGTCGTACTCAAAAATGCCGTTGCAGGTGAGAATGGCTTTCTCTACCAGCTCCGGGTACTGATTCAAAAAGTACACCGCCACCGACGCCCCCATGGAGTGGGCGTTGATCGACACCTTAGGCAGGTTCAGCGCCTTCAGCAGCTCGGCCAAATCATCGGCGTAGGTGTCTAGCTCGTAGCCTCGCGCCGCAGCCGCATCCTGCTGATCGGGGGCCAGACGCGATCGCCCGAACCCGCGCATGTCGTAGAGCAGACAGTCGTAGCGATCGCTCAGGGCCGCCGCCGTACTCTGCCAGTAGCGGGCCGACCCAGCCCAGCCGTGGATGAAGACCATCACCGGCTTTGAAGAACTGGGATCACGCGGCGTATCGGTGCCGACCCACTCGTAGTAGTGGTTAACCTGGTTGACGTTGATGTAGGGCATGGCTAAGCAGATTCGGGCTTAGGCATCGAAGAGGGATGCAGCAGCAGGTCAGCGGTAGACCGCTGCTCCACCATTTCGCGGGTAATCATGCAGCGCTTCAGGTCTTTGCGCGAGGGCAGCTCATACATAATGTCGAGCATCAGCTCTTCGATGATGCCGCGCAGGGCACGAGCGCCGGTCTTGCGGCGATAGGCTTCCCGGGCGATCGCCCGCAGCGCATCCGGCTTAAACTCAAGCTGCACGTTGTCCATCACCATCAGCTTTTGAAACTGCTTCACCAGCGCGTTCTTGGGCTCAGTCAAAATCGCCATCAGCGACTCTTCATCCAGCGGCTCTAGCACCGAGGTCGCCGGAATGCGGCCAATAAACTCAGGAATCAGGCCAAATTTCACCAGATCGTCGGGCTCCAAATTCCGCAGCACGTCGGCGGTGCGCTTTTCGCGAGAGAACTGCCCTTCACCCGGCTGCACAAAGCCAATCGATTTTTTGCCAATCCGCTGCTCAACAATTTTCTCTAGCCCAACAAAGGCACCGCCGCAGATAAACAAAATATTACTAGTGTCGATCTGAATGCAGTCTTGATAAGGGTGCTTTCGTCCCCCCTGGGGCGGCACGTTGGCCACGGTGCCCTCCAGCATTTTTAGCAGCGCCTGCTGCACGCCTTCCCCAGACACATCGCGGGTAATGGAGGGATTTTCGCTTTTGCGGGCAATTTTGTCGATTTCGTCGATGTAGATGATGCCGCGCTGGGCCTCCTCAACATCTAGGTCAGCTACCTGAAGCAGCCGCAGCAGAATATTTTCTACGTCTTCGCCTACGTAGCCCGCCTCGGTGAGGGTGGTCGCGTCGGCTACAGCGAAGGGCACTTCAAGAATGCGAGCTAGGGTCTGAGCTAGCAGCGTCTTACCGCAGCCCGTGGGGCCAATCAGCAAGATGTTTGACTTTTGGAGCTCAACAAGGTCATCGGCCGATTCTCCCTCAGACCCTTGCAGATAGCTGAGGCGCTTGTAATGGTTGTAAACCGCCACCGAAAGTACCTTTTTGGCCTCATCCTGGCCAATGACGTGATCGTCTAGGTAATTTTTGATTTCTCGGGGCTTAGGAATTTGGTTGAGGGAAATCGCTGGAGCGGTGCGCGGGCGATCGGCGGCGGGGGTGTCGCGGCGGGGCACGGGCTGGGCGATCGCCGTGCCCGAGTCAAACAGCTCTTCGTCTAAAATCTCGTTGCATAGGTCAACGCACTCGTCACAGATGTAGACTCCCGGCCCCGCAATCAGCTTGCGCACCTGCTCCTGAGACTTGCCACAAAACGAGCACTTAAGATGGGAGTCGTACTTAGACATAGAATAATGACCCTAGTTTAGTGCAGTCATAGTGGGGGCAGTGGGAAGAAACTGCTGTTCAACAACGTCGTCAATCAGCCCGTAAGCCTTGGCTTCAGCGGCAGACATATAGAAGTCGCGCTCGGTGTCAGTCTCAATGCGATCCATCGGCTGCCCAGTGTGGTGAGCGATCAGCTCATTCAGCCGATTCTTGTGGTAGAGAATCTCGCGCGCCTGGATTTCAATATCCACGGCTTGGCCCTGGGCACCCCCCAGCGGCTGGTGGATCATGATCCGAGAGCTAGGCAACGATAGGCGCTTGCCCTTTGCCCCAGCACACAGCAGAAACGCACCCATACTAGCGGCTAGCCCAAAGCAAATGGTTACCATGTCGGGGCGAATTTGCTGCATGGTGTCGTAGATGGCCATGCCCGCCGTCACAGAGCCACCTGGAGAGTTGATATAAAGCTGCACATCCTTCTCAGGATCTTCAGCATCCAGATACAGCAGCTGGGCGACAATCGAGTCGGCCACCTCATCAGTTACCGGAGTGCCGAGAAACACAATGCGTTCCCGCAGCAGGCGGGAGTAGATGTCAAATGCCCGCTCCCCTCGCCCCGATTGCTCTACGACAACGGGCAGCATACTGCGAACCTGGTTAGCGCTCAGGGCAGACTGGCTCAAGCTCAAGATAGGGCTACTCAATGGGTTCGATGCAATCATAATGGGTTTGCGCGAGATTTCAAGGGCTTAGGAATATTGCGTTACGGTCAGGGCACTAAAGACTCAGGATGCTGAGCTAGGCACTTAGACTAACAAGCCATCGGCTAGCCTACCCGACATTATGCCCCAAAAAATCAGGTTCACGGGGTGGGCTAACCGATGGTTTACCGAAATCTACAGGCAAGCACAAACGGCTCTAGCCTCTCTGAGTCGCCTTTTCAGGCTTGCTGGCCTCGGCCTTACTCCTCTTCCGTCGAATCGGCTGTCGCTGCGCCATCGTCGGCTGCAACCTCAGTGGCATCCACCTCAATAGCGTCGCTGTTTGAGGATGTAGTCTCAACAGCTGCGGCTTCAACGGCATCGGCATCGGCGATCGCCGCCTTTTGCAGGGTGCCTTCGGGCACTAGCTCAACGGTGTTGTTTTCCTCTAGCCAGGCCAGAATTTTCTCTTGCAGCAGCTCTTCGGTCAGCACCTGCTGGAGGCGATCGGGGTCGATCTGGCTGGGGTCTTCCACCTCGGCCATGGCCTCCTTGATTTTTTCTTGCAGCGCCTCTTCCTCGATCTTGATACCTTCCTGCTTGGCCACTTCGCCTAGGGCTAGGGTGCGGCGCAGGCGATCGAGCGCCTCCGGGCGAGTGCGCTGACGCATGCTGTCAACCAGCTCGCGGGTCAGCATTTTGTTGACGTCAATGCCCTGGCGGCTGAGCTGCATAATGGTTTGGGTGAGCAAAAAGTCCACCTCTTTTTGCACCAGGGTATTGGGAATTTCGGCCTCTAAATGCTCCACTAGAGCCTCAATTAGGGCCGCATCTTTGTTGGCTTTGGTTTTCTCGTCGGCCTCTTCCTGGTAGCGTTCGGTCAACGAAGTGCGCAGCGCTTCGATGGTCTCAAACTCGCTGATTTCTTGGGCAAAGTCGTCGTCTAGCTCGGGCAGTTCCTTCTCTTTAATTTCCTTCAGGGTGATGGAGAACACCGCTGGCTTGCCCGCTAAATCGGCCTGAGCATAGTCGTCGGGGAAGGGAATCTCGACATCTTTGGCCTCTTCCAGCGCCATACCGATAATGCCTTCCACAAAGCCAGGAATGAACCGCCCCTCTTCTAGCTCCACCTGAAAGTCCGTGCCGGAACCGCCCTGAAACTCTTCAAAGTCGCCACCTTCGGTCTGCACCTTGCCCACAAAGTCAATTACTGCTACATCGCCAGCCTGGGCCGGGCGATCTTCAATCGGCACTAGGGTGGCCAGGTTGTTTTGGTACTGGGTTAGGGTGGCATCGACCCGCTCGGGGTCAGGAAGAATTTCTTCGGCCTGGACAGACAACCCTTTGTAGGTTTGGAGGGTGACTCGAGGCGGCACGTCTACCGAGGCCTGAATGGTGATCGGCTGGCCGGGCTCGTACTGGCCAATCAGGTCTTCAAAGCCGCTTTTGAGCTGGTAGTTGCCGATCGCATCGATTTCTTCTTGCTTGATCGCCTTTTCGACGGCGTTTTGCACCAGTTCTTCGATGACGGCTGCTTTAAACTGAGACACCCCAACGCGCTGCAAAAAGACCTGCCGAGGCACTTTGCCCTTGCGAAACCCCGGTACGTTGACCGTCCGCATCATCTTGTTCAGCACCTGATCGTAGGTCTTTTGAGACAGATCGGCGGGAATCTCAATCTCTAGTCCCACCTGGCTGTCGGGCAGTACTTCCTGGGTAACTTTCATGGGGTCTTTTTGCTAACTAGACGGCGACTGCGCGCGCTCCATACCGGGGGAGAAGCTTTTGGCGCAATTAATAAGCATACTCTATCGTCACAGCCTGGCAGCTATTCCTTGGTTTTAGTCCACAATCCTGGCCTTCAGGTTCCGGCCTTAGGGCCATTGGTTAGCAAATTAGCCTGTTCGGGGCGGTTCTGGATTGCCTGAATTTTCTCTTGACCCCTGCTCCCCAGCGCGGGACTGTTGGCGGCAATAGGCGAAATGTTAATATCGACTGATGCAATAGGTTCTGCGAGTAGGTTGAGGTAGCGCTGTGTCGAACGGGCTGAGAGTTGCGATTATGGGGGCCACCGGGGCCGTGGGGGCAGAGCTGCTGGCGCTGCTGGATGAGCGATCGTTTCCCCTCAAAGACTTAACTCTGCTGGCGTCTCCCCGGTCGGCGGGTACCACCTTGACCTTCAAGGGCGAAGAGATTCCTGTGCAGGCCCTAGGCGAAGGTTCCTTTGATGGCATTGACCTGGTGCTGGCATCGGCAGGCGGGTCGGTGTCTCAGGAGTGGCTGCCCAAGGCGGTGTCGGCGGGGGCTGTGTGCATCGACAACTCCAGCGCCTACCGGATGGATCCTGCGGTACCTCTTGTTGTACCCGAGGTGAACCCCGAGGCGGCCCAGACCCATCAGGGCGTTATCGCCAATCCCAACTGCACGACTATTCTGATGGCGCTGGCGGTGTGGCCGCTGCACCAGGTGCAGCCAGTCCAGCGGTTAGTGGTGGCCACCTACCAGTCGGCCAGTGGGGCCGGGGCGCGGGCGATGGAAGAGGTGAAGCAGCAGGCCCGCGCCATTTTGGCTGGGGAAGAACCCGTGGCCGAGGCGTTTCCCTACCCTCTGGCGTTTAACCTATTTCCCCACAACTCGCCCCTCAACGAGCAGGGCTACTGTCAAGAAGAAATGAAGATGGTGAACGAGACCCGCAAGATTTTTGGGGCCGACAGCCTGAGAATCTCGGCCACCTGTGTGAGGGTTCCCGTACTACGGGCTCACTCCGAAGCGATTAATATTGAGTTTGCGGCACCGTTCTCACCCCAGGAGGCCAAAGCGTTACTGGCCAAAGCCCCAGGGGTAAAAGTGGTTGAAGATTGGGCGCGGAATTACTTCCCCATGCCCATGGAGGCCAGCGGCCAAGACGACGTGCTGGTGGGCCGCATTCGCCAGGATATTTCGAACCCCAATGCCCTAGAGCTGTGGCTCAGCGGCGACCAAATTCGCAAGGGGGCAGCCCTCAACGCGGTTCAAATTGCTGAGCTGTTGCAAGTGCCCCAGGTGGTCGGAGTGTCCCATTAGACCAGCGTTGAGTGGTTTGCGAGGTGTTTGGAAAAATCTCAGGGAGTGGTGGGCACTGCCTACAGGTTGTAGGGATAGATGGCTGCGGCAGCGCTGTCCTCAATCTCATCAGCGCAATTGATCTGCGGGCTTTCTTTCCCACAATCTTTCCTAGGGCCGACCCGCTAGGGGTGAACTTGGTATAATCTCAGGGTCATTGAACTTCGTAGGATGTAAGGCATTTCGGGTGACGTATTTTGGCAAAGTGTTAACGGCAATGGTGACGCCATTTTCTGAAGATGGCTCCGTTGACTATGCCGTGGCCGAGCGCTTGGCCGATTATTTGGTAAGCAATGGCAGCGATGGGCTAGTGGTGTGCGGCACTACGGGCGAGTCGCCCACGCTGAGCTGGCAAGAAGAGTATCAGCTGTACAAGACAGTGCGCGAAGCGGTGGCTGGCCGTGCTAAGGTGATCGCGGGTACTGGGTCTAACTCAACCTCCGAGGCTATCGAAGCCACCCGTCACGCCTATGATTTGGGGCTGGATGGGTCTTTACAGGTGGTGCCCTACTACAACAAGCCCTCCCAACAGGGGCTTTATCAGCACTTTAGCCAAATTGCGGCAGCCGTGCCCGACCTGCCCATCATGCTGTACAACATTCCGGGCCGTACGGGTTGTGCACTGGCAATTGAGACCACTGCCCGCCTGGCAGAAATATCGAATATAGTAGCTATTAAGGAGGCTAGTGGAAGTTTAGATCAGGCCAGTCAAATTCGTTATCACACCCCGGCTGAGTTTGGCATCTACTCTGGGGATGACTCGTTGACCCTGCCGGTGCTCTCGGTCGGTGGCTGTGGGGTGGTGAGCGTGGCTAGTCACCTGGTTGGCCCTCAGATTCAGGCCATGGTGCAGGCCTACGAAGCCGGAAAGACCCGGTTAGCCACCGAAATACATTTGCAGTTGTTGCCTTTGTTTAAGGTTTTGTTTGTCACCACCAACCCGGTGCCACTGAAAGTGGCCTTAGCGCAGCGGGGGTGGCCGGTGGGGGCAGTGCGATCGCCCCTGTGCATGCCCGATGAATCGGTGGGTATTGCGATCGCAGAGGTGCTTCAACAGCTCTCTGAAGAGGGTATTCTAGCTGCTAAAGCATAGATCAGCGGGTCTGGCGTTAGGCCTTGAGCGATCGCATTTAGGCGCTATCGATCATTCCCAAGCAGGTTCTAGCTCGCCTTTTTGGCAAGAGCTGTTTACCACCTAGTTTTCTAACAACTGAATAGTTTGTTTATCCTTTATCTCTGTGTGAACCGTATTTATGGCTCTATCTGTACTGTCTGTGGCCCTGGCTGCTCTACCTCTCGATGTTGCGACATCGACCTGGGCCTCATCTGCCTTAGCAGTGGCTACTCTCGACAGCTAGCACTCTGATCGTGCTGCATCTTGGCAATCAAGCAACTGTACCCGTTGGGGTGTGACACAGGTTGTGAACGCCGACGCGGTTGGGCTCTAGTTGCCACCCATTCTTTTCTAACTGTTCAATTTTTCCATTCCAATTGTTTACTGACGAGATTGTTTATGACTTCAAAATCTGCCAATAATGCCCTGAAAATTATTCCGCTGGGCGGGCTGCACGAGATCGGCAAGAATACCTGCGTCTTTGAGATCAACGATGAAATTATGCTGCTCGACGCCGGGCTAGCCTTTCCCACCGACGGTATGCACGGGGTCAACATTGTGCTGCCCGATGTCACCTACCTGCGGGAAAATCGCCACAAGATTAAGGGCATGATTGTCACCCACGGTCACGAAGACCACATCGGCGGCATCGCCTTTCACCTCAAGCAGTTTGACATTCCGGTGATCTACGGCCCGCGTCTGGCCATGGCTCTGCTAGAGGGCAAGCTGGAAGAGGCCGGCATGAGCGATCGCACCGAACTGCGCCCTGTGCGCCCCCGCGAAACCGTGCGCGTCGGCAATTCCTTCCTGGTGGAGTACATTCGCAACACCCACTCCATCGCCGACAGCTGCTCGGTGATCATCCACACCCCCGTGGGCATTGTCATCCACACGGGCGACTTCAAGTTTGACCACACCCCCGTCGATGGCGAAACCTTCGACATTCAAAAGCTGGCGGAAGCGGGCGAGAAAGGCGTGCTGTGCCTAGTCAGCGACTCCACCAACTCTGAGGTGCCGGGGCACACCCCTTCGGAGCGATCGGTCTTTCCTAACCTCGATCGCGAATTTTCTAAAGCCGATGGACGGCTGATCGTCACCACCTTTTCGTCGTCGGTGCACCGGGTCAACATGATTCTGGAACTGGCCCAAAAGCACAACCGCAAGGTGTTTGTGGTGGGTCGCTCTATGCTCAACGTCATCGCCCACGCCCGCGACCTGGGCTACATCAAGTGCCCCGAGAGCCTGTTTGTGCCCCTTAAATCCCTAGGCCACACCGCCGATGAGAACGTGCTGATTCTCACCACCGGTTCCCAGGGCGAGCCACTGGCGGCTCTCACCCGCATTGCCGAAGACTCTCACCGGCAAATTAAGGTCAAGCAGGGGGATACAGTGGTGTTCTCCGCTAACCCCATCCCTGGCAACACCATCTCTGTAGTCAACACCATCGACAAGCTGATGATGCGCGGAGCCAAGGTGGTCTACGGCAAAGACAAGGGCATCCACGTCTCGGGCCACGGTGCCCAAGAAGACCAGAAGCTGATGCTGGCCCTCACCCGGCCCAAGTATTTTCTGCCCGTCCACGGCGAGCACCGCATGCTGGTGAAGCATTCTGAGACGGCTCAAAGCATGGGCGTACCTGCCGAAAACATGGTGATCATCGACAACGGCGATATCGTCGAAGTTAGCCCATCCGGCATTCGCAAAGCGGGCAAGGTGCCCTCGGGCATTGAGCTAGTCGATGCCTCCCGTGTTGGGGTGGTGGGCCGCGATGTGCTCAAAGAGCGACAGCAGCTGGCCGAAGACGGTGTCGTCACCATTGCCGCCACCGTGGGCAGTAACGGCAAGCTGGTGGCCGACCCCACCGTGCAAATTCGCGGGGTGGCCCAATCGATCTCCCAGGAGCGCTTCCAGGGCCAGGTTAAGCAGGTGATTACCCAGGTGCTCTCTAGTCGCGGGGCGGAGCTGGTGGTGTCTAATGGCAACGGTAAGTCTGCCCTCGATCTGGATGCCCTCAAAGCCGCCCTCGACCAAGATCTGCGTCGCCTGGTGCGGCGCGAGCTTGACAAGCGCGACCCCATGCTGATTCTGCTGATTCAGGGGGCTGGTGTAGCGGCGACGGCGCAATCGCAGCCCCAGGCTGACCCCAAACCAAAGAGTGAGCCCAAGCCAAAGACTGAGCCTAGGGTTCAGAAAAAATCGCAGCCCGAGGCTGAGCCCCAGCCTGAGCCTGCGGTGGCGACGGCCGAGCGCCGCACCCGGACTCGAGCTACGGCGGCTTCTGCTTCCTAGCAGTAGCTTGATTTAGGGATAGGGGGGCGATCGCAGGGCTGATAATTGCCGGCGATCGCCCCTCTTTTTTTGTGGTGCTGAATAACGGCCTAAATTTGGGTAAGGCCCATGGCTTCGCTTCGCCTACGCCCCTAGGATAGACATCGGGTTTTTGCTTCTTACCTGCGTCCCATCGTCCCTATTTTCTACTATTCGGCGCAGCGATTGAGGCCAGCCAACTCAACATTACAGATGCGAATTCGCCCCACCTGTGGTAGAAAGATATGCAACATCGTGTTGCTGCTTCTGCTTGGCGCTATAATGCATTCAGCAGGAGCTGATGTGCCTGAGCAAAGGTGCATAGCAAGTGTCTTAAGCTGCTACACATCCTTAGCGTTAAGCGCTTCTGTCAGAATTTTTGTTCAGCTTGTGCGGTTTATCCCAAGCAGATCTAGCGCAAACGAGATCCACTACGAACAAGAATTCTCAGAGCGCCTGGCGAGTTAGGGGATCTGTGCATGCCCTTAGGAAGCAGGGTTCATTGCAGTTTTGTAATGAGCTTCATTGCCCAACTTTTGCAAACGAGTTTTCCGATCGCTCGGTGGCGGTGTTGACGTGGCTGGTGAATGGCCAAATCACCCACTCAGGGCGGGAAAAACAGACTTTATTCGCCCTGGTGAGCGTCGTATGAGGAATTTGGATGCCGAAGCAGATTGTTATTGCTGAGCAAAACCGGATCGCTGCGGTTTTTTCTGAAGATCAGATTCAAGAGCTAATTGTGGCCACCGGTAGCCACCAGGTTAGCGATATTTATTTAGGCACAGTAGAAAACGTGCTGCCCGGCATTGATGCCGCCTTCGTCAACATCGGCGACAGCGAGCGCAACGGCTTTATGCACGTCACCGACTTAGGCCCCTTAAAGCTTAAACGCAGCGCTGGCTCTATTACCGAGTTAGTCGTGCCCCAGCAAAAGGTGCTGGTGCAGATCATGAAAGAGCCCACAGGCAACAAGGGACCACGTCTAACCGGCAATGTTAGCCTGCCTGGGCGCTACCTGGTGTTGATGCCCTCGGGGCGCGGCGTTAACCTGTCACGGCGCATTCGCAGCGAGAGCGAGCGCAACCGCCTGAGAGCCCTAGCAATTTTGATCAAGCCGGCGGGCATGGGTCTACTGGTGCGCACCGAGGCTGAAGGCATCAGCGAAAATGCCATTATTGAAGACCTAGAAACCCTGCAAAAGCAGTGGGAAAGTATTCAGCAACAGGCCGTAAACACGCGCCCGCCGGCCCTGCTCAACCGCGATGACGACTTCATTCAGCGGGTGCTGCGCGACGCCTACAATGCCGAAGTTAACCGCATTGTGACTGACTCCAGCACCGGTATGAAGCGGGTGAAACAACACCTGGCTAACTGGAGCGACGGCCAAGTGCCCGCCGGGGTGCTGATCGATCACCACCGCGAACGCACTCCCATTCTGGAGTATTTCCGCGTCAACGCCGCCATTCGTGAAGCGCTCAAACCTCGGGTTGACCTGCCCTCCGGCGGCTACATTATCATCGAGCGCACCGAAGCGCTGACGGTGATTGACGTTAACTCTGGCTCCTTTACTCGCTCTGCAACGGCCCGTGAAACCGTGCTGTGGACTAATTGCGAAGCCGCCGCCGAGATTGCCCGCCAGTTACGCCTGCGCAATATTGCTGGGGTCATTGTCGTTGACTTTATCGATATGGACGCGCGGCGTGACAAGCTGCAAGTGCTCGAACACTTCACCAAAGCGCTGCGTTCTGACAAAGCTCGGCCCCAGATTTCTCAGCTGTCTGAACTGGGTCTTGTGGAGCTAACCCGCAAGCGCCAGGGGCAAAATATCTACGAGTTGTTTGGCCGTCCCTGCCCCACCTGCGGTGGGTTGGGGCACTTGGTACATCTGCCGGGTGAAGCTCCGGTAGACAGTAGCAATGATGTCGTTCCCAATGCTCTGCTTTCTGGGGCAAGCCCGGCCCCTCAGTCAGCACCGCTTCCCCTGGGCGACACTGGCGACTTTGATGGTCGTCCTGATCTGCAAGAGCTGGATTTGGGCAATCACCCTAGCTATCAAGATAAATCGGGCCGCGGTAACAACCGTCGCCGCCGCCGTCGTGACCCCTTGCCAACCCGAGGCAATGGTAAAGACGCGCCTGTGGTCAAAGAGAATGGGGCCGCCCTGGTCGAATTCAAAGAGACTACAGAATTAGCCACGCCGAACGTATCCCCCAGAGTTGAAGAGGAAAAAGCTTCTCCTCGGGGGCGCGGACGGACGGGAGGCCGAGTCGATTCGCAAAGCGATTTGGCTCGAAATCGCAAGTCCGCTGCTTCGCCCCAGGTCGTAACTGTGGAAATGACCTCTGACGAGCAGCGTATCTACGCCATGATGGGGATTTCGCCCATGGTGCTGTCGACTCAAGAGGTCACGGACCCTCGCAATACGATGGTGTCGGTGGTGCTGCCTGGTCAGGCTCCGCCAGAGATTGTGTCGATTACCGCTGGGGAGGCTTCAGCCGAGACTCCAGGGGAGGTTGCGGTGGTGGATATGGCTGAGCCAGAGCCTTCATCGCCCAAGCCGTCTCCTAAGCGCACCGTGCGCACCCGTTCGGCCCGCGCAAAGGCCCAGGAGGCTGACATAACAGATTCTGAGGCTGCATCATCATCTTCAGAGCTGGCGATCGAACCTGTCTCTAGGGCTGAATCGGACCCTATAGAAGTCATTCCCGAAGCGGAGCCAGAAGCGTCTAGCAGTGTGCGCCGCCGCCGCCGTCGTCGCTCTTCCTCCACTGGTGACGGTGGCGATGGTGGCGACGAATAGGCTGTGGCCCTGTGAATAATTGCGAGCATCTTCCGGACACTAAAATTGCTGGGGTAGACGAGGTGGGGCGGGGGTGCCTTTTTGGCCCGGTGGTGGCGGCTGCAGTAGTTCTGTCACCCCAGGCTGGCGAGCAGCTTCTAAGGCTGGGGGTGACTGACAGCAAGTGTCTGAGCCCCGTCCGCCGCGAAAGCTTAGTAGAGCCCATTCAACGACTGGCCACGGACTATGCCCTGGGGCTAGCTACCATCCACGACATTGATCGGCTGAATATTCTGCACGCCAGTCTCCTGGCGATGACTCGGGCGCTGCGCCGCCTCGACCCGCCGCCAGACCTCTGTTTAGTTGACGGCAACCAGCCTATTCAAAACCTAGGTTTGCCTCAGCAGACGGTGGTGCAGGGCGATCGCATCCACACCGAGATTGCCGCCGCCAGCATATTGGCTAAAGTATGGCGCGATCGCCTGATTGTGCGCCTCGATCGCCGTTACCCCGGCTACCACCTAGCCCGCAATAAGGGCTATGGCAGTGCTGCCCACCGCCTGGCGTTGCAAACTTTAGGGCCAACGCCCCAGCACCGCCGCTCTTTTAAGGGGTGTGGCTCAGTGTAAGCTGACCGTAGCTATGGCGCTCTCAGGGGCGATCTCTACAGCTGCAACTAGAGACGCTCAAAGCTTCTGCCAAAGGGAAACAGTGCCAGGGGCACCAGCTTGATGTGCTGTTTGGCAAACGGTAAACCAATCAGGGTAATAGCCAACAACACCGCATGAAATAGATGAACTAGAGCAATTTCCCAGCCAAAGAAAAATAGCCATGCCACATTCAGCACAATTTTTAGCGCACTGTTGGGGTTGCTGTCTTCCACCAGCTTGCGTCCAAAAGGTGTCATGGTGGCAGTACCCAGCTTGATGGCCTGCACCCCAAAAGGAATGCCAACAATTGTCAGACAGAGTACCAGCCCGCCCAGTATGTAGCCCAGCCCGGTTAAAAAACCGCCAAAGATCAGCCAAATAATGTTACCTAGCAAACTCATCGTCAGCTCCTAGAGGCGATCGCCCCGCTTTTATCTCTAGATTCAGAGTAGATCAAGCCAACTCGATCGATGGGCTCACCTTTACGGCTTGCAGTAAAGATTTCTGGGTAAATCGGCTTAAACACCGGGACATAGCGCAGATTAAGAGCAACTTTGGGGCCAATCAGGCAAAAACTGCTGATTCTGGTTTCCGGGCGACCATGGGGCCGTTGGCGGCAGCAACTTAGGATCATTACCTCTAGCTGATGGGGCGCTGCTTTGGATAGTTGACACGGGGCAATCTACCCTTGGCCTAGGCCTAAAGTTCGACCTCAGCCACCTGCAGCGCGATTCAACGTCTCCAACCCCGCTTCAGTCCCCCAGCATTCGACCAAACCCAGCGGCACCAGTTCCTTCAGGGTCTATTTCCTGGCTATTCCGACTGACCGACCTTCAACGCCGTACTGTTCCTGCGGATACAGCGTTGCACAACAGCGTATTTCAGCGCTGGCGAGGGCTAGGTGCTGGTTACCGCCCCAGCAATCTGCCCCCAGCATTGGTGGCCTAGCTCAACCCCTATATCTCCCTGAGCCAAGGATCTTTAAAAAGAACAGGTCGAAAAGTTCCCACAGCCCGCCGTTGTTTGCTATGCTTAATCACCGAACGCGGATGTGGCGGAATTGGTAGACGCGCTAGATTTAGGTTCTAGTGTCTTCGGACGTGAAGGTTCAAGTCCTTTCATCCGCATAGTTATTGCTCTCTTGAGCTCTAGACCGACAGCGCTGAGTTGCTACCGGCCTAGAGCTTAAGAGAGCATTCTTTTGGCGACAGTGCTCAATGTAAGGATTCAAGATAGTGCTGGTCAGCTACCTGAGTATGGCGTTGATCAAGGTGCCTCAAGCTGGACGATAGCCAGTGAGTTTTCAGATAGGGTATTGCAACCCGACTTTCCTAAGCAGTACTGCACCGCCCAGAGCTGCTACTAGAGATTTAATGATCGACAAATTTTTACTACACTAAGCTGTAGTTTTGGAGCCTCATCCGATACCAAATCCGAATCACACAACCCCGATTCCCAGCAGGCGAAACCGTAGGAGAAAATTGCATTTGCCCAGAGGAATTGGGGGTTAGCCAAGTAGGATTTAGTATGAGTGGCCTGAGAGAGGAATTAGGTTAGTTATTTCCGTCTGCTTACCCAAACCATAGTCATAAAAAACTGCTCTAGGCAAATGCTTAGAGCAGTTATAAAGCAATTATTTTGATTAGAAACTCCTAGGCTTTAGAAATTGTATTTAGCCTAGTCTGGCTTGATCTTAACTCGAAAGAATTATTGAGGGCGAACGGAATCCAGGCAAAGGAAAGCAGGAATTCACCGATTTCATCTAGCATGAAAAGCTCTAGCATTCCTAGATTCAGAGCTCTTGGAACAATCATAAATACAATTGAAAGTGTTACGAGCCATATTGTGTTAAGCGGAAAAATCGGCACACCCAACTGGACGTAGAGCTGACTCATTCTCTGGTTTAGCCGATTGCTAATCGGAATTAGAAAACAGAAAAGACCTACAAAAGCAACACCTACGGTTCGAACATACTGGTGAATGCCATCAATGTTGTGGATATTAAACTCATTTTGCACGTTCACAGCATTGAGAGACTCAGGGGTCACGATGCCAAAAATTCGCTGTCCCCAGCTGATTTCTTCTCCGCCAACCAGGAACATGAGAACCGCAAAAAACAGGCACCAAAATCGGAGAGGGGCGGGTTTATTTTTAAAGCCAATCGCAAAGATGGCTGCTGCACAAAAATAGAAACCTGCGCTTAGATTTTCAAGCGGCCCGTCTTCCATAAAAAGAAAGTTCAGATCAGTGTTGCTGTGGCCAGCTAAGAAAATGCTAAATAAATTAGTGGCCAGCAGTGCTACGAGAAAGTTCAGCCAAATATCGTAATTCCTCTGGTCAATTTTTTTTTGAATCTTAGGTTGAGAGGCGTTGTGGACTGTCATGGCTCCTCCTTGATGAATACTGGAAAAGTATCAATAAAGCTCTCAGTGAATGCACGCTTGTAAGGGCTGTACTCTCTACGGAAAGTTTCCGTTGCGCTGAAAATGCACCGTTTAACTGCCCAGTTATTTGAAGCATCTGTAGATTTACGGAGGAATTGTCTCTATAGCCCTAAACTCGCCTGCTGGAGAAAGTCTGTAATGCAGGATTAAGGGTTAGACAACCCTCCATAACCTAAATGTCGGCTTTATTTCACCTTGGGTTAACCTAAATTTAATCATAGAGCCTTGGCTACAGTGTGATGCTCCCGTAAATATGAGCCGAGGAAATATCTAGGACATGTGAAAATACGCAGATGAATAAATATCCATCTGCGTGGTTCTACTGAGTGGATGAAGCTGCTGTGTCTTAGGCACCCTGTAGCAGGCGAGGGACTGTCTGCTTGACACAAGGCCTGAAGGCTTGAGAAATACCTTGCTTTGAAGCTGAAGCCTGTCGCTAATTAGCTGGCGCTAAAAGGCCTGTTCTAATGGGCTTTTGGATGATACCTCTGACGAGGAAGTAGGGGTTCCTAGAGATGCATCAGGCGGGCGGGCGAGAAGATGAGTCTGCGTCTCTGCGCCAGTTGGGCAAGCTGCTGGATTGACCTTGGTAGCTCAGCTTTAGTATTTGGTAACGAGCCTGGCCTTAAGGCCCAGAAAAAATGGCTTCTTCTAAATCTTGTCGGCTTAAGGAATATTTGAAGACTCGCTGGATGTCTTTTTCGGCGGGCCCGGCGCTAATGTAGCGCACCACGATGCAGTCTGTCTCGAGCAAAATCTCGGCTTCCCAGCGAGGACGTACGATATGCCAACAGTGGAGGGTGTCGCTGCTGTCTTGGGTGCAACCATACTGTCGCAGCCAGGCTTCGATGTCGGGCAGCGGATAGTTGTAAAGCGGGGTAGTCGCAGAGGGAAGTGCCATGGCCGTAGATTAAGGAACAATAAATGGCTGTAATGTCTTGACTAGAGCCAGGTGGGGGGTGCAGAGCTTAAGGACCGTGGCACAGGCGGTATGTCTGGCGGAGCGGGGAGGCTGGGGGCGGCATTTCCTGGTGATGGGTTTTCTCCTCGCGCTTGAGCTGGAGCTGCTTCGATCTCAGGCGTGGACTTTTCGAGGGGAAGGGCTAGATCGGCGGTATAGTCTCCTCGGGTTAGGCTGACCGTAACGACTAAGGCTAGGCAGGCTACAAAGGTGAGCCCTAAAATAAATAGGGCAAAAATTTCTCCGGCAGAGAGGGGGCGATCGGTCGGATCGAGGTACATGTTAGCGGGCTCTCGCCGCTGGGGTGTTGCTGGCCGGCTGAGCGGCTCTAAGGGCTGCATAACTGATATGCGAGAATACCCAACCTGCTGATCGTAGGCCCAGCGGCGATCGGGGCTACTGAGAATAGCATAGGCTTCGTTGAGCTGCTGAAACTTTTCAGTTGCTTCGATGGCGGGTAAGTCTGTGGTGTCAGGGTGGTAGAGCTTGCTAAGGTCGCGAAAGGCACGTCGAATTTGCTGAGGGCTAGCGGTGGGCTTCACCCCTAATTGGTCATAGTGGGTTTTAGGTCTCGGATTTGCGTCAGGCATGGCATCCCACTGGCAGGGCAATTAGCTACGGGCATAGGCTGGTCACTCTTAGCCAGGAGCTAAGTCCCAATCGTCGAAGGAGCGCGTTAGACGAATCTGAGCCAGGGTAAATACGACAGGGATAACCCGGCCATAGTTGGTGGCGATCGCTCGCCAGCCTAAGTCAGCTAAAAACCAGCCCCATAGGGCAGGCCCTAGCACTGAAAATACGGCTCGAGTAGCTCCGTAACGAGCTGCACTAGCGGCTACCCCTCGGGAGGCCATGCGCAGGGCAAACCGCTGGTGAACTTGGGTTAGCACCGTGCCGCCTCCTTTGATCACGGCCTGCCGGGTCACTTCATAGCGGGCCATATGGAAGGCCATTTGTCGAGCGATATGCTGAAGTAGCCAAGGCTGTAGGACGGCGCTAATTGCTAGGGCACTGCTGCCTTTGGCCAATAGTCTGAGGGGGTTGGCCTGAAGGTCAAGGGGCAAGGATTGAAACTGAGCTGACTTCTGTAGAGAGGTTTGAACGGATTGCTGAAGGCGATCGCGCTCTGTTTTTGGCAGCTTATTGAGGTTGCTGCGAAGCAGGTGTAAAAACACCTCTGCCTCTAAATCATCGGTTGACCAAGTAGTGGCGTAGGGCACCTTGAGATAGTGACAAACCTGAATCAGTGCCTGGCGATAGCTGACTTGCTGGCTCTGGCCATTGATCACCGTTAGCCCATCCGCCGCCAAAAACCGAAAGCGCTGCTCTAATCGGTCGAGCCACTGCTGCCTTGTGCCGCTCTGTACTGTCAGTGGGTCAGCCTTTTGCAGATAATCTAGCGGGTTGAATCGGGGCCGAAACAGCATTTCTGTCAGGGCTTCAAGTTCTTCATCTGTTGCTAGCTCCAGGGCAGACCGCAGCTCATCCACTGGGCATCACCATATTTAAAAACTGTCTTACATTTTTACACAATTCCCCGAGATAGGATGTTGGGCAACGGCTACTCACCAAAATTTGGCAAGAAATAGATATGGAAGATGTGGTGGTCATCGGGGCAGGAATCAGTGGGCTAACGGCGGCCCATAAGCTCCAGAAATCTGGCTACCGGGTGCTAGTCGTTGACAAGTCTCGCGGACTGGGGGGACGCTTAGCAACTCGCCGTGTCGGTTCTACTGCCATAGACCATGGCTGCCGGTATTTAAAGCCTTTTGCTGACTCCGCCCTTAGCCCCATCCCGTCGCTGTTGCAGTCGGGTGTACTCCAGCCCTGGCGGCCTGAAACCTTTGCCCTAGAGGCAGATGGCTCCTTAAGCGCAACGTCAACCGAGACGTTGTATACGGCACCCAAGGGTATGAGCGCGATCGCTAAAGCTTTGGCATCAGGGCTCTCTATTCACCGACACTGGCGTGCTACAGCGCTGACTCGGCTTCCCCATGGTTGGCAGATTGAAGGTGAAGCTTTAAGCGCAGATAGCTTCAATCAACCTAGCTCGATTGAAGCTAGGGCTGTGGTTGTGGCTCTTCCCGCTGCGCAAGCCGCCGCCCTGCTGGATAAAGCGGCGCGACAAAATGGAGACATTGAGCGACTATTGGAACAGCTTCAGACCGTAGAGTTTGAACCCGCCATTACCGTAATGGCTGGGTTCAGTCTTAACCAATCTGCCAGCCTTTCTATTCAAAAAACGTCCGACGGCTGGATGGTTGCCAGTGATACTCACCCAGTGCTGCGCTGGGCCGCCTTAGACAGCAGCAAGCGCACCGACCCGCAAGAGTCGGTGGTGGTGGTGCACAGCAGCCCAGCTTTCGCCGCCAACAACATCGATCGCTCCGATCTAGAGTCCGTTGGCCAAGAATTGTTGGCCGCTACGGCGGAGAGTTTAGCGGCGTGGATCGGTTCCCCCACCTGCATGCAGATTCACCGCTGGCGCTACGGCTTTGTGCGCCAGCCCTTGGGAGCTTCTGTGCTCAGTTCACCAGTCCTGCCCAACTTCGTGGGCTGTGGCGACTGGTGCCTGGGGAAAAATGTAGAAGGCGCGATCGCCTCAGGCGATCGCGCTGCCAAACTCATCGCTGCCGCTTTGAAATAGCGTTAACTTAAGCGTTGTTGTTGGAGTAGTCGCTATTCTCTTTGTCTTCGCTGTTGTCCTCATCTGTTGCGCCGGTATTGTTGCGGCGGAAGAAGCGCTGGTTACCCGTCCGCTTCTTGCGGAATTTGCGGGCATAGGCCTGATTGCGTAGAGCTTTTTCTTTTTTGGGGTTGCGACGCTTAGACATTCAATAACCTCAGACAACAGGGCAGACGAGATCAGTAAACAAGGACACGGCACCTACAGCAGGGATATAACCCTGGCTTCAGGCTTAAGAAGACCTTTGAAGGCCGATAAAATCTCAAGCCAGACGATCTGCCCGCACCGGCATTCGTTACCCACGACATGCCAAAACTAGAGATCTACCTTAGCACAAAGGCATACCAGGCCTGCCCGCTATTTTGATTGGGCTGGAACAAAGGGGCGAGCGGGTGAGCAATAGAGGTTCAGCGTGAAACGGCAGAAGGGACTGCCGTTTCACGCTGAGCACTACGACTGCCTGGAACTCAGGACTTTCTCTGCCCCTGTCGTATCGGGGTTGGCTTCTGGCGTATCGGCCTCAGAGGGCGGCACCACCTGCCAGAATTTGGGCAGATAGTCGTGCCAGTTGGCGAGCACCGTTTTGGCCTTAGGGCTGCCGGTGTGGGCCAGGTGGGCCTCAATGAGTGCTTTGAGCTGGGCTTCCCCAGCGGGGGTGATGACCCGCTGAACCTTGACGATTTCGGGGTTGACTCGCACCGGAAAGCCGCCGGTTTCATCTAGGAAATAACCCAGGCCGCCGGTCATGCCCGCGCCCACATTACGACCGACTGGCCCCAGCACCACGACCACGCCACCGGTCATATATTCACAGCAGTGATCCCCAGCGCCCTCGATC
Source organism: Leptolyngbya sp. CCNP1308 (assembly GCF_034932455.1). Classification (NCBI taxonomy): domain Bacteria; kingdom Bacillati; phylum Cyanobacteriota; class Cyanophyceae; order Leptolyngbyales; family Leptolyngbyaceae; genus Leptolyngbya; species Leptolyngbya sp. CCNP1308. The sequence continues at coordinate 100,258 of NZ_JAYGIH010000106.1, read as the reverse complement.
ACGGCTTGCCCCTTCGAATTGCGCACGGCAAATCGCTCTCCAGCGGTACCCAGCGCATAGAGGGTGCCGCCTGTTGACCCGTACAGACAGGTGTTGCCAATAATCACGTTGGTGGAGGGATCGTAGGTGATGCCGACCGGGGGCTTAACCACGATTTCGCCGCCGTGCATGCCTTTGCCGACATAGTCGTTAGATTCGCCCACCAGGGTTAGGGTCATGCCGGGCAGGTTAAAGGCTCCGAAACTCTGGCCGGCGCTGCCTTCAAAGGTCAGGTTGAGCTGTCCTTCAAACCCACTGTTGCCATACTTTTCGGCGATCGCCCCGGCAACCCGCGCGCCCACGGTGCGATCGGTATTGACCACGGCGTAGGTTTTAGTCGCCGTGCTCTGGGTTTGAATCGCCCGCTGAATGTCGGCATCGGCCAGCATGTCGTCGTCGAGCACAGGGCCGTTGCTGTGGACGGCTTCGTGCTGGAGCCAGGCGCGATCGCCCCGCCCGTCGGGCAGATTCATCAGGGTGGTTAGATCGAGGTGACTGGTTTTGGCCAGGGTAACGTCGGCCCGAGCCTTGAGCAGGTCGGCCCGGCCTACGATGTCGATTAGAGAGGTATAGCCCAGGCGGGCTAGCAGCGATCGCACCTCTTCGGCAATGTAGAAGAAGAAGTTCACTACGTGCTCGGGCACGCCGGTAAACCGCTGGCGCAGCTCTTCTTTTTGGGTGGCGACCCCCACCGGGCAGTTGTTGGTGTGGCAGACCCGCGCCATAATGCAGCCCTCGGCGATCATGGCGATGGAGCCAAAGCCAAATTCCTCGGCCCCCATGAGGGCACCCATCACCACGTCCCAGCCGGTCTTGAGGCCGCCGTCAACGCGCAGGGTGACGCGATCGCGCAGCTCGTTGTCCATCAGCACCTTGTGCACTTCGGTGAGGCCCAGCTCCCAGGGCACCCCGGCGTGCTTAATGGAGCTGAGCGGCGAGGCCCCGGTGCCACCGTCGTGGCCCGACACCTGAATCACATCGGCGTTGGCCTTGGCGACCCCGGCGGCGATGGTGCCGATCCCTACCTCTGACACCAGCTTCACCGACACCCCGGCCTTGGGGTTGATCTGGTGCAGGTCAAAAATGAGTTGGGCCAGGTCTTCAATGGAGTAGATGTCGTGGTGAGGCGGCGGTGAGATCAGTGCCACGCCGGGCTTGGAGCGGCGCAGCATGGCGATGTAGGAACTCACCTTTTTACCGGGCAGTTGCCCTCCTTCGCCGGGCTTAGCCCCCTGGGCCAGCTTGATTTCAATCTGGTCGGCGTGCATTAGGTACTCGGGGGTGACCCCAAACCTGCCCGAGGCCACCTGCTTAATGGCGGAACTGGCGGTGTCGCCGTTCTTCAAGCCCCGCAGGTGGGGGAAAGTAGGAGAATTGCCCTCGCCATCCACATCGGAGAGCACTTTGAATCGCACGGGGTCTTCGCCCCCTTCGCCAGAGTTCGACTTGCCGCCGATGCGGTTCATGGCCACCGCTAGCACCTCGTGGGCCTCGCGCGACAGCGCTCCTAAGGACATGCCCCCGGTGCAGAAGCGGCGCATAATCGCCTCTGCTGACTCTACTTGGTCGATGGCAATAGGCTGGCGATCGCTCTCAAAATCCAGCAAATCCCGCAGGGCGCTGAGCGGACGATTTTCGAGCTGAGCGCGGTACAGCTCGTAGTGGTCGTACTGGCGATCGGCCACCGCCTTGTGCAGCAGTTTGCTCATGGCGGGGTTATTCATGTGGTATTCCCCGCTGGGCCGCGACTGCACAAAGCCCATATTTTGCAGGCGCTTAGCCGACAGTTCGGGGAATGCCCGCTGGTGGAAACGAATCGTCTCCTGAGCCAAATCTACGACGGAAAGGCCGCCCAACCGTGAGGTGGTACCCCGAAAGGCTAAATCCAGCAGGTCAGGGCCGATGCCGATGGCTTCAAAAATCTGTGCGCCTCGGTAGCTGGTAATCAGCGAGATGCCCATCTTCGAGAGAATCTTCAGCAGGCCCGCATCCACGGCCTTGCGGTAGTTGTCTTGGGCACCGTTGAGGGTTGTTACCGGCAGCTTGCCGGTTTCCATCAGCTTTTGGGTGCGGCTGTCGGCCCACCAGTGGCGCACCGACTCCAGCGCCAGGTAGGGGCACACCGCGCTGGCGCCATAGCCAATCAGGCAGGCAAAGTGGTGAGTGCTCCAGCACTGGGCCGTATCAACTACCAGGGAGGCGCGCATGCGCAGCCCGTCGCGAATCAAATGGTGATGTACGGCTCCCACCGCTAGCAGAGGGGGAATGTAGCTGACGTCGGCACTGAGGGGGGCCGTATTGCCCTGGGCGTCAACGCGATCGCTCAGTACCAGAATGGTCTTACCGGCTTTGACGGCTTCGTCGGCGCGATCGCACAGAGCCGCCACCGCCTTCGCCAGCCCCGCTGGACCAGCCGCGATGTCATACAGCGTGGATAGGGTAGCCGTGGCAAAGCCCGATCCGTGGATGTGCTCTAGCTCCACCTCATTGATCACCGGGCTCTCTAGCTTGAGCAGCTTGGCATGCTCAGGCTGCTCATTTAGCAGGTTGCCCTGGGCTCCTAGCTGGGTAGACAGGGACATTACTAGCCGCTCGCGCAGGGGGTCAATGGCGGGGTTAGTGACCTGGGCAAAGCGCTGCTTAAAGTAGTCGTACAGCAGGTGGGGCTTGTCTGAAAGCACCGCGTGGGGCGTGTCGTCGCCCATACAGAAGGTAGGCTCTTTACCCTGGGCCGCCATGTCTTGGATGATCATGTCCACATCTTCGACGGTGTAGCCAAAGGCGCTCTGCTGGCGCAATAGGGCTTCGGCAGGGTAGAGGGTCGCCTCCGTAAACAGCTGGGGCTGCACCTCAGCCCGGTTGTCCTTGAGCCACTGACCGTAGGGTTGCCGCGTGGCGACCCGCTGCTTAATCGCCCAGTTTTTGAGAATTTCCTGGCGATGCAGATCGACCGCAATCATTTGGCCGGGGCCCAGGCGACCTTTCTCTAGGATGTCGCCTGGGGCCACATCGAGCACCCCGGCTTCCGACGACACCATCAGCAGATCGTCCTTGGTGACCACGTAGCGAGCCGGGCGCAGACCGTTGCGATCGAGGGTGGCCCCGACCTGGGTGCCATCGCTAAAGACAATCAGGGCTGGGCCATCCCAGGGCTCTTGCAGGCCGCTGTAATAGTCGTAAAAGTCGGTAATTTCGGGATAGGCGTCCAGCTCGGGTTGGTTGTTGTAGGCCTCGGGCACCATGATCATCAGGGCTTCCTGGGGAGAACGACCCGATCGCACCAGCAGCTCCATGACGTTGTCGAGGTTGGCGGAGTCGCTGTTCTCGGCGTTGACGATGGGCTTAAGCAAATCAAAGCGATCGCCCCACACCGGATGGTAGAGATCGGCCTGGCGCGCCACCATCCAGTTGATGTTGCCCACCAGGGTGTTGATTTCGCCGTTGTGACCCAGCAGCCGCATGGGGTGGGCCAGGGGCCACTTGGGCATGGTGTTGGTGCTAAACCGGCGGTGATATACCGCAAAAGAACTGACGTAGTCGGGATCGCGTAGATCCTCATAAAAGGCCGCCAGCACCGCCGATCGCACCATGCCCTTGTAAACAATGGTGCGGCAGGAGCAGGAGCACACGTAAAACTCCTTCAGCTCAGCCACGACGGCCGCCGCTAGCTCACCGGGATGGGTGGCAGCATTGGCCACCAGATGCAGCACCTGGCGACGCACCAGATAGAGCCGCCGCTCTAGGTCTTCATCGGTTTCCCCCGCCGAGGCGATAACCAGCTGCTCAATGCGAGGCTGGTACTGCTTCGCCAAGGCTCCCAACACGTCAGGCCGCACAGGCACAGTGCGCCAACCCACCACGCTCAGCCCTTCGTCTTTGATCACCTGATTAAAGGTGTCGCGCACAAAGTCGGCGGCCTCGTCATGGTTAGGTAAAAAAATCATGGCTACGCCCGTGCGATCGCTCGCCAGCGCCCCGTAACCTTGCTCTGCCGCCCAGCGATTCAGCACGGCCCACGGAATCGCCGTCATTACCCCGGCTCCGTCGCCAGAGTCCTGGTCGGCGCAGCAGCCTCCCCGGTGCTCCATGCAGTCGAGGGCGGCAAGGGCTTTGGCTACCAAATCGTGGCTAGCGCGATTCTGGCGATCGGCCAAAAAGCCTACGCCGCAGGCATCGCGTTCTTCAACTAGCGACTTCGGCCCCCAGTTTGGCCATGTAGAGCGGGTGTGCTGCTGAGGTTGATAGGGTTGATTCACAGGTGTACGTCCCATGGCAGAGGAGAACAACGAAGGGGTGGTAAAAGTAGAGCAACAAATTTAGCTGGGAGGACTAGCCTAGCAGCACGCATCACAAAGCAAACTGGCAGAGTCTTTAACTCGTCTAGTGCGGCCTAAAAACCGGGCCAGAAACGAGCCTCTGACCCAGTTCGATTCGAGAAACCTAGGGCAGGCGTAGGGGCAACGCCCGTGTCTTGGTCAATTCACATGCCTTTCCCAGGGAACCAAGAGCAATAGCCCCAGTCATAAATCATTGGCGCACTCAGCGCTGTATCAGTAATTTACAGACTTTATCAGTAGTTTACAAACCTTAGGCTCACCATGTAGTCCCAGCTTCTTAGAATTAGGCGGCGGTAACGGTAGCGATTGTTTCAAAAACCTGCCAAAACTGCGCTTGAGGGCTCGGCAATTTGCCGCGCCAGCCGATACACCCCAGACCCATTCATCCCAATTATTCCTATGGTTAGATGGCCGGCCTTAGCCCCGTTGTTTGCTCGGTCTTGCTCAAGGCATCACCGGATTGCGGGGGGCTGGATCGGCGTCAGCCTGATCGGCGCGATCGCCCCCTGGCCCGTTCTCGCCATCCCTCCTGTCGTGCCCTCCGCCGAGGTCAGCCCTGCCAATGCTGCCGTCACCACCCCAGCCCAGGGCCAAACTCTGACGCTCAATGGCCGTCAGGTTTCCATCCCCTGGGTGGTCGTCGATGGCCAGATTGGCCTGGCCGACTACGGTTTGACCGAGCACCTGGGGGCCACGCTCCTCAGCACGGGTGATCCCATGCAGCAGCCGGTGCAGTGGTTTACCGATCCGGGGAACCCGATAGAGCTAGCTGCTTGGCTTCAGGACGGTTACCGGTTCCTCGATATTGGGCCTCTGGCCGAACGCCACGGCTGGCAGGTGCAGCCTGGGGGTGGCAACCTACAGCTCTCCACCCCCCCGGCCCAAGTCGTCGCTCTGCGCCGAGTCCCTCAGCCCGGCGGCGAACAGCTAATTGTAGAGCTATCGGGCCCGGCGCCCGCGTCGCTGGCTGACAGCGGCGATGCCCTCAACCTCACTCTGGGGGCCACCGCTGATGCTCGGGTCATTGGATCTGCGATCGCCTCCCCCGCCGGAGCCTACCTAGGGGCGTTGACCGTTACCCCGACTATTGGCGGCCTTCGCCTCCAGGCCAGCGCCAGCCACCCGCCTCACCTCATCACCCAGGCTAATCCCAATCAAATCGTCATCGATGTGCGGGCCGATAGCCTTCAACCCCATAGCATCGCCTGGGCTCCGGGCGTGCGCTGGCAGCAGCGGTATGTCTCTGTAGCCGGGCAGCCGTTTCCCGTTTACTACTTACAAATTGACCCCACCCAGGCTAGCCTGCGCCCCATCTGGACTGACCCCACCGCCGCGGTGGGCACCGCCCCCCTAACCACCATTGCCCAGCGCTGGCAGGCTAGTGCCGCCATCAATGCCGGGTTTTTCAACCGCAACAATCAATATCCCCTTGGGGCCGTGCGCGCCAGTAACACTTGGATTTCAGGCCCCATCCTCAGCCGTGGCGTGGTCGGGTGGAATGAGCAGGGTCAGGTGCGTATGGAGCGCCTGGCCCTACAGCAAACCCTCACCACTGCCAGCGGGCAGCGCTTTTCGGTACTGGCCATTAACAGCGGCTACGTGCAGGCGGGCATTGGTCTCTATACCCCCGCCTGGGGAGCCACCTATCGCCCTGTGATTGAGAGCGAAACCGTAGTCACGGTGGTGGATGGTATAGTCACAGCCCAACAACCCGCCAGCACGATTGACCCTGGGGGACTCCCGATTCCCCCCAACGGCTATCTGCTGGCGCTGCGATCCTATGCTACTGCTGCCCAGGCCCTGCCACCGGGGCAGCAGGTTTCCATCGCCTCTGACCTGCTACCGGCGACGATGGCTCCTTTTCCCAACCTAATTGGCGGTGGCCCGCTGCTAGTTCGCGATCGCACCCTCGTGCTCAATGCCCAGCTAGAGCAGTTCAGCGCTGCCTTTGGCACCCAGGCTGCTCCCCGCAGCGCCATCGGGCTCACCGCCACTGGTGAAATTTTACTGGTAGCCGTTCACAACAGCCCCCTGGGCTCCGGCCCGACCCTCGACCAGCTAGCTCAAATCATGCTCCAGCTCGGCAGCACCGACGCCCTCAACCTAGACGGCGGCAGCTCCGCCAGCCTGTACCTGGGTGGGCGACTGATCAATCGCTCCCCCCGCACCGCCGCCCGAGTAAACAATGGTATTGGGCTGTTTTTCCCCCAGCCCTAGAGCCAAATTGCCCTTGTGTATACCGCCAATGCATACCGCCAAATTCTTTAACAACCTCAAACCGGTATAAAGAATCTATGTTTTTGCCTCCTATCCTGCCCAAATCCTCCGCTCTGCCCGAGGGCAATTGTTAGACTATTGCCTGAAAACTTAGCCCGAGCCCGGTGCATCGTGAAACTCTTGGGCCCAAGCAAAAGTCTGATAGCAATGGGCACCATAGGACAATGCGGTTCCCCCGAGTCGCCTATTCTGCCGCAGTCTTATACGTTCAGGTTCTAGGAGAATTTATTGTTATGACAACACTGCAAGAGTCAATTCAGCCCACCGCGCTGGCCCTCGCTACCAGCAACGGCAAAGAAATTGCTGAAACCGGTCTGCGCCCCTGGGGATCCTACACGGTGCTCGAAGAGGGGCGGGGTTACAAAATCAAGCGAATTGAGGTCAAGCCGGGTCACCGCCTTAGCTTGCAGATGCACCACCACCGCAGTGAGCACTGGATTGTAGTCTCTGGCACCGCCAAGGTGGTCTGTGGTGAAGCCGAAATCCTGCTGTCCACCAATCAGTCTACCTACGTACCTCCCTGCACCCAGCACCGTCTAGAAAATGTAGGCGTTATCCCCCTCGTGCTCATTGAGGTGCAAAACGGCGAATACCTTGGCGAAGACGATATTGTCCGCTTCCAAGACGACTACTCTCGGGCCGAAACTCTCTAGGTTTTGATCTCGCTAACTCTCCTGGCTTTTGTCTGGCTCAATCAGCTCAATAGGGGGACGGCGGTAGTGCTAAGCTCAGCATTACCGCCGGTTTTTTCTTTGCCACGCATTTCCCATGGTTCAAATTCGCCCCGCCGCCGCCCAAGAACTCAAGCGACTGCTGCGTCGGCACAATGCCCAGAGCCCAGGGCATTCGCCCCAAATTTACCTTGCCCTTGAGCCAGGGGGCTGTGCCGACTGGACCTATCGCCTAACCGCAGAAGCCACGCCTCAAGAATCGCTGGACACCCTAGCCTGCGGCGACATTAGCCTGGCGGTACCTAGCGGTCAAATGGACTTAGTCAAAGACCTCACCATCGATTACGCCGAAGATTTAATGGGCGGCGGGTTTCGATTTGTTAACCCCTTGGCCCAGCGCACCTGCGGCTGTGGCAATGCCTTTGCCATAACGGTCGATGCCCCAGTTACCCAAGACTGCACCGCCGCCCATTTGCCAACGCCCTAGGCAATCTAGACGCTTAAAAAGCAATGCTCTAGATCCCGTAGGTGCTGTAGATGACAGTATTTGACCAAAGCTTCTTCAGAGTGCTAGCATTAGACCTTGTGAAAACTCGAGTTTTATCAGCCGTAGCAGCAGAAGCATCCTATGCCCACGATTCAGCAACTCATTCGGAGTGAGCGCCAGAAAGCCGACAAAAAGACCAAATCCCCGGCCCTCAAGAGCTGTCCGCAGCGACGGGGAGTCTGTACCCGCGTGTATACAACCACTCCCAAGAAGCCCAACTCAGCTCTGCGGAAAGTAGCTAGGGTGCGTCTGACCTCTGGGTTTGAGGTCACTGCCTACATACCCGGTATCGGCCATAATTTGCAAGAGCACTCCGTGGTCATGATTCGCGGCGGCCGGGTCAAAGATCTTCCCGGTGTTCGCTACCACATTATCCGCGGCACCCTTGACACCGCTGGCGTAAAAGATCGCCGTCAGGGGCGTTCCAAGTACGGAGCCAAGCGTCCTAAGTCCTAGGACGGACTGAGGTTATTGAATTGCTCTACAGCTTGTATATGGTTGGATGTATTGGTTTTAGCTTGAGCCTCTCATCCACTCTGTCTCAGGCTGCTAGCGATTGTGACTTGGTCTTTCTCGTCTCCCTTAGTCAAGCGCTCTCTTAGCTGAGCATTGAGTCCGTTTTGTCCGCATAGCTAGCCTTCAATCACTGGAATTTGAATCATGTCTCGCCGTACCGTCATCCAGAAGCGCCCGATTCCGCCAGATTCTGTCTACAACAGCCGCCTCATTACCATGATGAGCCGTCGTCTCATGACTAGCGGCAAGAAGTCTTTGGCCGACAAGATTATCTACAACTCCTTTGGCATTATCAAAGAGCGTAGCGGTGGCGATCCTCTGGATGTGTTTGAGCGGGCCGTACGGAATGCGTCTCCTCTGGTGGAGGTAAAGGCTCGTCGTGTAGGGGGTGCTACCTATCAGGTACCGATGGAGGTTCGGTCTGAGCGCAGCGTTGCGCTGGCTCTCCGCTGGCTGACACAGTTTGCCCGTCAGCGTCCTGGCAAATCGATGGCTATCAAGCTCGCCAATGAGCTGATGGATGCTGCCAACGAGACGGGCGGTGCCGTGCGCAAGCGCGAAGAGACCCACCGCATGGCAGAAGCAAACAAAGCCTTCGCCCACTATCGCTACTAAGCTGAAGGGGGGGCGACCCTAGGGCTTTGCTTGCTTGGCGATCGCTGTTTCTGCTTCCTAAAATAAGGATCTGTTTGGGTTTGCCGAAGTGGCTAGCCGTAGCGTAACAAGGAGGGAGCTGTGGTACGAACAACGCCCCTAGAGCGGGTTAGAAATATCGGTATTGCGGCGCATATTGACGCCGGCAAGACCACTACCACGGAGCGCATCCTGTTCTATTCAGGCATCGTGCACAAAATTGGTGAAGTGCACGATGGCACGGCCGTCACCGACTGGATGGAGCAGGAGCGAGAGCGGGGGATCACCATTACCGCTGCGGCTATCACTACCACCTGGCGTGATAATCAGATCAACATCATCGATACGCCTGGCCACGTTGACTTCACCATTGAAGTCGAGCGTTCTATGCGCGTTCTGGACGGGGTAATTGCGGTATTTGACTCGGTGGGGGGTGTTCAGCCTCAGTCGGAAACGGTGTGGCGTCAAGCCAATCGCTACAACGTTCCTCGTATTGCCTTCGTCAATAAGATGGATCGTACCGGTGCCGATTTCTTTAAGGTGTGTGGTCAGCTGCGCGATCGCCTGGGCGCAAATGCAGTACCGATTCAGATTCCCGTTGGGGCTGAGGGTGGCTTCCAGGGTGTCGTCGATTTAGTCGCTATGCGCGCCCGCATCTATCACGACGATCTAGGCCAAAATTTTGACGATACAGAGATACCAGCCGATATTCAGGATGTGGCAGAGGAGTATCGAGCCCAGCTAGTTGAAGCGGTGGCCGAGACCAACGATGCCCTGATGGAAAAATATTTTGAAGGGCAACCCCTCTCCTCAGACGAAATCGCCAACGCCCTGCGTAAAGGAACAGTGCAGGGTACAGTCGTACCAGTTCTGTGTGGCTCTGCCTTCAAGAATAAAGGGGTACAGCTGCTTTTAGACGCGGTTGTAGACTATCTGCCCTCCCCCCTCGAGGTGCCGCCGATTCAAGGGCATTTACCCAATGGTGAACTGGCCGATCGACCAGCAAGCGACGACGAGCCTCTGGCGGCTCTGGCGTTTAAGATCATGGCTGACCCCTATGGACGACTCACCTTTGTGCGAGTTTACTCTGGGGTGCTTAAAAAGGGCAGCTACATCTACAACGCTACCAAAGATAAAAAAGAGCGCATCTCTCGATTGATTGTGCTTAAAGCCGACGATCGCATCGAAGTGGACGAACTGAGGGCTGGCGATCTGGGAGCCGCCATTGGCCTCAAAGACACCTTTACAGGCGATACCATTTGCGATCCGGCCCATCCGATTGTCTTGGAGTCTCTATTTGTTCCTGAGCCCGTTATCTCGGTAGCGGTAGAGCCTAAAACCAAGCAGGACATGGACAAGCTATCCAAAGCTCTGCAATCCCTGTCGGAGGAAGACCCCACCTTCCGGGTTAGTACCAACCCCGAAACCAATCAGACCGTGATTGCGGGAATGGGTGAGCTGCATTTGGATATTCTGGTTGACCGTATGCTGCGGGAGTTTAAGGTCGAGGCCAACATTGGTGCTCCCCAGGTGGCCTATCGAGAGACTATTCGCAAAGCCACCAAGGCCGAGGGCAAGTTTATTCGCCAGAGCGGCGGCAAAGGCCAGTATGGCCACGTCGTAGTCGAGGTAGAACCCACTGAAGAAAGCAGCGGCTTTGAGTTTGTGTCTAAAATCGTTGGAGGGACTATTCCTAAAGAATATATCTCTCCCGCAGAACAGGGCATGAAAGAAGCCTGTGAATCTGGTATCCTAGCTGGGTACCCCGTGATTGATTTAAAGGTTACTCTGGTCGATGGGTCTTACCACGATGTAGACTCATCAGAGATGGCCTTTAAAATTGCCGGGTCAATGGCGATGAAGGAAGCCGTCATGCAGGCGTCTCCCGTCCTTCTAGAGCCGATCATGAAGGTCGAGGTTGAAGTTCCAGAAGATTTTCTGGGTGACGTCATGGGAGATTTAAACTCCCGCCGTGGCCAAATCGAGGGGATGGGAACAGAGGTTGACGTCGCAAAGGTTACAGCCCATGTTCCCCTAGCTGAGATGTTTGGTTATGCTACCGACATCCGCTCTAAAACGCAGGGTCGGGGCATTTTTTCGATGGAGTTTAGCCACTATGGCGAAGTTCCTCGGAACGTGGCTGAGGCCATTATCTCTAAAAACACTGGGAACGCTTAGAAAGGAAAGGACACGTAACGTAAATGGCACGCGAAAAGTTTCAACGTAATAAACCCCACGTCAACATCGGCACTATCGGTCACGTTGACCATGGCAAAACCACTCTAACGGCCGCCATCACCATGACCTTGGCGGCGGCGGGTGGCGCAAAGGCTCGTAAGTATGACGAGATCGATGCGGCACCTGAAGAAAAGGCTCGTGGTATCACCATCAACACGGCCCACGTGGAGTACGAGACTGAGACTCGCCACTACGCCCACGTTGACTGCCCTGGACACGCCGACTACGTCAAGAACATGATCACTGGCGCGGCTCAAATGGACGGTGCCATTCTGGTCTGTTCTGCGGCTGATGGCCCTATGCCCCAGACCCGTGAGCACATTCTGCTCGCTAAGCAGGTGGGCGTGCCTAGCATTGTGGTGTTCTTGAACAAGCAAGATCAAGTCGATGACGAAGAGCTACTGGAGCTGGTTGAGCTAGAAGTACGCGAGCTGCTGAGTTCCTATGACTTCCCTGGCGATGATATTCCCATCACCTCTGGGTCGGCCCTACTTGCGGTGGAAGCTCTGACAGCTACCCCGGCTATCAACCGCGGCGACAATGAGTGGGTTGATAAAATCCTGGCGCTGATGGATAGCGTTGACGACTACATCCCCACCCCCGAGCGTGACATCGACAAGCCCTTCCTGATGGCCGTTGAGGACGTGTTCTCGATCACTGGTCGTGGTACTGTTGCCACCGGGCGGATCGAGCGCGGCAAGGTCAAGGTCGGTGAAACCGTCGAGCTGGTTGGTATTCGCGACACCCGCAATACAACCGTTACTGGTGTTGAAATGTTCCAGAAGACCCTGGATGAAGGGATGGCTGGGGACAACGTGGGGCTACTGCTGCGCGGTGTGCAAAAGGAAGACATTGAGCGTGGCATGGTGCTGGCTAAGCCCGGCAGCATCACCCCCCATACTCAGTTTGAGTCTGAGGTTTACATCCTAAAGAAAGAAGAGGGCGGGCGTCACACCCCCTTCTTCCCAGGCTATAAGCCTCAGTTCTACGTGCGTACCACCGACGTAACCGGCAGCATCATGGCCTTCACCGCTGACGATGGCAGCGATGCTGAAATGGTTATGCCCGGCGATCGCATCAAGATGACGGTTGAGCTCATCAACCCCATCGCGATCGAGCAGGGAATGCGTTTCGCAATTCGCGAAGGCGGTCGTACTGTGGGAGCCGGTGTGGTTTCCAAGATCCTGAAGTAGTTCCTACACTAGCTCTCTGAAGACAGGAGTAAGCCTCCAGGGGTTTGCTCCTGTCTTTTGTCTCCAGAGCTTTTTCCGTTGTACCTTGACAATTTATTCTTCGTAAGACCTATGGCTACCATTCAGCAACAGAAGATTCGCATTCGCCTCAAAGCCTTTGACCGCAGACTTCTAGATACCTCCTGCGAGAAGATTGTCGATACCGCCAATCGCACCAACGCTACAGCTATTGGCCCCATTCCGCTGCCGACCAAACGCCGGATTTACTGCGTGCTACGCTCTCCCCACGTAGACAAAGATTCCCGCGAGCATTTTGAGAGCCGCACCCACCGCCGCATCATAGATATCTATCAGCCGTCCTCTAAAACCATTGACGCACTGATGAAGCTGGATTTGCCCGCTGGGGTGGATATCGAAGTTAAGCTCTAGATCATTCTGCCCGACCCGCCGAACCTTGACCCTTCGGCGGGTTCTTTGTGTCGAGCTAAGCGATCGGGATGATCGCACTGATCCCCGGCATTCCCTGGGGGAGTTGGGTTAGAATACCCCTATGTAAACAAGTGTTACAGCCCGCCGTGTCTGGGTACGGTGAGATTGAATCCGCAAGAGGCGATAATGGCATTCTCCGAGTCCATATCTGTGCGAGAACTACCACTTTTTCCATTACCTGAGCTGGTTTTATTTCCGGGGAGACACCTGCCGCTTCACGTGTTTGAGCCCCGATACCGGATCATGATGAACACCATTCTCCAGAGCGATCGCCGCTTTGGCGTGCTCATGCTAGATCCTGCTACCGGGCAACCGGCTAACGTGGGCTGTTGCGCTGAAATTCTTCACTACCAGCGGCTGCCTGACGATCGCCTCAAAATTCTCACCCTCGGCCAGCAGCGGTTTCGACTGTTGAGCTATGTGCGCGAAAAGCCCTATCGGGTTGGGCTAGTGGAATGGGTCGAAGATAAGCCCACCAGCCAGGATCTAAGCCCGCTGGCCTCTGATGTGGATCGTCTGCTGCGGGACGTGGTGCATCTGTCGGCCAAGCTAACCAACCAAGATATTGATCTACCCGACAATATCCCCGATATTCCCATTGAGCTGTCGTACTGGGTGGCCAGCAACCTGCACGGGGTGGCCCTAGAACAGCAGGCACTGCTAGAAATGGACGACACCAGCGTGCGGCTAGAGCGTGAGGCCGAGATTTTAACCTCTACCCGGAACCATTTAGCGGCCCGCACGGCCCTCAAGGAAGTACTTGAGTAGACTGAGTTTTGGCCTTGGCGGCGGCTAGGCTGGGGTCTGCGGTAATTAGGTTATAGGTACCGAGATTGACGAGGGCTTCGGTGCAGCTCAGGAGTTCGTCAAGGGCTCTCTGCCCAACGGGGCTATGGGCACTGGTCTCTAAATCGACAAAGAATAGGTATTCTCCCAGCGATCGCTTGGTGGGGCGTGACTCGATGCGGCTGAGGTTAATGCCGAAGCGAGCTAAGATTTCTAAGGGTTTGAGCAGAGCGCCAGGGCCGTTGACCGGCAGACTAAAGGCCAGAGATGTGTACTGCCCATCCGGGGGGGGAGACTGGGGAACGCTGTCCTTAAGTACCCAAAATTTTGTGCAGTTGTCTAACTGGTCGTTGATGTTGTGGGCCAAAATCGGCAGATTGTAAAGCTGGGCTGCCCATTCTGAGGAAATAGCGGCCACCGTGCTGTTGTCGGCCAAGTGTTCAAGCGCTTCTGTGGTAGAACGCGTGGCAATTAGCTGGGCGTGGGGCAGGTTGTGCTCCAGCCAGCGCTGACATTGGGAGAGGGCCTGGGGATGGGAGTAAACCGCCCCTATAGAGCTTAGACGAGTTGCCTGGGACAGTAATCCGTGACGAATAGGCATCACCACCGCGTGGTGAATTTTGAGCTGCTGAAGCTGCCATAGCGTGTCTAGGGTGGTGGTGACTCCCCCTTCGGTAGAGTTTTCTACCGGCACAATAGTCAGGGTCGTGACGCCGTCAGCGGTGGCCTGCATCGCTTTAGGAATGCTGGGGAAAGCTAACAGGTTAACCGGCGGGCTGCTGCGCCGCTCTAGGTCAAGACTGTAGGCCAGGGCAGCGAGTTGGGTATAGGTGCCCTCAGGCCCCAGGTAGGCAATGGTGACGGTCATGGAGAGGTGCGGTGGCGGGCTTTTTCATAGTAAGCCGAGGGTGGGGCGATCGCGCCCTCTGGCTAGGGATCTGTGGCGTTTTAGATTAATCGCTCCTTAACCGAAATGCGGCATACTCTGGGCGACCAAAGTTGACATTGCCCAGTAATATGTAATGGGCTTTAGGCGGGGCCTGACGTTTGGTGGGGAGTCGCGGTAATGGTCAAGGGCGAAAAGAAGACATCTGGCAAAAAGCCATCTAAGGCGCGAACGCTGGTTACCCTAGGGTCGGGAGCTTTTTTGTTGGGGGCCGCTGTTCCCCTGGCTGGGGCTTTGAGCACCGGACTGATCAGCATAGGTGGCATGGGGCTTGCAGCCCCTGCGGCCCTAGACCAGCCCCAGGCCCTCAATGCAGAGCTACTGGCCCTAGTTGACGCCCCGGGAGTAGATGCGTTTCCTACGGTGGTCAGCAGTGAAAGGCTGTGCCGCCGCCCCATAGATCTCAATCAGGCCGGGGTTGGCCATGCCCTAGCGGGCGACAACCTCTTTCACGGCTCTAGCCTGACCAGTGCTACTGTGACCCAGGCGGCTGGGGCGATCGCTCAGCTAGGGGCCGAGCCCTGGCCCAGGATTCATCCTTTAGCTGCCGAAGCCCGGGTGCCGGTGTTGATGTACCACGACGTGCTTGAACCACCGGAAGTATTCTTTGACCTGACCCCTGCCGATTTTGAGGCTCACCTGAAGACCATACTGGACAGCGGGCTGACGCCGATCAGTCCTGACCAGCTAGTACAGCACCTGCGTACCGGTGTGGCACTGCCTGAAAAACCGGTGCTAATTACCTTTGACGATGGCTATCTAGGCCATTACGAGCATGTTTACCCGCTGCTGCAAAAGTATCAGGTACCGGCCACCTTCTTTGTCTTTCCCGGTAAGGTAGATGGCACCGTAGCGGGGCGCTCAACGCTCACGTGGGATCAGCTCAAAACCATGGCGGCTGACCCGCTGGTAACCATTGCCTCCCACAGCGTTACCCATCCCCCTGACCTGCGCGACCTCAGCGATGAGGAGTTGGTCTACGAAGTGGTGGAGTCAAAGCGTCAGCTAGAGGCCCAGCTCGGTGTTCCTATGCGGTACTTTAGCTACCCCACCGGCCACTACAACGAGCGGGTCGCCCAGGCCGTGGCCGATGCTGGCTATATGGCCGGGTTCACGATGCGGCAGGATGATGAAAAATTCGCTGGCGCTTCGGAATCACTGCTGGCGATCGAGCGGTTTGGTCAGTCTAATCTTCAGGCGCTGCTGAACGTGGCCTGGGGTGGCCCTACAGCTGAAACTGGGGCGATGCCCGCTGCGATCGCTGATTCAGCCTTTAATTTCGCCACTCCTGTTGCCGTGCGAAAGATAGACAGAGAAGATCAGTCGTTTTCACTCATTAGAGGTGGGCATCCGGTTACCATCCACGCCAACAGTCGCTATCAACTCCCTGAGATGTTAGCGGGCACCAACATTGCTGGGGCTGTGGATGGCGGCTTTTTCTCCCTCAAATACTTGGACTCAAACGTGATGATTGGCCCGGTTTTGAGCCAGAGCACAAGGCGGTTTGTGCCGGGATATCCCGGAGAAACCCCGAAACTTAACGGTCGTCCCCTCGTGCTGATGGCTCCCGATCGGGTTGAGTTTGTGCCCTTTGAGGCCGATCGCCACAATACGCTGGCGGGCCTGGCCCAGCAACTACCCGGCGTAACCGATGCCTTTGTGGCGGCTGGCTGGCTGGTTAAAGATGGTCTACCCCAGCCCGCCAGCACCTTTGGCACCCTGTTCGACTACGATGCCCGTCGCCACCGGGCCTTTTGGGGGATTAACACCGCTGGGCAGCCGGTGGTGGGGGTAACCCACACCATGGTTGACTCGGTACAGCTGGGCGAACTGCTTCACCAGGCGGGCCTGCGAGATGCCGTGATGCTCGATTCTGGGGCCAGCGCTTCCCTGGCCTACCAGGGAGATTCACTGGTGGGATACATTCCCCGACCGGTACCCCATTTGGTGGGCCTGGTGCCTCCCGATGCCCACAATGGCAGTCCTTGCCCTCTAGTGTTAGACCGGGAAAACCCCACAACCATACCGCGCTAAACGGCTTTTGGAGGGGGTATAGTCCATCCCCCTCCGACAAATGCTCAGGCTAGTACCGCTATGCAAAGTGAAAAATCCTTAGGGTACAGGTATTTCAAGCATTCTGAACAGTAGGGTCGTTTCTGCCGCAGCGTACTAGCGCGCTGGCAAGTTCAAGAACTGGCAAACTACTAGTTGCCAAATCCGGCATACCAAAAGTAGGTCGCCATTGGAATGACGGTGGCCAACACCAGTAAAACAACGAGAATGATAGTGCTGTTGCCGCGATTCTCGGCGGTCTCTTCGGCGGAAGCAAAGGTACTTTCGCTGTCAAAGGAGTCGTCAAAGTTGGGCGGGCCTGGGTCTTCTTGGCCACCTAGCACAGCCCCTAGGCGATCGCTGGCAGCCAAAAACGACTGGTTATATTTGTCGCCCTCCAGCAGGGGAAACAGGACGGTTTCTTGGGCAACGCTATTGGCGATGTCGTCGGTGAGCAGGGTTGCAGACTGATCGCCAACACGAATGCCCACCGTTTTAGTGACTTCATCCAGGACGAGTAGGGTTTGGTTGGCCTGCTCGTCTGGGGTGGTATACCAGCGCTCAAACAGCTTGTCGGTAAAGGTTTGGATGGTATCGCCGTAGTCAAAGTGGTGGATGGTTACGAGGCGCACTTCGTTGCCGGTAGTGGTGGCCAAATCGCTGAGACGACCGGAAATCTTGTTTTCATTGATGCGGCTGATGATGTTGGCTTCATCGACAACCCAAGTCGATTCACCTGCCGCTACAGTCGGAATTTGAAATACGGCCACGGCCTTAGCGGGGGCGGCTAGCCCCAGCATTAGAAACAGGGGCAAAACCAGGCCCACGAGAGCGCTCCAGCAAACCTGAACCGAGGGGGCATACATTCGTTGGGCGGGGTAACTATTCATGGGCCTAAGCTACAACAACGACTGGGCCAAGGGAAACGGATCGGAGGCTGCCCCGGCTCTATTAATCAATATACGGGGCGAAGAGCCCTGAGGGAACTAGGTCGTTTTGTTTGCCTTTGCAGCCCAGTCAGCTTGAGTAGTCTATCGATCTCAGGCTGAGGGTAAATTGCGCAGTCTAATCAGCTGCCGCCGCATGAGCGGGGAAGCCTGGATTTCGGCGACCTCGGCGACTTCTACCTGGGCGTCTAGCTGCTCAACAAACTCATCGCTGCCGTAGGAAAAGGCATCGATCAGCTGCTCAAGCAGGTGCTCGCGATCGGCCATGACGTGGCTTTCTTCTAAAATACGAAGCTTGAGGGTGATGGCGCACTCATAGACGCCAACCTGAGGCTTAACCGACGGACGGGGTGCAGACGTAGCCATAGTCAAATGTGTACTCCCTAACTGAGCATAAAAGGAGTCATCAAAGGAGACTGGGGGCTAGGGTGTTTGTCCTGCTGAGGGCTGGCAGGGGCATCGAAGCGTTATAGGCTGTGGAGAACGATTCACAGTCGGTGGCGGTGATGCAACCCCTATTGATGACGATGAGGTGGCCCTTGGGCCAGAGCGCTACGCGGCCTGCGGCCAGGCAGCGAAAGCGCAGATTGAACCACCTGATGCCATCAAACCAAAAAAACTAGCTGCTGCTAGATTTTGTAGTCTGTTTTCACAGGATTGATACAGTTTCGTGAGGCCAAGATTAATAGGTGTAAGCCCTATCCGTACATTTTCAGGAGAGGGCAATTTTTTTATACTTTGAGCCTGTCTTGAGACTATGGCTGGGCATATTTTAATCAGCTCTTTAGCATCGGGCTGCCGTCTTAATGCCTGCCCTTTAAGCAATCTAACCTTTTTTAGGGTAGGTAAGAAACTAAAGTTTGACGAACTAATCATGCTTTTTAAAGGCATATGTATGGTACAGAGTTGACGCTAGATTTATAGCTGCTGCTGGGATTGCGATCGCACCAAATAGCCGCCAACGCGACCGAAACTCCGTAGACTACTGAGTGGGGTAAGTGCCGTAGCGAACTGTCAAAATGCGTGATTCTCTGATTCAAGCCTATCTGCCTTTGGTGATTTGGGTCGGACTAGGGGCTGGGCTGGGCCGATTTTTGCCAGCGGCCTTACCGCAGCGGCTGGGGCGGGGGCTGTACTGGGTCGGCATTCCCCTCGAAATTTTTGCCCTGGCGCGACAAACCCACTTTGCCCGAGATACGGGCCTGGCCCCGTTATATACCGTTATTGCTTTGGGCCTAGGTCTGGCGCTGGCGCTGGCGGGGCTAGCGGTGGTGCGATCGCTGCCTTTTGCTGATCCAGCATATCCCATGGTCAGGGATGCCCCCAAGGCCGAGTCGATGTCCCCAGATCAGTTAGCAAACTTACCACTCCAGGCAAACACCTCGACGATGACCTGGGCCGATAAACCCCGTCAGGGCAGCTTTGTGCTAGCCGCCATGCTCGGCAACACGGGGTTTATTGGCCTGGCCATTGTGCCCACCCTGGTCAGTGGCCCATACCTGGGCTGGGCCGTATTCTATAGCGTGACCCAAAATGTGGTGGGCACCTATGGATTAGGGGTGTACCTGGCGAGTTGGTTTGGGCGGGGTACCCATGCCCAATCGCGCTGGCAGCAGCTGCGGGATGTGGTGACCGTGCCTTCGCTGTGGGCCTTTGGGTTAGGCTCGGCCTCCCAGACCTGGGCCTGGCCACCCCTAGTTGAAGATGCCCTACACCAGTCGGTGTGGCTGGTGATTCCAGTGGCTTTGGTGTTGATGGGGCTGCGGCTCAGCCAGCTGCAAGGGTGGAGCAGTCTAAAGCTAGCTCTGGTGCCGGCAACCCTCAAAGTGCTGGTGTTGCCCACCACCGTCGGAGCTGTCGCCTTGGGCGCTGGGCTGCCTAGGGATGCGGTGCTAGTGCTGGTGCTGATGTCGGGTATGCCCAGCGCGTTTGCCGGGCTGATCTTGGCCGAAGAGTACGACCTCGATCGAGAACTGGTGGCCGCTAGCATTGCTCTGTCTACCGGGGGGCTGCTGCTGACCATTCCGCTATGGCTGCTCGTCCTGGGCTAACGGGGCTGAGCTGCCTAACTCCAATCTACCTTCGGCGGCATGGTGGTTGAGGGCTGGTATCGCCAGGACGAGACTTTGGCGATCTAGTTGAGAAGATCCGAGTATTTTGGAGTTCTCTCCTATCCTTTACGAAGTTCTTAAGATTTACCCCTATTCTGGGGAAAAACCATTTTCCAGGGGGCGCTATGTCTAATCCTTTTCAGCAGCTCAAGCATACGTTTAAGTCAATTGGCTCTAACCTCACCACAGAAGCAGCGGCCACTGCTAAGGCCTCCATGCGGGAATGGCTAGAGGCCAACGCCGAGACTATTCAGCGCCGCCACCAGCAGGGAGAGTTTAACGGCACGATGATGCAGTACTTCCACTGGTACAGCCCGGCTGACGGCACCCACTGGAATCATGTAAGAGAAGAAGCTCAGGCGCTGGCCAACGCTGGAATTACTGCTCTGTGGCTGCCTCCGGCCTATAAAGGCATTGGCGGTGGCTGCGACGTAGGCTACGGAGTTTACGATTTGTTTGATCTAGGAGAATTTGACCAACAGGGGACGATACGGACTAAATACGGCACCAAAGATGAATTTGTGGCGGCGGTGAAAACCTGTCGAGATTTAGGGATCAATGTGTACGCCGATGTGGTGTTCAACCACAAGATGGCCGCAGATTGTGAGGAGGAGTTTAAGGCGACTCCTATGGATCCCGGCGATCGCCATCGACCCCTAGGCGATATGCGCCAGATTAAGTCGTGGACGGGCTTTAACTTTCCCGGACGAGGCGACAAATACTCAAGCATGAAGTGGCACTGGTACCACTTTGACGCCGTTGACTACAACAGCTATGAGCCCGATTACAAAGCCGTATGGTTAATTGAGGGCAAAACCTTTGAAGACAAGGTGAGCTGGGAGTTGGGCAGCTTCGACTACCTAATGGGCTGTGACCTCGATATCGACCACCCTGAGGTGAGCGGCGAGCTAAAGTACTGGGGCGAGTGGATGCTCGATCACATTGGGGTAGACGGTTTTCGCCTGGATGCCATCAAGCACATCTGCGGTGATTTCTTTGTAGACTGGCTGTCCCATTTGGAAAACCATGCCCAGCGCGATCTGTTTTGCGTGGGCGAGTACTGGACCTACGATATGGGTGCCCTGAGCTGGTACGCGGGCAACTCTGGGGGGCAATTGGATTTATTCGACGCGCCCCTGCACAACAATTTTCATCAGGCTAGCAAAGCGGGCAGCAGCTACGACCTGCGCACCATTTTTGACAACACCGTAGTTCAAGAGATGCCGCTGCTGGCGGTCACCCTGGTTGAAAACCACGACACCCAGCCCCTGCAAGCCCTGGAGTCGGTGGTGGAGGCTTGGTTTAAGCCCTTGGCCTATGCCCTGATTTTGCTGCGCGAGGCAGGGTACCCCTGCATTTTTTATTGCGACTACTACGGGGCTCACTATGTGGATAAAGGCCGTGACGGCAACGAGTATGAGATCTGGATGGACTCGCACCGGGAAATTTTGGAGCGACTGCTGATTGGCCGCAAGCACTTTGCCTACGGCCCCCAGTATGACTACTTTGACCACCCCAACGTGGTGGGTTGGTCGCGGCTGGGTACCGACGGCCATCCGCGAGCCATGGCGGTGCTGCTCAGCAATGGGGCAGAGGGCACCAAGTGGATGGAAGTCGGTAAGCCCAACACCACCTTTTACGATTTGACGGGGCACATCCCCCAAACGATTACCACCAATGACGATGGCTGGGCCGAGTTTCGCTGCAACGGCGGCTCGGTATCGGTGTGGGTAGAAGAGCATCCCATTTTGGGACCGCTGCTAGGGCTGCTACCCGGGTAAACACTACCGCCTGATCCCTATTCCCAATTCATCCATCGGATCGAGGTGTAAACTCCCTGGCCTCCCTCGTGGGATAGAAATTTATGCCGCGAAAAGTTAAGCTGTGTAACGCTAGCTGCTGATTTTTTCAGGCAGCTGGGCCTTCGTCTCTATGGTTAAATTGGTACTTTTGTGCAAGTAGATCGCGTTCCTACTGGAGCTGCAGACGCAGAATTTTCGGCCTACGTTCGCTCAGCCCAGGAGCTAGACTTTACTCTTCAAGATCTCAAGGCCGCGATTCCGGCCCGTTGTTTTCAGCCCTCAACCCTCCGATCGCTAGCCTATTTCTTTTTAGACCTGGGAATTATCGCGGCGCTCTACGCGGTGGCCCACGCGGTCAATTCTTGGCTGTTCTTTCCCATCTTTTGGCTGGCTCAGGGCACGATGTTTTGGGCTCTTTTTGTGGTGGGCCACGACTGCGGCCACGGCTCGTTTTCTCGCTACAAATGGCTGAATAACCTGGTGGGACATTTAGCCCACACGCCCATTCTGGTGCCCTACCACGGCTGGCGGATTAGCCACCGCACCCACCATGCCAACACGGGCAACATCGACACCGACGAAAGCTGGTATCCAGTCGACGAGTCCACCTATCAGGCGATGCCGTGGCCGCAAAAGATGGTGCGATTTTACGGGGCGCTGTTTGCCTATCCGTTTTATCTATTCTTTAGGTCGTCGGGGCGCAGCGGGTCTCACTTTATGCCCAGTAGCGATTTGTTTCGACCTGCGGAGCGGCGGGATGTGCTGGTGAGCACCCTCTGCTGGTCAGCGATGGTTGTGTTTTTGGCCTGGGTGGGGCTGACCCAGGGGCTACTGTTTTTGGCAACCTACTATGTGGTTCCCTACCTAGTGTTTGTGGCGTGGCTGGATCTAGTGACGTTTTTGCACCACAGTGAGCCCGACATCCCTTGGTACCGGGGGGATGAGTGGTACTTTCTCAAGGGGGCACTATCAACTATTGACCGTGACTACGGGCTGATTAACCCAATTCACCACAACATTGGTACCCATGTGGCCCACCACATTTTCTCGACCATGCCTCACTACCATCTAAAGACGGCAACGGCGGCCATCAAGCCGATTTTGGGCAACTACTATCGCGTTTCTACAGAGCCGGTGTGGAGAAGCTTTGTCCGATCGTTCTGGGCCTGTCACTATGTGGCTGACCAGGGGTCGCCAGTGTACTATCAACCCCACCCGAGCCATCGGCGGTAGCCTGGCGGTGGTGTCTGGAGTTGGTGTTTGGGGCATCACAGATGGAGGGCTTCGGTAGTCTATAGAGTGAAATGGGCAGTTTAGAATCAGTGCGGTTCTAGGCTGCCCATTGCGGTGTTTGACCGGGCAACAGGTTTGGTTTTGTAGCCCTACGGCAATTTTGTGGATGATGAACCAGCCCTTAATTTCGGCAATTATT
The DNA here is from genome assembly GCF_034932455.1 of Leptolyngbya sp. CCNP1308. NCBI lineage: Bacteria > Bacillati > Cyanobacteriota > Cyanophyceae > Leptolyngbyales > Leptolyngbyaceae > Leptolyngbya > Leptolyngbya sp. CCNP1308. The sequence goes on along the minus strand of NZ_JAYGIH010000106.1, from coordinate 77,242 downwards.
TGTACTCACAACCGGGCCAGCTACCTGGGGGCGGCGATCGCCAGCTTACTGGAGCAAACCTACGCCGCCTACGAAATTATTGTGGTGGATAACGCTTCGACGGATGGCACCAGAGCTGTGGTAGACGCTTACCAGCCGCATCCCAAGCTGACCTATTTCTACGAGAGCACTCTGGGGCTGTCGGCGGCGCGCAACCGGGGAGCGGCGATCGCCCACGGCACCATTCTCGCCTACCTCGACGACGATGCCGAGGCCGCTCCCCACTGGCTGGCGGCGCTGGCGGCCGCCTTTGAGCAGCACCCCAAGGCGGCGATCGCAGGCGGCTATGTTAGCCTGCTCTGGCCGCAGGATACGACCCCGCCCCCCTGGTTATCGTCTACCCTGTCTGAAAGTCTGGGAGCCTACGACTTGGGGGCCACAACGCGGCTGATTACCAACCCCGGCCAAACCCCCCGAGGGCTCAACTACGCCGTCAAAAAAAGCTTTTTAGACTCGGTGGGTGGCTTCGACCCGCAGCTGGGTCGGGTGGGTAAAAACCTGCTCTCGAACGAAGAACTGCATCTGACCCAGCTGGCTCTAGCCGCTGGCCATGAGGTCCTGTTTGTGCCCCAGGCCCAGGTGGCCCACAATGTGGCCCCTGAGCGACTGCGCCGGGGCTGGTTTTTGCGCCGCAGCTGGTGGCAGGGCATTAGCGAATGCTACCGCGAGCAGCTCAGCCACACCCTGACCCTGGAACGGGTGCGGGTGCGGAGTCTGTGTCTGGTGCGGGGGCTGGTCAAGGCCCTGCGCCACTGGCCTGACCCGGCTGTGCGGTTTGAAAATGTGGTCTATGCCTACGGGCAGCTGGGCTATGTGGTGAGCGGGCTGCGCCACCTGTTGCCGCGCCCTAGGGCGAAGGCTTGCCCCTGAAGACCTTCTAGCGTTTGCCTTCTAGCGTTTGTTTATTAACCCCCTCGTGTAGTGGAATTCATCATGGCTGCGACAACCCCCAAAATCCCAATTTCGGTGCTGATTCCGGCCAAGGATGAGGAGCAAAACCTGCCCGCTTGCCTGGCCAGTCTGGAGCGGGCGGCGGAGATTTTTGTGGTGGATTCAAACAGCAGCGATCGCAGCATCGACATTGCCACTGCCGCCGGGGCCAAGGTGGTGCAGTTCGACTTCAACGGCCACTGGCCCAAAAAGAAAAACTGGGCCTTAGACAACCTCCCCTTTAGCCACGACTGGGTGCTGATTGTGGACTGCGATGAGCGCATTACCCCCGAGCTGTGGGACGAGATTGCGATCGCTATTCAGCAGGCCGAATTTGACGGCTACTACCTCAACCGCCGGGTGTTTTTCCTCGGCACCTGGATTCGCCACGGCGGCAAATACCCCGACTGGAACCTGCGCCTGTTTCGCCACCGGGCGGGCCGCTACGAAAACCTGCAAACCGCCGATATTCCCAACACGGGCGACAACGAAGTGCACGAGCACGTGATGATCGAGGGGGTCGTGGGCTACCTAAAACACGACATGCTCCACGAAGACTTTCGCGATTTGTACCACTGGCTGGCCCGCCACAACCGCTACTCCAACTGGGAGGCCCAGGTCTACTACAACCTGCTCACCGGCATGGGCGACGGTGGCACCATCGGCGCAAATCTGTTTGGCGATGCGGTGCAGCGCAAGCGGTTCTTAAAAAAAATCTGGGTGCGGCTGCCCTTTAAGCCGCTGCTGCGGTTTGTGCTGTTTTACGTTTTGCGGCTGGGCTTTTTAGACGGGCGAGCGGGCTATATCTACGGGCGGTTGCTGAGCCAGTACGAGTACCAGATCGGGGTCAAGCTGTTTGAGCTAAAGCAATTTGGCGGTCAGCTCAATGTCACCCCCAAAGAAAGCGCTCCATCCCCCAAGCTAACGAACCAGCCCTCGATTATTTCGGTAGAATCGGCCCCGTAGGCGAAGGGGTTTGCCCGTGCCCATCTACGGTTGCTCTATGGGGTTGCTCTATGGGGGTTGGTGATGACGGTTAGTTCTCCCTCTGACGGTGTCCACAACCCTGGGGACGATGCTCCCTGGGTGCGGCTCGATACCTACGACCAGTCGTGGTACAAGCCGGGGCGATCGAAGGGCATGATTCTGCTGTGGTGGCTGCTCCAGGCGGTGGTGTTTCCCCTCACGCCCCACGCTTCCCACGGGCCGAGGTGCTGGCTGCTGCGTCGGTTTGGGGCCACCGTTGGCCGAGGGGTGGTGATTCGCCCCTCGGCTCGGTTTACCTATCCGTGGAATGTGACCATTGGCGACCACAGCTGGATTGGGGACGACGTGGTGCTCTACAGTCTCGCTCCCGTCACCATTGGGCAGCACTGCGTGATTTCGCAAAAGAGCTACCTGTGCACCGGCAGCCACGATATTGGCGACCCTCACTTTGGCTTAATAGTCGCGCCAGTGACCGTTGAGAATGGGGCATGGGTAGCGACCGACTGCTTTGTCGCGCCGGGGGTAACCGTGGGAGCCAACAGCGTGGTGGGGGCACGCAGCAGCGTCTTTAAGTCTTTGCCGCCAGGGCAAATTTGTTTAGGAAATCCCTGTCGAGCTGTGGCACCGCGCCAGATGGTGAGCAGCTAGGAAATGCCCTGCTTCAAGCTCATTCCTCAACGTTTCAATAGTCTTTCCCCTCTTCATCCACAAAACACCAGAGCCACTGTTCTCCCAATTCGGCTGAGCTAATGACAGCATGCCCCGTTTCTTCGTAATGTCGCCGGGCGTGCTGATGCTCCGACGAATCGCAGCACAGCATTTGCCCACAGGTTTGACAAATGCGCAGGTGTACCCAGCGGCTGTTGGTTTTGATGCACTCTTCACAGCGAAATACTGGATAGGCCGCTTTAGAAATGAGGGTTTCGGCGGTTAGATCGTTGAGATGTTGACAGCTCATTGAACTCCTCTCATAGCGCCCTAGGGCAAGGGCTGAAGTTTTAGGACGGGTGAGGGACGCGCAAGAAGCTGAGATACCAGTCACCACCTAATCCTATTGGTGCATTGCTTTCCTGTGTAGCTTACCTTGATCACCAGGTTCGATACGGTATTTCAGTGCACATCCTTAATTATCTGGTATTCAACCTAATCTGACGGTTTGACCAGGCGCGGCCAGAGGGCAATCAGCCCGATGAACAGCAGGGTGCCAAAGACCGCCGACTCAGTATCTTCCTGGGCCATCAAGACTTTGCCAATCAGAAGTATCGAGAGAATGGCGGTGGAGACAATGCCGGTGGTGACGGCATATTTGATCCACTGCTCCGGCAGGGTCAGAGAGGGCAGTTTGGGGAGAGTTAGCTGGAGCTGTGGCGATCGCGGCCAAGACAGCTTTGCCCCTCGCTCCCCTAGATAGATACTGGCTGTGGTGACAGCATGCGCCAGCGGTTTAAACAGGGCGGCAGCGGCGTCGTGGTTTCTGGCCTGCCACTGTTCTCGGGAGAGGGAGGCTTTGGGGAAGACATCGACGCCCAAAGCTTTTTTGCGATCGCACCAGTAGCACCGCCCGTAGCTCTGGCTATAGTAGTGGCAGTTGACTTTGGGACAGGCCTTGAGGTCGGCCACCGCCAGCTTCAGCGCCTGGAGCCATTCCCCTGGGGTCGGGCGCAGGCTGGCATCGCGATGGCCTTCGTTGAAGCAGCGCAAAAAGCACTGCTGTAGTTCCGGGTGTACCGTCTCTAGGGGAATGGTCAGCGGGCCGGGCTGAATTAGGGTGGTGGCTCCGTAGGGCCAGTGGCCCTGGCTCAAAAGCTGGTTGGGGTCGGGGGAGTCGCCCCAGCCCGTCCACACCCCCTTGTAGGGCTGATCGCCAAACAGCAGCAGGTGAATGATGACGGCTAATCGAAAGCGATCGTGGCCTTCGGTTTGGTCAAGCTGGGCCAGGTCGCGGCCCAGCAGTTCTGGCGGGGTAAAGCCCTCAGACCCAACGGGACAGCGAAACACCTGCCCCGTCTGCGGGTCGCGCACCTGAAAGGAGTCGGTGTCGATTACCGAGGGCAGCGCCTGGTTGTTGACCAAAATATTTTGCGGTTTGATGTCGCCCAGCACGTAGCCCTTGGCGTGGATGGCCTGGGTGATGGAGGCAATATTCATTGCCGTGACGTGCAGGTACAGCCAGTTAAAGCCGGGCAGGACGGTGCGCCGTCGCTGGGGGTTATAGACATCAAACAGGCCAACGCTGTGGGCAATTTCAGGCATGAGAAACCCCAGCGATCGCCCGCTGGCATCCTGCAAAAGGGCCTTAGGCCAGGCAAAGGAGGGGTGGTTGATCGCGGCATTGGGGTCGGTGGGCGGGTTGGTCACCATCACTTCCAGTTTGCGGATGCGATCGCCGCTGGGGTTGAAGTAGAGCTTGGCCAGGTAGCCGGGCCAATTGGTATGCCAAACTTCTCCCTCGCCGCTGGTCGCTAGCTGCGTGGTTAGCTCTACCGGCTCGCTGTGGCCGACACAGGTCAGTACTTTCGCTGTTGTCCCTATACTCTGCGCCATCGAGCTTCGCCCTTAAACCAGCAACCACTATAAACACTGACACCCAAAATTGGCCATCTAGACTTTGGCCCTAAAACCTTGGCTCTGCCCTCAAAAAATCCCCCTCGCCCATCGTTTCTACGATCAGCGTGGGAATGCCCCCTTTGGCGCTGCTGCGTCCCAGGGTGGAAGGACGCTGGAGCGTCTGAGGGCGCGTGGCCACGTGGAACGTGGCCACGATGAAAACTGTTTTACTGGATCAGGCTGAGCGATCGCAGCGGCACAGCAGCAGAGTCTTGTCGTCATCGGTTTTTTGATTGAGCCGTTCTGAGGTCAAAAAGCTCATCAAATACTCGTCATCGGTCTCAGGATTGGGGGTTTCTTTTAAATACTCTTCTAGAGGGCTGAAAAAGGGCGCAAAGGGAGCCCAGTCTTTGAGGCGCAGGGCGACGCGCTCGAGGCCGTCGGTGGCGACGGCAATAAAGGCTGGGGGTTGACCGATCACGGCCACCTGCATCGAGGTCAGGGCATCGGTAGCAGTGATAAAGGTGGTCTGGTTGGCGAATTCGCCGCGATCGGGCTCAAACAGCAGTTCATACTCGCCCTTGGCGGGTGCCCCCGCCTGACCATAGCGCACCACCATAAAGCCGTCGCCAATCTGCACGGCCGCCAGCCAGTCGGGAGTGGCCAAAAATGCCAGCAGGGTGCAGGCCAGATCCTGGGGTTCCCAACCTTTGGCGTTGGCCTGCTGGGTGAGTTGGGTCTGCGATCGCATCACCGCCTTGGTAAACAGCTTGCGCATCAGCTCCTCCGACGGCGGCTGGGGCCAGCGCTGCCAGGAGCGCTGCCGCTTTTGCAGCCAGGCTTCGCTAGTGGCCAGATACTTTAACGTTGTGGCCACCGCCAGCTTGGCCCCGATGGCTGAGTGGGGCGCACTGCCTGCCCCATCGGCCACCGCGCCGACGATCACCCCATGGCGATCGCGCATGGCCTTAGGTGCAGCCACCACCACTGCCCCATAGTCTTGGCAGGACTGCTGCTGCTCTTGATGGCGGGTGCCAATGGCCGACCGGGCAATTGCTCTCCAACCCACAGTGATTTCCCTATGTAGTGATTTGGCCCCATTCCACCGGGGGTAGGGCCAGGGCCTCACCCACCTTACTGCTCGACACCCGCTTCATGGAGGTGCTCAGCCAGACAAACATGGGGCTAAAATCGAGTCCCTTGAGCAGCAGCGGCGGTCGCTCCGCTGGGGCAATCTGGCTGAGGGTTTTCATATCGGCCCCCTCGACGCCGACGGCAAAGAAGCAAAACTTGCGGGCCGCCTCCCCCGCGCGAATTTTTTCTGCCGCCGCCTGCCAGGTATCGGTGGGGGCACCGTCGGTAATCAGAAAAATCCAGGGCCGATAGTACTGAATGCCGTTTTCTTTGTAGGTCTCTTTGCGCGTTTCGAGCAGCGCCAGGGAATAGTCGATGGCCTCGCCGATGGGGGTGAGGCCATCGGCCACCAGCTCTGGCGGGGTCAGCTGGTCGATGGTGGTAAAGTCTTGCACCAGCCGCACCGGCCCAAAGGCGACGATCGCTACCTCCACGCTCAGGGCAGCTTTGCTATCTTTGATGGTGTCTTGCTTAAACACCTCTACGCCCCGGCTCAGTTCTTGAATGGGCTCGCCCGCCATGGAGTTGGAGGTGTCGAGCAGCAAAATGACCGGGCAGCGGTTTTCAGGGTTTTCAACGAATTCAGGTAATCCTACAGGCATGGTAATGTCCCCCTCGGATTCACAATTGGTTTTCACCAGAGTACTGCCCGATGGGGGTATCGAGTTTTACAGATTGTGATGTTGGGCTGCAAACGGGATTAAGCCTTCACTTACTCTGAAATGTGCTTGAGTACGCGCTTATCGGTGGCGGTGAGCACGTCTTCACCCGCTGTCTCGGCCTGCCGGGCGCGATCGCTCAGTTCCTGCATTTTTTGACTGGCGGCATCTCGGCCCTTCTCGATCGCCTGGTTGCGGGCGTCGGTCTTGCCAATAATTTTCTTAGTGGTGTCTAGCCCGCTGTAGACATTGTCCGATAGCTTATCGGCCTGGTCGGCAGCTTGCTCTAGGTTAACGGGTGGCACAGCCCCAACCTGTCCCTGACTAGCCAGAGATGGGGCTGTGCCCCGCAGAATCAGCACAGTGGCGATGGTAATCAAGCCTGCAAGAATTGAACCGCTGAGAATTAATATTCGTCCGCGCACGCCCATAGCACCTCCTATGCAATGCCCTTAGCCTAGACATTGGCGCGGGCTATGCCATCCTTCCCCAGGGAGACAACGGCTTGTCTCTGGGAGTCATTGCCACGGGGCAATTATTCCAAGGCGCTATGGCCAAGCTTGAGGCGATAGTGACGGCCTACCCCCGTTTAAGTTGGGGGCTATGTCGTTGGATTAACGTAGAAGAGTTGCGATTCTGGGGCGTCAGCACACAGCACGTAGAACTCTCGCCCTTGCTTAGAAATTTTGGCCTTCTCGCCGTTGGCGCAGGTTACTTTAATTGGAGTATTGCCGTTACAGTCGGCACATTTGAAATAGTAGCCATATTTGCCGTAGACAATGGCTAGCTGGCTGCTGCCGCAGGCCCGACAGGTGTGAGCTGGTGCCGCCGCACTGGAGGATGATGAAGCCGCCTGCGCTGGCCTAGGCAGCGGTGAGGGAGAAGACTGCGGCTGAGGGTTGACCACAGATTGGGCAGGGTTTTTCAGGGGAGGCTGGGTCGGTTGAGGCCGAGGTGCGGGGGATGGCCCCGACGGCGATTTGGCGATAGGACGTACAACCCTCTTCGATTCTGAGAGGGCGGGCGGTGCCGCAGCGTTTGATAAGGGCGCTTTAGGGATAAATGAATTGGCCAACTGGGGTTGGGGCCTGTGCTGTTGCAGCAAAAACTCCACCAGATTTGTCACGCTCTTGTCGCTAAATTCGGCCCCGGCATCTTTGAGATTAAGGGAGAACAAACCGCTGGCTCGGCGGTAAGCCGCGTACATTTCCTGAATGCGGCTGGTAATCTGATCGGCCTTGAGCACCTGCTTGGTGGCAAAGCCTGGGGGCCGTTGAATTACCCCAATATCAGAGATGGCCACTAGCCCATCAAAGGGCACGGAGGTAAAGGTGAACTGAAGCGTCAGCACCTTGCGGAAGAACTGATCGACATGGTCGTTGAGTAATGCCCTGAGCAGCTCGGCCTGGCGCTCTACTTGCAGCACTGGGGAGGGCATTCCTTGCCAAGCTGAGGCTATTTGGCGCGACCATTCCCCCTGAGCATTGACGCGAATCTGCGTGGTGACGCTTTTACTCTCGATCAGGGTAAACCCGTGGGTGCTGATCAGCAGATGGTCAATCTGGGCGACTTCGCCCTGGCGCTCTACCCGCAATCCGTTCAGCACTTTGATCTTGGGATCTTCGCCGAATGCGCGGCGCAGGTAAAATGCCATCTGTTCTTCAGCCCGGCGTCCCGCCTGCACCTGCTTACTCGCATTGGGGGCAATAGGATCCAGCTCTTTAGCAATCATAACCAGTACGTCTAGAACTTTAGCCCTAATACAGTGCCCAGTTTCTAGATGTTAGTTACGCGAGCGACCGGAATGGCTTCGCTGCGTCAGGGCTATTCTTGTTCCAGAACGGCCAGCAGTTCCAGAAAGACGCCATTCGTCCAGCCGAAGCCGACTTCGTTGGTGCTGTAGCCAAACTTGATGTCGTCGGAAACCTCGCCCGTGCAGGTCTCAATGTTGTATTTTTCGAGCAGCACGCCGCAGCGCTCAAAGTCTTTGACCAGCAGGGAGACAAATTTTTCGGCCAGCCGTCGGGCCTCGGCTTTGTAGCCGTAGCGCAGCAGACCTTTCACCACAAAGTACTGAAAGGGTGCCCAGCCAAAGGGGGCATCCCACTGGTTGCCCGAGACCACGTTGCTGGTTTTAAAGCCCCCGGCGGCTTCAAAGGCGGGCAGATTGTCTACCAAACGCTGGGCCTGCTCGGGGGATGCCACCCCGCTCCACAGCGGGTAGAAGGCGGTAGCGTATTCGTAGCGACAGTGGCAGCGTTCTCGAAAGTTGTAGTCGAGGTAAAACCCGGTTTTGTCGCTCCACAGGTAGCGGTCAATTAGCCCTTTGCGGTAGTCGGCGCGATCGCACCACTGCCGAGCCAGTACAGAGTGCCCCAAAATGCTGTGAATCTGGGCCAGATCTTGCTCCATCTGGTGGAGCAGCACGTTGAGGCAGACCGGGGCGTAGTGAATCACATCGACGCTGAAGGGGCCAAAGCGATTGGTGGGGTCGAGGCCCGACTCGCGCATGGCGCGATCGCCTCGGTAGAACAGGTCAGTGAGCTCGTCGGCCTCAGGGTCGTAGTAGAGCGAGACATCATAGTCGGTGACTTCATGGTCGCGGTAGTAGGCTTTTACCCGATCAAAATGGCTGCGGCCCTGCTGGTCGCGCTCTGAGTACAACACCTCTGGGGAGGGGCCACTCACCACCGAAAAGTAGCGCGATAGGCCGGTCGCCTGGTTGAGGTGGGGCGGCACCACCCAGTAGTAGTAGTAGCTTTCGAGCTGGGGCAGAGTGCTGATCAACCAGTCGGTATCTTGGCAGTGCTCGTACCATTCCAGCACCATCCGCGACAGCAGCGGTGGCTGCGATCGGTTGAGGTAGTAGGTGCGGTTGGCGTTGAGCACGGTGCCATAGTGCTTCACCTCGTAGAGCAACTGCTCAACTAAACTCTTGCCCAGGGCATAGTTTTTGTCGCGCAGCAGGCCGAGCAAAATAAAGTAGCTATCCCACCCGTAGAGTTCGTTGAAGCGCCCGCCGGGCACCACGTAGTCGCCCGGCAGGTAGAGCAGCCCGTGGCCCTCGATCGCCTCGCATTCTAGCGGTAGGGTTCTAACCGAAATTTGCGCCATGTCTTCGGCGGAGATCGACTGTTTGAGGTGGGCGGTCACCTGGTCAAGGTCTTCTTGGCCTGAAATGTAGATCAGCCAGGGACCGTCTTTGTGCTCAATTTTTTCGTCGTAGGCGGCGTCAAGCAGGTTTGTGGTAGAGCGAGTCAGGGTTTGCCATTGGGCTTTAATGTAGGTCTGAATCGCAGCGATAGTTGGTGAATCGAGCGCGGTTTGGGTTTGCGAGATCATGAAAAGTTTTAGGCTTTGGTTGAGATAGAGATAACCCCGAGCAATCCCCAGGCGGAGCTGAGGCGGCGATCGAGATGGGGTGACGCAATTGGGCTGATGAGGCGCAGACCGGTCTGCGCCTCACCGCTGTCGAGCTGACTTCGGGCGGGCGATCGCTCGCCCAAGACCCACTCAAATCCCCTGGCCTAGGATTCAGTTGGGGCTACCTCAGGCGTTGGTTTATTGGCGGCTTCGCCAATCAAGATGGCGACCGGAAAGGTAGCCAGCAGATCCGACAGGGTGGCATCGTCGGTGGCGGTGACCGTTTCGTCGGTGATCCAGTTTTTCCACTGCTGAACGCCGCTGGGCAGGGCCAGGGTAGTGTCGCCCCACACCTTGCCGATGGGGCATTCGTCCGGTTCAATGCGGCTGGTGAGAAAGCGAGGGGCGATCGCCACGATCCACTGATTGCCCCACTGGCGGGCAAAGGCCACAATGTGCTCTTCGGCGTCGCCTCGGGCAAACAGCGGCTGGTAATCGCCCTGGGCAAACAGCTCGGGGTGGGCCTGCCGCGCCGCCAGCCCCCGGTGGGTGACCCAGAGTTTAATGCGCCCGTCTTGGCGGTACTCCAGCAGGTTTTTTAGCAGAGCTGGGCGATCGCCTGCGGCCCACTGCTGCAACTCGTTGAGCCAGTGGCGGCGCAGGTTGTAGTCAACCGGGCGACGGTTGTCGGGGTCAACCAGGCTGAAATCCCACAGTTCTTGGCCCTGGTAGATATCGGGCACCCCCGGCAGCGCCAGCTTGAGCGCCACCTGGGAGAGCGAGTTGTAGATGCCGTAGTCGGCAATCCGCTGCTGAAACTTGCGAAACGTTGGGAGAAAATTGTTCTTGTCGCCGGGGGTCAAAATGGCGCGGGTAAAGGCCACGTAGCCATCTTCGTAGTCGGCGTCGGGGCGCAGCCAGGCGGTGTGCACCTTGGCCTCGCGCACGGCTTTGACCACGTAGTCGGCGATGCGATCGCTAAAGCTAGGCAGCTCCCCGTCGTTAAACGGAAACGCCCCCACCAGGGTTTGGTAGAGAAAATACTCGTCGTTGGCATCGGGCACCACCTGGTCGTGCACCACGGTTTTGTGGCTACCGTTGAGGCTGCGCCAGGTATTCACGGCGGCCTCCCACTCGCCGGGCAGTTCAGAGAGCACGTTTAGCCGGGCGCGCACGTCTTCGCTGCGCTTGGTGTCGTGGGTCGAGCTGGCGTTCATGGCGTGGGGCCACTGCTGCTGCCGCTGCTGCTGCCGCTGGTGAAACTGCCGCAGCGAGAGGCCAAACTGCCCCGGCGTGCCGCCCACCTCATTCAGGCTGATAAAGCGGTTGTAGCCATAGAACAGGGTATCTTCTAACCCCTTGGCCATCAGCGGGCCGGTAAACTGCTGTAGGCGCATGACAAAGTGCAGCCACTGGGCCTTTTCTTCCTCCGGCAGCGTGCCCTCAAAGTTGAGCGACAGGAAACGCTCGATCAAATTCAGCTCGTTAATTAGCTGGGGAATACGCTTGCGAGCGGCTTCAATGGCTTCTTGAACATAGGCCATATCGCGCTCAGAGATCTTCTCCTGATTGACGTAGGTGCAGTAGATCGGAAAGGCAATTAGCACCTCTTCAATGGCGGTGCGCAGGCCGTAGAGGGTGAGGTCGCGCCCGTAGCGATATTGCTGACACACCCGCTTGAGAAATCGGGCCAGATTGTTGATATCGCCCACCAAGTTAGTGTCGGCGATCAGTCGTTTCTTCTCGCTGACTAGTTCTGCATAGGGGGTAGTTTCGCCGGTCAGCTGTTGATAGATGCGGGTGAAGGCATCCTGGTTGTCTTGCTGGCAAAACACGCCGTTGAGCTGAATGAGAGAATCGTAGCCCGAGGTGCCCTGAATCGGCCAGTCGTCGGGCAGGGTTTCTTCGGCTTCGAGAATTTTTTCGATGACGATGTAGGTGTCACCGAGGCGGTGGCGCAGCCGCTCCAGGTAGCGGGTGGGGTCGTAAAGACCGTCGATGTGATCGATTCTAACCCCGCTAAACTGGCCGGTTTTGACCATCTGGTCGATCAGTTTGTGGGTCTGCTCAAAGACTTCCTCGTTGTCGATTTTGAGGCAAATTAGCTCGTTGACGGTGAAGAAACGGCGGTAGTTGAGTTCCTCGGCCCCTACTTTCCAAAACGACAGCCGATAGAACTGTTCTGAGAGTAATTCATCCAGCAGATCAAAGCTTCTGGGCTGGTCGGGGGTGCCGTTAAAAATGACCAGGTTCTGGTCAATAAATTCACGTACTGCGTCGCTCTCCTGGTACACATCCCACAGCAGCCCCTTGGCAAACTGGGCCTGGTCGCGGTACTCGCGGCCCTTGAGATCGACAACGGCATTTTTTACCAGGTAGAGAATGCCCGAAATTTTGACGAAGGTGCGATCGCTGGTGTCGAGCTGCTGCGCCAGCCGCCCCGACTGGTAGCTCAAAAACCGCCCGTAGGACTCTACCCGTACCGGAAACCGCAGGCCGTAGTAGTTGACGCTCAGCCCGGTCTCGTCGTAGCTGAGCTGAATTTCGCCTCGCTCTAGGCAGCGATCGTAAAAATCCCCCAGCATGGGGGCCAAGACTCGCCCGCCCAGCTCCTCTGGCCCTTCCCACTCGATGTCGAAAAAGTTGAAATATTCCGAGTCAGGCCCGTACTCCATGACATCCATGAGGTAGGGGTTTTGGCCGTCGTAGGCCATGTGGTTGGGCACAATGTCTTGCAGCCAGCCCAGCCCGTGGTAGCGCACCGTCTCGCTCAGGGGCTGAAATGCCGCCTCGCCGCCCAGTTCGGGGTTGAGCTGGGTGGGGTCAACCACGTCGTAGCCGTGGGTGCTGCCCTTGCGCGCTTTGAAAATTGGCGAGGCGTAGATATCTGAAACTCCCAAGGTTTTGAGATATTCCACAATGTCTTGGGCCGCAGCAAACCCAAAATCTGGGTTGAACTGGAGCCGGTAGGTCGCGGTGGGGATACGCATGGCGAACTCAGAAAGGATGAACGACTAAATAACCTGTTCCAGATCCAGACTTGGAGTTTTACCTTTAGAAGAACTATAGCTCTTGGGCTGGACTTGGTATAAACCAGAGCGTTGAGTAGAGTCAACCGCTTTTATGTCGTTGAGTAGAGAGTAAAACTGAGCGGCGCTAGCTCCAGCGACTGCGCTTCAGTAATTTTGGGGGGTAGCGCCGAGCCGGAACCATCCCACTCGTCGGTGGCCGAGTCGAGGACTAGCACCCAGGGCTGCTGGGGCGGCGCCAGGTCGATTACGCTGACGCTCTGGTGGAAGTTCATCAGGCAGAGCAGCTGTCCGTCAGCGATAGCCCGGCGGTAGACAATCACCTTCGTGTCTTCGTCGCTGCTAATCTCCATATACTTAGAATAGGACGGCACGTTGAGCTTGAGCTGTCGCCGCAGCTCTAGCAGGCGTTGGTAGTAGTTCAACAACGTTTTGTGCTGCCCTTCGCCGCGCAGGTGCCAGTTCAGTTTTGAGGCTTCATAGGTGGACACCTCGTGGGCGGGGGCGGGTTCGCCAAAGCCGTGGGCCTCTTTAAACTCGCGTTTGCGCCCCTCAAAGACGGCCTCAACTAGCTCGGGGTCGCTGTGGTCAATGAAGTAATTAAAGGGGGCTTCTTCCCCGTATTCTTCGCCCATAAACAGCAGGGGAATATAGGGTGAAGTCAACAGTACTCCCGCCGTCAGCTTGAGGGCGTCAAAGGGCACGAGCTTAGAGAGGCGATCGCAGCCCTTGGCATTGCCAATTTGGTCATGGTTTTGGGCACAGACAATGAACTGGTCGGAGGGCAAATCGGTGGCCGAATTGCCGTGCCGCCGCCGCCGAAAGGGCGAATAGGTGCCGCTGTAGACAAAGCGATCGCGCATTGCCGTCGCCAGAGCCTCGCAGGTGCCAAAGTCTTGGTAATAGCCGTAGCGCTCGCCAGTAATTAACGTGTGCAGCGCGTGGTGAAAGTCGTCGCTCCACTGGGCGGTGAGGGCAAAGCCCCCCTGCTCGGCGGGGCGAATAATCCGGGTGTCGTTGAGATCGCTTTCGGCGGTGACGTAGAGGGGCTTGCCCAACTGGTCTGACAGCCCCGCCACGGCCTCGGCCATCTCGGCCAGCAGGTGCTTGGCGCTAAAGTCGTAGATGGCGTGGATGGCGTCGAGCCGCAGCCCGTCGATGTGAAACTCGCGCAGCCAGTAGAGCGCATTTTGGATGCAGTAGTGCCGCACCCCATCGCACCAGGCGTCATCAAAATTGATGGCATTGCCCCAGGGGGTGTTGTATTTGTCGGTGGTGTAGGGGCCAAAGCTGCCGGTGTAGTTGCCCTCTGGCCCTAGGTGGTTATAGACCACATCAAGAATGACCGCCAGCCCTTCCTGGTGGCAGGCATCGACTAGGCGTTTGAGGCCGTTGGGGCCACCGTAGGAGTTTTGCGTGGCGTAGGGAAACACGCCGTCGTAGCCCCAGTTGCGCTCGCCGGGGAACTGCGCCACTGGCAAAATTTGGACGGCGGTAATGCCAAGGGCTTTGAGGTCGGCTAGTTGGGCGATCGCTGAGTCAAACGTGCCCTCGGCGGTAAAGGTGCCGACGTGCAGTTCGTAAATTACGTAGTCTGGCCAGGGAATGTTTTTCCAGGCGCTGTCGCCCCACTGGTAGGTGTTGAGGTCAACCACCGCCGAGGGGCCATGCACCCCCTCGGGCTGATAATACGACGCCGGATCAGGCCGATCTGCGGCCCGATCAATGTAGTACATATACTGTGTACCATCTGCCACTTTCTCGACCGTAGCAGTCCAGTAGCCTTCCTCGCTTTTCTGCATATCAAAAGCAGCCTCTTTAGGCGAGAGAAGGCGTAGCTCGACCGAGTCTAGCTCAGGCCCCCAAAGTGTAAAATCGCACTGTCCATTGCTGTGGAGAATGGCTCCAACTTTGAGGTCTGATCTCATAGGAATAATCGTTTAGTTGATGAATTTAGCGCCGATGCGTAAGGCACCGCATCACGCTCCGTTACCTTATCAGCGCCAAACTGATTTCCAATCTCCTTTTAGATAGATCCTGCGCTGGGCGGAGACAAAACGTATGACATGAGCTAAGGGCCTATAGTAGGAAGTGTTGTGAGCGATCTATGCCGCTACAGGTAAAACAGTTACGATCTGGCGCATCTAGAGATTGGGGGACTACCAGCCAAAGCTAGCGATCCCCCCAAATCCCCCTACCCTGCGGGAAGCCGCAAGCGTCTATAAAAAGGGGGACTTTGAAGCGGACTCAGACCCCCCTTTTTAAGGGGGGCAGGGGGGATCCTCCAACCGTTGCATACGCCCATTACGATCTATTAGCCAGCTCTCTGCCCGTGTTTAACACCGTGCTTCACCCCCCCGATGACTGGTTAGACGGGGCAAAATTGGCGGAGCCAGAAGCGGCTGACTACTACTATCAGGGCTACTGCCCCCGCACCGGGCAGCACTACCGGCTCCCGCGCACGGCTCGGGCTCGGGCGATCGCCCAAGCACTCATGACCCAGCTCGGCGATACCCACCCCACCGAGGGCAAGATGTACGGGGTTCTGGTGGTACAAACACCAGACGGGCAAACCGGAGTGCTCAAGGCGTTTTCAGGATTGTGGCAAGGGCAAGAGCAGGTGCCCGGCTGGGTGCCGCCGATACCGGGGCGATCGCAGGTGGCGCTGCAAGAGGCCCGCACCCTCAACGCGCTGGGGATAATTAAAGACCGCCTGCTGGTGTTGCAGCGGTTGCCCGAGCGGGAGACCTATGCTCGATTGCAGGAGGAGTTGGCGGGCGATCGCACCCGACTCAACCAGCGGCACCGCGATCGCAAACAAGCCCGCGCCCTTCGACGTCAAACCTTGGCCAGCACCCTCACTGGAGATGCGCTTACGGATGCCCTAGCGGCTCTGGAGCAGGAGAGCCGGGGCGATAAGGCCGAGCTGCGAAAGTTCAAGCAGCGGTGGCGCGATCGCCTAGCCCCTCTTGAAGCCACCCTCCAATCCGCCGATGCTCAGATCGCCATACTTAGGCAACAGCGGCGGAATCTTTCTCGCCAGCTCCAGGCTGAGATGCACGCCGCCTATACTCTCACTAACTTTGCGGGCGAATCCCTGGCTATTCAAGATTTAGCAGCCCAGGGCAACCTGCCTACGGGTACCGGCGATTGCTGTGCCCCCAAGCTGCTGCGCGCGGCGGCCCAGCTCGGCCTCAAACCCCTAGCGATGGCCGAGTTTTGGTGGGGCTCGGCCCAGGGCGATCGCATTCCAGGCGAGTTTTATGGAGCCTGCGCCGATCGCTGCCAGCCAATCATGGGTTTTTTGTTGTCGGGGTTGTCGGCCCAGGTATTGGGCTCGGCAACCATCCCCGTAGGGGCGCAGCATGCTGCGCCCCTACAGCCCCCACCAACGGGCGACCTTCAACCAGAATTGGGGATTCCCGTTCTATACCAAGACCCGTGGCTGATCGCGGTGGATAAGCCTGCGGGGCTGCTGTCGGTGCCGGGACGCTACCGCGATCGCCAAGACAGCGTGCTCACCCGCCTGCGATCGACCCTGCCCGAGGGCGCGTTTTTGCAACCCGTCCATCGCCTCGACCAAGACACCTCTGGGTTGCTGCTGCTGGCCCTAGATGCTGAAACCCACCGCCATCTCAGTCAGCAGTTTGAGCAGCGCCAGGTGCAAAAGACCTACCAAGCGATCGTGGTGGGGGATGTGGCCGAATCATCGGGGATTATTGACCTGCCGCTGTGGGGCGACCCGACGCAGCGACCCCGGCAGCAGGTGAACTCGCAGCACGGCAAGCCCAGCCAAACCAAGTTTGAGGTGCTGGGCCGCGAGGGGGGGCTAACGCGCATCGCCTTTTACCCGCTGACGGGGCGCACCCACCAGATTCGCGTTCATGCGGCCCAGGGGTTGAATGCGCCGATTTGGGGCGATCGCCTCTACGGCCAGAGTGAACCAGGGCAGCGGTTGCACCTCCACGCTCAATCGCTGCATTTTGTTCATCCTCATAAGAAGGATGCGATTCCCCTAGGGATCGCTTCGCGAATCGCTCTGGACTCTGCTGTGCCGTTTTAGCTTAGGTGGTGGGGCGATCGCGCTGGCTGTAGCGCAGCACATCGCCCCCATCGGGGCGAATAATTAAGCCGTTTTCGGGAATGGCGATCGCATGGCTCCAGCTGACGCGCTCTAGGTAGCCGAGCAGGTGCAGGCGATCGATGGCGTGCTGGGTGTCGTCGGGCGAGCCGACCAAGTAGTGCCGCAGGCGGCGGTGGGTTACCACGACTAACGGAATGGTGGGCAGCGGCGTCTGTGCCGCCCCCAGTCGGTAGGACGGCAGAAAAGATTGAGTTTGCAGCATTTAGAAAGTCCTCAACAGCGAAACGAAGCGTAGGGTGGGCACTGCCCACCACCCAGCCACAGCTTTTCAGCGACCCCACAGGCAGCAAAAACTAGCCCCCGCGATCGCAGATGGCAAAAGAACAGGATGGGTAACGGTAGAATGGGGCACGACAGCAGGCACGTCCCCATAGGTAGGATGAATGCTACCATCGACTTATATACGCCATTATGACGTGCCAACAATCAATACGTCAATATGGCGTGTCATCTGTGTTGAATGAAAAAAGATCGGCGTCCCCAGGAAAGTGATTCCCCCATTGAAGAACTCAGGATTCAGCGGACGAATCTGTCCCAGGCTGAGTTCGCTGTTCACTGTGGGATTCCGCTGCGGACGTATCAACGCTGGATTGCCGGGGCAACTGAGGCAAAGCTAACGCCTCAGCAGTGGAAAGCGTTGATGAGTGTTTTGAGCATTCAATCGGTCGATGAAATCCCCAACGATTTTGCTGGCAGCGAAGAGCTGGCTTTGTAGGCTGGGCAAGGCGGCTCCTTCAAGGTTGGCTGTTTGAGGCAGGTTTGGATGGTGGGCAGTGCTCACCCTTCGGGTTGTTTTAGGACGTTTCAGCAAAAAGACCTGGCCTTTCGAGCAATTTACTCGGCGTTCCGAGCAGATCACTCGGCGCTTCGAGTAAATTACTCGGCAGATGGAGCAAATCACTCGGTGTTCCGAGAAAACTGCTCGGCGGTTCGAGAAAAAGACTCGGCGTTCCGAGTAAATTGCTCGGTGTTTGGAGCAAACCACTCGGCGTTCCGAGAAAACTGCTCGAAACTTGGAGTAAACCGCTCGGAATCGCGCCCTCTGGGGCTGAAGACTGAGGTTAAGATTGACCAAACTGCCCCGTCACCGCCGCTGCCGCTAGCTCTGCCACCGATGCCCAGCATTTTTATCTCCTACCGCATCAGCGACAGCGCCGATATCACCGGGCGCATCTATGAGCGGCTGGCTGACCACTTTGGGCCAAAGAAGATTTTTCGCGATGTGCAGTCTATCCCGCTGGGCATCGACTTCCGAGAGTACATCAACAACAAACTGCAAGACTGCCAGGTAATGGTGGCCGTAATTGGCCCCCAGTGGCTCACAGCTCTAGATGCCAACGGCAACCGCCGCCTCGGTCGCCCCGATGACTGGGTGCGGCTAGAAATCGAAACTGCCCTCAACCGAGATATTCCGGTCATTCCGGTGCTAGTTCGCAACGCCCAGCTTCCCAAGGCCGAAGAGCTGCCCGACGGGTTGCAAGCGCTGGCCTACCGCAACAGCACCACTGCTAGGGCTGATCCAGACTTTGACCCCGATATGGCTCGCTTGATTGCGAGTTTGGAGACGGTGCTAGCTAGGCCTGTCTCCGCAGTGACTATCCCCAACAACCTGCCCCGCAGCGGCACTAAAAAATTTGTTGGACGAGAAATTGATCTCGCTAACCTTCACACTCAACTACATCAGACCGACTGCCTGGCGATCACCGCCCTGCGTGGCATGGGGGGCATTGGCAAAACCGAGCTGGCCCTGCAATATGCCCTGCGCCACCGCGATCGGGGCACCTACCCCAGCGGCATCTGCTGGCTGCAAGCTAAAGAGCAAGACATTGGCACCGAGATCGTAAACTATGCGATCGACCAACTGGGGCTAAACGTGCCTGCGGATGCTATTGATTTGCCCCGCCAGGTGCAGTTTTGCTGGCGCAACTGGCCCGGCAACAGTGATGTGCTGGTGGTCATAAATGATGTCAGCGGCCCCGACGGCAACACAGCCTACGCTGCCATTAAGCCCTATCTGCCACCCCAAGAGACCCGCTTTTGGGTGCTACTAACTACCCGTTTACAACTGGTCACATCTATAAAGATGGTGCAAATCGATGTGCTGAGCGAGGCGGCATCGCTGGAGCTACTGAGGTCGTTGATTGGGAGCGCTCGGGTAAACCAAGAACTCGATACCGCCAAAGCCCTCTGCGAGTGGCTGGGTTACTTACCCCTGGGGTTAGAGCTAGTAGGCCGCTTTTTGGCTCGCAAGCCGGGGTGGACTCTGGCAAAAAAGCAGCAGCAGCTCAACGAAAAACGTCTAGCTGCCAGAGCCCTGTGCCAAGCCCAACCAGACATGACTGCCACCCACGAAAGCGCCGCCGCTGCCTTTGAACTAAGCTGGCAAGACCTAACATCCGCAACCCAAGAACTAGCTAGCCTATCGCCTCTGCCTGTTTGCCTTAGCCCCCATCCCTTGGGAGTGGCTAGAGCAAGTGTACGAGGGCAACGACCCCAGCTAGAAGACTTGCGTGATGAAGAGTTGGTCAGCCGCAGTTTGGTGTTGGTAGTCAGCGCCAGCGGTGCCCCGGTAGAACTGCAATTGCACCAGCTGATTCGAGAATTTTTTCGCAGCAAGCTGGAGCAGTGGGCCGAAGCCGAAGCGCTGAAGCAGAGCTACGGCCAGGCCATGGTGCAGATGGCCCAGCAAATACCTGATCCCCCTACCCACGCCCAGATCTTGGCAGTGACAGCAGCGATACCCCACCTGGCAGAAGCAGCTACCACTTGGCAGCGGTGGCTAGACGATGAGTCGTTATGTTGGCCATTTATTGGGTTAGGGCGGTTTTATGAAGGGCAAGGTGACTACGGGCAGGCAGAACCGTGGCGGCGAGATTGTTTAGCAGTGGTGCGCGATCGCCTTGGCGACGATCATCCCAATGTCGCCACGAGCCTGAACAATTTTGCGCATCTATATCGGTTACAGGGCCGTTACGGTGAGGCGGAATCGTTGTACCGCGATGCGCTGACGCTGCGTCAACGGCTGTTGGGCGACGACCATCCCGATGTCGCTGCCAGCATAAACAATCTCGCGGCTCTATATGAGTCGCAAGGGCGCTACAGCGAGGCGGAACTCCTCTTCCGGGACGCCCTGATACTAAACAAACGGCTGTTAGGCGACGACCATCCCGCTGTCGCCAACAGCATGAACAATCTCGCGTATTTATATCGGTCGCAAGGCCGCTATAGCGAGGCGGAACCGCTGTACCGCAGTGCGCTGACGCTGCGCCAACGGCTGCTTGGCGACGGCCATCCCGATATGGTCATCAGCATAAATAATCTCGCGGGTCTATACGAGTCTCAGGGGCGCTACAGCGAGGCGGAACCACTCTTCCAAGAGGCGCTGGCGCTGAGTCAACAGGTCTTGGGCGACGACCATCCCTATTTTGCTGCCAGCATGAACAATCTCGCGGCTCTATATCATTCACAAGGGCGCTATAGCGAGGCGGAACCCCTCTACCGCGACGCCTTGATGCTAAACCAACGGCTCTTGGGGGACAACCATCCCGCTGTTGCCAACAGCATGAATAGTCTCGCGGCTCTGTATGAGTCACAAGGGCGCTACAGCGAGGCGGAACCCCTCTTCCGCAACGCCTTGATGCTAAACCAACGACTTTTGGGCAATAACCATCCCACTGTCGCCAACAGCATGAATAATCTTGCGGCTTTATATGAGTCGCAAGGGTGCTACAGCGAGGCGGAACCGCTCTTCCAAGAGGCGCTGGCGCTGAGTCAACAGCTGCTCGGCGAGGCCCATCCCGCTGTCGCCAACAGCATGAACAATCTCGCGTATTTGTATCGGTCGCAAGGGCGCTATAGCGAGGCGGAACCGCTGTACCGCGGTGCGCTGACGCTGCGCCAACGGCTGCTTGGCGACGACCATCTCGACGTGGCCCAAAGCATGAACAATCTCGCGTATTTGTATCAGATGCAAGGGCGCTATAGCGAGGCGGAACCGTTCTACCTAGAAGCGTTGCCGATTCTGCTTCAGCGGTTAGGACAAGACCATCCAAATACTCAAACGGTTTGGAGCAACTTCATCAGCTTTTTGCAAGCCGTGATTGCCGCAGGCCAAACCAACCTCCTCTCCAACCACCCCATCACCCAAAACCTGCTGCGCCAGGTGCAGGGCCAAACCCCGTAGGGTGCCTTCGGGGCCTCACTTTCCCAGATCTCGACTCCCCCAACCCCCGCTAGGCCGCACCGCACCGCTCACCCATATCGAGAGATCCCCTTAGCCCAGCCCTCGCCTTTGCAAATCGCTGCGGGCCACATCATACAAAGCCTTCGCCTGCACCACCGCCCGCTGGGCATCCTCCCAGATCGGGTCATCATCATCGGTGGGGTAACGGGCCTCCACCGCCCACTCCGTCAGTTCTGCCAGGTCAACGGTGCATCCGCTGAGCGCCCAGTGCTCTGGCACCAGGTTTCGCAACTCATCCAAATCATGCCGAAACGGAAACTTGATCTGCTCAAAGATCAGCACAGCCTTAAAGCTTTTTTCTGCTGCCTGCTGGGCTAAAAAGCAAATATGCCGAGGCTCAACGGCTAACTGTGCCAACATGGCCTCGGCTGCTCTCAAATCTTCTGCTGCATAGCGTAACCATCGAGCGGCCTCAAGATGGTGCTCAGCCTTGCTCATAGAGCACCGTTCCCTCCGTAATCGCCTGATGCAACACGGTGCCAACCACGTAGCCTCTACGGGCAATTTCTTCAGGCGTAGTCACAATAATATCTTTGCCGATCGGCAGGTCGGCCAAACTACGCCGCATCGCAATAGCAGCGTGACGCTTGCTAGCCACCTCAGGCAGAACAATCAGTAAGTCAATATCGCTATTGGGCGTAGCCTTACCCGTCGCTTGAGAGCCAAAAAGAATGATCTGCAAAGGCTGAAACTGCTGGACCAAACGAGTTTGCATCGTATCCAGGTAGGAGAGCGCATTCGTCAACATCGCTATTCGAGGCCCTATTTGTTCCCTATCATAGGCTACAGACGCATTAACATTGGGTCATCACCCCCTTTGCTGTAGTGAGAGGGTCGGCCCACTGTGCTTGTGCATTTGACAGAGCACGGATGAGAGAAAAAAATTCAATCTTTATAAAGATTCTATATTTGCGGTTGGGAATCCTTTTAGAAACCATCCAAGAGGCATCCACCCATGGCCAGCAACTACATCAGCGCCACCCTTTCTCTACAAGCCCGCGACGAAGTTATGAGCGCGATCGCTACCATCCGCGACCTGCTCCCCTTCATCCTCGACGTGGCCCCCAAAGTCAAAAAATCCATGCCTAAAATGGGCGACAAAAGCCGCGCCTTTGTGCAAAAAGCCCTCGATGTCGCCATCCAGCACCCCGACTTCTTGCCCCGCTCCTTCGACATTGCCGAACTCCAGCGCGACGTAAATTTGTTTGAAGCCATCTATCCCCTGGCCATGGCCCTCGCCCAGCTGCAGGCCGACCTCGACGACACCCTCGCCGCCGTCGGCAGCGACGCCTTTACCGCCGCCCTTCAGGTCTACCGCCACGCCAAAGCCCACGGCGACGGCAGCGGTCTCGACGCCATGGTCGAAGACCTGGGCCAACGCTTCGATCGCCAGCCCCGCAAAAAAGCCTCCACCGAAGCCGCCATCTAACGGCAAAGCCAAATCCGCCCACCCTGCGGGAAGCCGCAAGCGCCTATAAAAAGGGAAACTTTGCAGCGGCCTCAAACCCCCCTTTTTAAGGGGGCAGGGGGGATCCCCAACCCTTGCACATACCCGTTAACGAGGCTTGTTCCCGATCAAACTTGCAGGGCCAATGCCCCTAGGGAATAATCAACACCGGGCAGGGCGAGAGGTTGATTACCCGCATGGTGACGCTCTCATTCTGTACGTCTTCAATTAGGCCCACGCCCCGGCAGCCCATCACAATTAGATCGGCGTTGAGTTCGTCGGCCACATCGCAGATTACAAAGGCGGGCTGCCCCTCGCGCTCAATCACTTCGGTCTCAATGCTCTGCGCTGCAAACAAGGCCTTAGCCTGCCCCAGCAGCTTAGCCACCGCCTCGGGCGATGACTGGGCCGAAGGCTGCGCCTCCTCCCTCGGTTCGACAACCGACAGCAAAACTAGCCGACTCTGGTGGGCTTTGACCAGCTCTGCCACCTTAGGCGCCGCCTGCTGCGCCTCAGAACTCATGTCGATGGGAAATAAAACCGTCTTGAACATGGCGTATCGAAGGGAACTCACACTCCGGTAAAATGAGGGCGGCAATAAGTAAATATTACGACAGACACAGCGGCTGGGCTGCACCGCTCCCTCAGATCTACCTTAGTCAAGGTTGGGGCTACCGCCACCCGCACGCTGCATAACGTAATAAATGCAGAGTCTTAAACCGTTTTTAGGAGGTATATAGCGTGGTTAAAAAATCGGTGGCGAGCCTGACGGCAGCCGACCTTTCGGGCAAGCGGGTACTGGTGCGGGCCGACTTCAATGTGCCCCTCGACGACCAGGGTGCCATTACCGACGACACCCGCATTCGGGCCGCCCTGCCCACCATCCAAGACCTCACTGGCAAGGGGGCTAAGGTGATTCTCACTAGCCACTTTGGTCGCCCCAAGGCCCAGGTGGTCGAGAGCATGCGCCTCACCCCTGTAGCCGAGCGCCTCGGCCAGCTGCTGGGCAAAGACGTGATCAAGTGCGACGACTGCATCGGTGACGAGGTGGCGGCGGCAATCGGTGGAATGTCCAACGGCCAGGTGGCCCTGCTCGAAAACGTGCGCTTCCACGCGGGCGAAGAGGCCAACGACCCTGAGTTCGCCAAGGCTCTGGCCGCCAACGCCGACCTCTACGTCAACGACGCCTTTGGCACCGCCCACCGCGCCCACGCCTCCACCGAGGGTGTGACCAAGTACCTCAGTCCCTCCGTGGCGGGCTACCTGATTGAGAAAGAGCTTCAGTATCTGCAAGCGGCGATCGAAAACCCCCAGAAGCCCCTGGCGGCAATCATCGGCGGTTCCAAAGTCTCTAGCAAGATCGGCGTGATCGAGACCCTGCTCGACAAGGTTGACAAGCTGCTGATCGGCGGCGGCATGATCTTCACCTTCTACAAAGCCCGGGGCCTCAACGTCGGTAAATCCCTAGTGGAAGAAGACAAGCTGGAGCTGGCCAAGGCTCTGGAAGCCAAGGCCAAGGAAAAGGGCGTTGACCTGCTGCTGCCCACCGACGTGGTGTTGGCCGACAACTTTGCCCCCGACGCCAACAGCCAAACCGTTAGCGTTGACGCGATTCCCGACGGCTGGATGGGTCTCGACATTGGCCCCGACTCGATCAAAGTGTTCCAAGACGCGCTGAAGCAGTGCAAGTCGGTGATCTGGAACGGCCCCATGGGCGTGTTTGAGTTCGATAAGTTTGCGGCGGGTACCGAGGCGATCGCCCACACCCTGGCCGAACTCACCGGCCAAGGCGTCACCACCATCATCGGCGGCGGCGACTCTGTAGCGGCGGTTGAAAAAGTGGGCGTGGCCGAGAAAATGAGCCACATTTCCACGGGCGGCGGCGCTAGCCTGGAGCTGCTCGAAGGCAAAGAGCTGCCCGGCATCGCCGCGCTAGATGACGCCTAGGCGCTAGAGTCGCTCGCTCAGGTCTAAACCAAAAGGGAGGGAGGTGCGATCGCATCCCCCTCCCTTTTTAACTGGGAAAAACACCCCTAGCCCGCCGATAGCTCTGGATCGGTCTTACCACCGCTCAGCCGGGCCACCACCGCCTCCTTCGCCATGTCGAGCCAGGCGTGCCAGTAGCCCAAGGCCCAGCCCATATTCAGAAACCAGAGAAACAGCGTGGGGCGATCGCGCACCCGCACCACAAACTTCACCGGCACCAGCGGCAGCGCCAAAAAACACCTGAACAGCATCTTCTTAGGGAAGCCATTGGCCCAGTGCTTGCGGTACAGCCGGGCAGAGTAGTAGCCAAACTTTTTCAGCCGCCGAAAGTTAGACCGCACATCGCCCCGAAAGCGAAAATTCACCACCGCATCTGGGGCCTCGTGCAGCGTCACCCCCAGAGCCTGAATGCGCCAGCAGTAGTCGATATCTTGCAGCGCCAAAAACTGCCCGTCAAACCCGCCCACCGCCTCGTGATGCACCCGCTTAACCGCTAGGTTGCTGGCCGCCCCAAAGGGCCGAAACGGGTGGTAGAGCAGCCCTGTGCCCTCAATGCTGGTCAGCGCGGCAGCAAACTCGTTGCGATCGTTGAGCTGAGTCATCTCGCGCCGACCGCAGACCAGATCGTACTTTTCCATAGCGGTGGCCATCGCCGCCAGCCAGCCGGGGGCGACCGCATCGTCAGCGTCACAAAACAGCAGCGTGTCGCCCTGGGCCTGGGCGCAGGCCATATTGCGGGCGTGGGCCGCCCCTCGGCGAGCCGAGGCATCGACCACCTTGAGCTGGGGCATGGTCTGCTGGTAGCGCCGAATAATATCTAGGGTGCCGTCGGTAGAACCGTTGTCGCCCACTACAATCTCCCAGTTACCCGAGAATTCTTGCTGGGCCAGGGCATCGAGCTGCGCCGAGAGGGTGGTCTCAGCGTTGTAGGCCGGAATAATAACGCTTAGCATAGGGCCATTGTGCAGTATCTAGGGGTTTCTCACTCTGGGCAGTAAACGCTGACTCACCTGTCCTCGGGCGCTAGGGTGGCCTCTGACCGCTCCATCGCCGGGTTGAGCACGGGCTCAGATGAGACCTCGATCGCATCGTCCCCGGCCCGATCTAGTACGTCAATAATCCAGGCTTCCTCGATCCAGGTTTTGCAGACCACCGCCAGGGGCAGAGCCAGCACCAGACCCACAGGCCCCAAAAACGTGGCAAAAAAGATCTGAGACACCAGGGTAGCGGCGGGCAGCAGCGACACCTGCTTCTGCATCACCATGGGCGAAAACCAGTAGCTCTCGATGTTTTGAATCAGCACGTAGAGCACAATCACCGCCAGGGCCTTGCCCGGCGACTGCAACAGCGCCACAAACACCGGAAACACCGCGCTCAGGGTCGGCCCCAGGTTGGGAACAAAGTTAAACAGCCCCGCCAGCACCGCGTGGGCAAAGGCGTAGGGCACCCCTAGCAGCACCAGCCCGGTGAAGCTGATCGTAGCCACAAAAATGGAGCTTAGCGCCACCCCGCCCAGCCAGAACATCAGCGATCGCTCGCACTTGGTCAAAATCTCGTCGGCGCGGCGACGGTAGCTCGACGGAAACAGCCGCAGCAGCAGCTGACGATAGGCCCTGGGGTTGCCCAGCATCATCAGGGTGAGCACCAGCAGCAGCAGCAGCTGAAGCAAAATTGCCACCGAGCTGGAGAAAAACGTCAAAAAGTTGCCAAAGACGGTCGAGCCAATCGACGCCGCCTGACGCAGCAGGTCGGGCAGGGCCGGTAGCACCCGCAAATCTTGGTCGGGGAACCAGTCGGGCGGGTTGGCCTGAAAGGTATCAAACCAAACGCCGAGCTGTTCAAACCCCTTGGGCGTGAGCAGCAGCAGCTCTTGAAACTGGCTGACAAACAGGGGCAGCACCAGCCCTAAAAGAATGAAGCTGCCCAGCAGCACCAGGGCCGCCGTCACAAGCACAGCGCGATCGCGCGGCCAGCCGTACACCCGCGAGAAAAATCGCACCAAGCTGTTCAGGGCAATGGTAATCACCACCGCCGCAAACATGAGCAAAACAATCTGGCGAAACTGCCACACAATAACCAGGGCAATGCCCAGGGCAACCAGGTTTATCCAGTCGATCAGCTTCACAGCGGTGGCACCTTACACAGTTAACGATACCTGTGACCAAATTGTAGCCGGGCCAGGCGACAGCGAATTTTAGGATCCTGGCTCTGGCTGGTATGCTGAGAATTCACTTCATTTTTACCGGGTGTTATGGTAGCCCCAACTCCAACCTCCTTGCGCGATCAACAGCACCCGATGATTCGGGGTCTGGCCGATCGCATTGAAGCCACCTGGCAACAGCATCTCGACCTATCTCCCTACCGCCTGCCAGAAGACCTCGGCTACATCGAGGGCCGTCTGGAGGGCGAACGGCTCACTATCGAAAACCAGTGCTACCAGACCCCCCAGTTTCGCAAGCTGCACCTGGAGCTGGCCCGCGTCGGCAACAACCTAGATATTCTGCACTGCGTCATGTTTCCCCGGCCTGAGTACGCCCTGCCGATGTTTGGCTGCGACCTAGTGGGGGGGCGAGGGCAAATCAGCGCCGCTATTATTGACCTGTCGCCCGTCGGTAGCGCCCTACCCGAGGGCTACACTGCCGCCCTAGACTCTCTGCCAGCCCAGAGCTTTGCCGAAGAGCGCGACCTGCCGGGCTGGGGCACCATTTTTTCGCCCTACTGCCGGTTTATTCGCCCCACCAGCGCCGACGAAGAAACCGCCTTTGTCGATTTAATTGTCACCTACCTGGCCCTGCACTGTCAGCAGGCGATCGCCACCCCGGCTACCCCGGCCCAGCTAGAGCACATTCTGGCGGGCCAGCGCCACTACTGCCAGCAGCAGCAAAAGAACGACAAAACCCGGCGGGTGCTCGAAAAAGCCTTTGGCGACGCCTGGGCCGAGCGCTATATGACCACGGTGCTGTTTGATCTGCCGACGGTATAAATTCCCGATGAATTTAGACTATTCAAAGCCTTTGGGTTCACTAGAATAGAAAATCTTAGCCATACCACCGCCACCATGACCGTCAGCACCCCCGCATCGCTAGACACCCTCAGCCCAGAGACCCTCAGCCTAGAAACCGCCGCCGAATGTACCCCTCGCCGGGGTCGGCTGATCGTGTTTACCGGCCCCAGCGGGGTAGGCAAGGGGACGCTGCTGCGGGCGCTGCGCCACCGCTATCCGGCGCTGAAGCTGTCGGTGTCGGCCACCACGCGATCGCCCCGCCCCGGCGAGGTCAATGGCCAAGACTACTACTTCGTCAGCCGCGACGAATTTCACGCCATGGTCGAGCAGGGGGAACTGCTGGAGTGGGCCGAGTTTGCGGGCAACCTCTACGGCACCCCCAAAACCCCGGTGATGAAAGAGATTGAGGCCGGTCAGTGGGTGATTTTAGAAATTGAGCTAGAGGGTGCCCGCCAGGTGCGCGAAACCTTTCCCAACGCGCTTCAGCTATTTGTGCTGCCCCCCTCCTTAGAAGAGCTAGAAAGCCGCATTCGCCTGCGGGGTAAGGATGCTGACGAGGCGATCGCCCGGCGACTTCAGCGGGCCTTGGTCGAAATTGACGCGGCTGCCGAGTTTGACGAACAAATCGTCAACGACGATTTAGAAGTGGCTCTTCAGCACCTAGAGAATGCCATCTTCAAGGACTAATTCAAAAACTAAATCGGTCTTCCCTCGCCGCTGTAGGGTGGGCACTGCCCACCTGTGGGGAAGCTCTTTTCGAGAAATTACATAACACCAAATCCGACTCACGAACTCCGCTTCGAAACCGACATCTGGTAGGGGCATGGCACTGCAATGCCCCTACGAATCGGGGGTAGAGAGACAGGATTTGTACGAGTCCGTTCTATTCAGCGATCGCAGCCGAAGCTAGCGCTTGGCGAATGGCCTCGATGCGCTGGCGGTTGGCCCCCAGGTCAGACTTGCCGAGGCGCGACGCCGATCGCACCTGAATTTCGGGCGTGGCCGGGTCGAGGTAAAACTCCACATCGTCCACAAAGCCCATCAGCTTGCTGGTGAACTCGGCGTAGAGGTAGCGATCGGTTTTTTCAATAATTGCGGTGCGGGGCATGGCGATGACCACCGCCTCTAGCAGTGCCATGGCCTGGGCGGGGTCGCCGCTGTAGGGTAAGGGGGCGATCGCATGCTCGGCATCGGCTTCGCCCTGGCTGACCACGCAGTTGGGGGTGCCGGGGCAGGGAGACAGCTTGCCGTCTTTAACCCCTAGCGTGGTGGGGCGCTGGCCCGCCAAATTGCCAATAAACGGTAGAACACCCATAGGCCCATCCTCCAAAGAAACAGCAGCGCTGGGGTACGCGTGGCCCAGCAGAGTCATCATAACCAGAGCAACCCCGAACCCGAGGCGAAAAACCGATCTCAGCATGGTGCAACGTCTAAATCCTTAGGTGGCTCTCTTGTAGGATAAAGCAGATGAGTTAGCTCCGAAACCAGCCCCCCTTCCAGAGATTAACTATGACCACCTCTGCCGCCACAACTTCCCTTGCCAACCTGCTGCACCGCCAGCGGGACTACTGGGCCAGCGGGGCTACCCCCAGCCTTGACTTTCGCCTCGATCGGCTGAAGGCGCTGCGGGGGGCAATTCTCAAGTACCAGGCCGACATTATCGACGCGGTGAAGCAAGATCTGGGTCGCCCTGAGTTTGAGGGCTACTTTGAAGTCGGCGTCATCAGCGAGCTCGACTATGTGATCAAGCACCTGCGCCGCTGGGTCAAGCCCCGCAAGGCTTCGCTGCCCCTGAGCCAGCTGCCCGGTTCGGCCTGGGTGCAGCCCGAGCCCAGGGGCGTGGCGCTGATTATCGGCCCCTGGAACTACCCCTTTCAGCTAATTGTGTCGCCGCTGATGGGGGCGATCGCGGCGGGCAATTGCGCCCTGCTCAAACCCTCGGAGCTGGCTCCGGCCACCTCCAAAGTGCTGGCCCAGCTAGTAGAAGACACCTTCGACCCAGCCCACGTTGCCCTGGTAGAGGGTGGCGTAGAAGCCGCCCAAGCGCTACTGGCCGAAAAGTTTGACCATATCTTCTTTACTGGTGGTGAACGGGTGGGCAAGATCGTCATGCAGGCGGCGGCCCAGCATCTCACCCCGGTGACGCTGGAGCTGGGCGGTAAAAGCCCCTGCATCGTCGATGCCGATGTCAACCTGGAGGTGGCGGCCCGGCGCATCGTTTGGGGCAAATTTCTCAATGCGGGGCAGACCTGCGTGGCCCCCGACTACCTGCTAGTCGATGAACGTGTTAAGGACAAGCTGGTAGCAGCGCTCCAGCAGCGCATTCAAGCCTGCTATGGAGACAACCCCGCCACCAGCCCTGACCTCTCGCGGGTCGTCAACGATCGTCAGTTCGACCGCCTGGTGGGCCTGCTGAACCAGGGCAACATTCTCGCTGGGGGCGGGCATGACCGGGGCGATCGCTACATTGCCCCCACCCTGATCGATGGCATCGGCTGGGATGATGCAATTATGCAGGAGGAGATTTTTGGCCCGATTCTGCCGATTTTGACCTATCGGGATTTGGGGGATGCGATCGCCGCTATCAACCAGCGGCCCAAACCCCTGGCTCTGTACCTGTTTACGCGCGATCGCCAGGTGCAGACCCAGGTGCTCGATCGCACCACCGCTGGCTCGGTGTGCATCAACGACGTGATTTTGCAGATTGCCATCTGGGATTTACCCTTTGGCGGCGTGGGCAGCAGCGGCCTCGGCAGCTACCACGGCAAGCACAGCTTCGACACTTTCTCTCACCTCAAGAGTGTGCTCAAAAAGCCCTTCTGGATGGATATGGACTGGCGCTACCCCCCCTACGGCGACAAGGTCAAGCTGTTTCAGAAGTTTATCGGACTTTCCTAATGGCATTGTTTAGATGAGCACAAGGTGCCAAGAGTTTTGACTGAGTGAAAGTCAAGCCACAATGAAACTGCAAGGAACAATTCTAATTCCCGAGGCCAAGCTTACTGATTACCTATTAGTTCTACGCTCAGAAGATGACAAATCTAAATTTCTTGCCCAAGTCGGATTCACCCAAGACAATCCTCACCAACTCAAACAAGCCATTCTCAACTTGATGCAGACTCGCGATGCTATCTCCAGATCGCCAAGATAAGTACGGCACATACTATCTGGTTGAAGGCCCGCTGATTGGCCCTAATGGCACCCTGCTTGTTGTTACAGTTTGGATAGAACGCGCTAAAGACGGCATCATTCAGTTCGTCACCCTAAAGCCAAAACGATGAAAGAGACTGAGATTCCACTTTTTCCACTTTATAGTCGCGTCTCGCTTAATAGAGACTTCCCTGAGTACAATCTCAGGCAGGGCGATATTGCTACCTTGATCGATACTGTTCCAGATCCTGAAGATGGCGAAGATGGTTACATTCTCGAAGTCTTTAACGCTCTGGGCGAATCTATTGATGTTGTTACAGTTGCCAAATC
This sequence comes from Leptolyngbya sp. CCNP1308, assembly GCF_034932455.1. NCBI lineage: Bacteria > Bacillati > Cyanobacteriota > Cyanophyceae > Leptolyngbyales > Leptolyngbyaceae > Leptolyngbya > Leptolyngbya sp. CCNP1308. The sequence goes on along the minus strand of NZ_JAYGIH010000106.1, from coordinate 46,250 downwards.
AGCGATCGCACCGCTGCGTTCAGATGAGATTCTCGCAGTGCGCTCTTTGGTAAACGCGGTGTAGACATCGCCACCCCTACCATCATCACAAAATTTAAATTTGCCCAGGTAAAAACATTGGTCAACTAGGGACACCTGCTATAGTCCGCTTCAATCATGCGTTGCGGGGGCTAACCACTGTGCCAACTCTTCTGGTCAAAAATATTCACACCCTGGTCACCATGGATGATCAGCGGCGCGAGATTCGCGGCGGGGCGCTGTTCATCCGCGATCACGTGATTGAGCAGGTTGGAACAACCACTGAATTGCCCTCTGAGGCCGACCGGGTGCTCGATTTGGGCGATCGCCACCTGGTGCTGCCCGGCCTGGTCAACACCCACCACCACTTTTATCAGACCCTCACTCGGGTGGTGCCGGGGGCGCAAAATTCGTCGCTGTTTAACTGGCTCAGCTCCCTCTATCCCCTGTGGCAAAAGCTCACCCCCGATGCAATTCGCCTCAGCGCCCAGGTGGCCGCCGCCGAGCTCATCTACTCGGGCTGCACCACCGCCAGCGACCACCTCTACCTCTTCCCCAACGGCAGCACCCTTGATGACGAAATCGAAGCGGTAGCCCAAACCGGGCTGCGGTTCCACGCTAGCCGGGGCAGCATGAGCGTGGGCGAAAGCAAGGGCGGCCTGCCCCCCGACTCGATTGTGGAAGCCGAGGCCGACATTCTCAAAGACTCCCGGCGGCTGATCGAGCATTACCACGACAACGGCCCCTACGCTATGGTGCGCATTACCCTGGCCCCCTGCTCCCCCTTCAGCGTGTCTACGGATCTGATGCGCGAGTCGGCGGCCCTGGCTCGGTCGTACCCCGGCGTGCGGCTGCACACCCACCTGGCCGAAAACAATTCCGATGTCACCTACAGCCTCGACACCTTTGGCCTCACCCCCGGCGACTACGCCGCCTCCGTCGGCTGGCTGGGGGAAGATGTCTGGCACGCCCACTGCGTCAAGCTCGACGACAAGGCCATCCACAGCTTTAGCCAGACCGGTACCGGGGTGGCCCACTGTCCCTGTAGCAACATGCGCCTAGCCAGCGGCATGGCCCCCATTCGCAAACTGCTCGACCACAACGTGCCCGTAGGCCTAGGGGTGGATGGGTCGGCCTCTAACGACGGCAGCCACCTGCTGGCCGAGGCTCGCCAGGCCTTTCTCATGGCCCGCGTGCGCGAAGAAGATGCTGGTGCGCTGACCGCCCGTGAAGCGTTAGAAATCGCCACGCGCGGCGGTGCTAAAGTGCTGGGTCGCACCGACATCGGTTACCTCGCCCCCGGTATGGCGGCGGACTTCATCACTGTGGATCTCGATCGCCTGGCGCTGTCGGGCACCGCCTACGATCCGGTGGCATCACTGATTTTTTGCATGATCGATCGCGTTGACTACAGCTTCATCCACGGCAGAGAGGTGCTCAACCCCGAGGGATTGCTGACGCTGGACTTGCCGGTGGTGCTGGAGAAGCATGGGGCGATCGCACAATCCCTCGCCGCCTAGTCATCCACTCACCGACCCACCCACTCACCCACTCCTACCGCGCCTCCACCAGCAAAAACCCCCGCGTCTTACCCGACACCGAATCTACCGTATTGGTAGACTTCCACAGGGTTTCAGCCTGCACCCACACCGGGGGGTACTTGTAGCGCGACACATCCAAAATCAAGAACTGGTCGGTGTCGGCATCATAGGCGGCGACGGGCGAAATGTGGCCGCCGCTTTCCTGGCCGATCGCCCGGCGCAAGTAGTTGATCAGCACGTAGCTATCGGGGGTCTCCAGATTGGCGCGAATCAGCTGGCGAAACTCATCCAAACTCACATCGCTGCCGTGGTGAATTTCAGCACTGACGGGATAGGTTTCGAGAATGCCTGCTAATTCAGCGAGGGTGAGACCTTGGCGGGCGATCGCATCCTTAGCAATAATCGCCTCGGTCTGCTCGTTAAATACATTCTCCTGGGTGAAATAATTCCGCTCCCACTCCGGGGCCAGTGGGGCCGGAACCCCCAGGGCGTTGAGCACCATCACCGTGCTCGCCACCCCGCAGAACGCCTGGTTAACCTGAGTCACAAACTGGCTGGTCAGCGGTACATAATCCGCCAGTGCTTCACTGTCTCGGAGCAGCCTCTGTCCCTCCGCCGAGGTCAGCGGAATTAGGTGATCGGGCAGGGGCAGCGTTTGAGAGGCCAGCGGTCGGGCGATCAGGGTTAACCCCAGCGCCGTCAGCAGCGCCATGAGTTTGGATGGGCGGAGGGCGATCGTCCGAAATTGATTCGGGAGATTAGTTGTGGGTCTCATCGTGGCTACTCCTGGGTCAGTGTGGCCATTTGCTGGCTTAACCAAGCCGCTGCACTGGTATTCGTGCCCTGGGCCAGCCGTTGCAGGGTTTCATCCAGCAGCGCAATGGGCAGACCCGCCAGTGCCTGGGAGGTTTCGCCGGGCCGGTATTCGCCATTCTCTTGCAGCAGAAAGGCAAACACCCGCTGCCCGCGCACGTCAACCACCCAATATTCAGGAATGCCCAGGGCGGCGTAAAGGTGCTTTTTCTCATCGAGATCGCTGGCCAGGGTGGTGTCAGAAATTTCGCCCACCAGATCAGGCACTCGGGTTTGGTTCAGATCAATCCGACGCGGTTCCCCCGGCTGCCACTGGGGATAGTCTGACCCTACGTACAGGACGAGATCGGGAGCGCTGGCCCGCACCTCCGCCCGTTCTAACAAGCATCGCCCCAGGGAACTGAAAACCTGGTCTGGGTGCTGAACGGCCCAGAAACCAAGAATCATAATGAACAAATCGCTGACTGCCGCGTGACCAATGCCTTCTGCCCCTGTCGTGACCCACAGCCGTCCTTCGTCAAAAGCTAGTTTTATGTGCTCTGGACTTGGGTCATCCCGCAGCGCTATATAGTCGGCCCAGGTCGCTCGATGCCACTGGTCTTGAGGAATTTTGCGCGGAGCAGTTTTTGCCGGAGACGTTGCGGTCATAGGTTTAGCCCAATCCTTAATGACCAATGTAAGTCATAGACAAATAGTTATCTTTCAACGCTAAAGCACCCTTGGAGACAGTGACAATGTCGATGCTGCCGGTTCTAAGAGCTGAGCACAAATACCAGAGCAGAACATCGCTATCATCGATACAGCGCTGGATATAAGCCTCAACTATGACCGTTAGCAAAAGCCACGCCTACTTTACTGCTGAAGAATACCTTCAGCTTGAGCACATCAGCCCCATCAAACACGAGTACCTTCAGGGTCAGATGGTGGCGATGGCTGGAGCCAGCAAAGCGCACGTCATCATTACGGGCAATCTCTCGGCACTGTTGGTCAACTACTTGCGCGGCACCGCTGGCATTGCCTACGCCACCGATATGAAGGTGAGACTGCCCGTCTTAGATGTGTTCTACTATCCTGACCTGGCCGTTACTTGCAACGATCGCGACCTCCGCTCTGATGAAGACTTCATTGTGCATCCCAAACTTATCGTCGAAGTTTTGTCAGATTCGACGGAGGCTTTTGACCGGGGAGATAAATTCGGTGACTACAAATCGAACCCAGCCTTTGAAGAGTACGTTCTCATTCATCAAAAGCAGGTGTTGGTCGAGCGATTTCAGCGCAAGTCAGACAATCTGTGGATTCCCTACAATTATCAAGAGGGGAGCATTATTGAATTTTCCAGTATTGGGTTTACCTGTGAGATCGCTACCCTTTACGAAAACCTCAGCCAACTCCTGTAACTGTTCCCAAACGAGATCGACCGCCACTATGTCGCCCACCAAACAGCCCAGCCCTGCTAAAGCCCTGCGCAGCATTCAGCATACCCAAAGTCACCACTGGGTCGGCGATGGCTTTCCGGTGCGGACGCTGATGGCCTACAACGGTCTGGGGCAAACCATTAGCCCCTTTTTGCTGCTCGACTATGCCGGGCCAGCCAACTTTCCGCCGACCGATGCGCGGCGCGGTGTGGGCGAACACCCCCACCGAGGCTTTGAGACCGTCACCATTGTCTACGAGGGCGAGGTTGAGCACCGCGATTCGGCTGGGGGCGGCGGCATCATTGGCCCTGGCGATGTGCAGTGGATGACGGCAGCGGCGGGTCTGGTGCACGAAGAATTTCACGGGCCGAGCCTTGCTCAGCACGGTGGCCCCTTTGAGATGGTACAGCTGTGGGTCAACCTGCCCGCCCAAGACAAAATGGCCCCGCCCCGCTACCAGGGCATCACCGCCGATCGCATCCCTACCGTTGAGCTGCCCGATGGCCAGGGCAGTCTGCGGGTGATTGCTGGAGAGTTCCAAAACGCTCAGGGGCCAGCTGAAACCTTTACCCCGATCAATATGTGGGATCTGCGGCTGATGGGGGGCAAGCAGGTGAGTTTGGAATTGCCCGAGGGCTACACCACGATCTTGGTGGTGCTGAAGGGATCGGTGCGCGTGGGCGAGTCAGATCCGATTAGCGAAGCAGAGATTGGCATCTGCGATCGCGCTGGCACCACCCTCACCCTCGACTGTCTGCAAGACACCACCGCCCTGCTGCTCTGCGGCGAACCGATCAACGAACCCATTGTCGGCCACGGCCCCTTTGTGATGAACACCTCGGCGGAAATCTACCAGGCTGTAACCGATTACCAGAGCGGCAAAATGGGTGCGCTAACGCTCCAGTAATCCGGCACGGAAGGTTTAACTTTTGTAAGATCTCCCCAGCACCCTTTGCGCAGCGGGAGATTTTGCACCGGCATGGAACGATTTAACCTGAAAGGGTTTAGACGGTTTTGGGCGATCGCCAAGAGCTACTGGTTTGGCGACGAAAAGTGGAAAGCTGGGGGCCTGCTGCTGCTAATTGCGGTGTTTTTGCTGGGCTACACCGGCCTCAGCGTAGTGCTCAACAACAAGCGCGGCGTGCTGATTTCGGCCCTCTCCGCCAAAGACGAAGCCCGCTTTTGGGAAACGGTGCTGGTGTTTATTGCCGTGCTGGTGGCCTACGCGCCGCTGATGGCAGGCTACGACTACCTGCAAAAGCGGCTGGGGCTAGAGTGGCGACGCTGGCTGACCGGGCGGTTTGTGGCCGACTACTTTGGCGATCGCGCCTTCTACGACATTCAGCAGTTCCACCCCGACATTGACAACCCCGACCAGCGCATCGCTGAAGATGTGAAGAACTTCACCCAGCAGTCGCTGGCGCTGCTGCTGGTGGTCGTGAGTTCGGTACTGCAAGTGATCGCCTTTAGCGGTGTGCTGTGGGGCATCTCCAAAAACCTGGTGGGGTTTCTGGTGCTCTACGCCCTGCTGGGCACCCTGGTGACGGTGGTAATTTTTGGCCAGCCCCTGGTGCGGCTCAACTTTGAGCAGCTCAAGCGAGAGGCCAACTTTCGCTTCAGCCTGGTGCGGATTCGCGAAAACGCCGAGGCGATTGCCTTCTACCGGGGCGAAGCCCAGGAGGCCAGCCAGGTAAACAACCGCTTCATGGCCGCCTTCGAGAATTTCAAAAAGCTGATCGTGTGGGAACTCAACCTCAACGTCTTGACCAACGCCTATGAGTTCATTCCCTTTGTGCTGCCGGCGATTGTGGTGGCCCCGGCGGTGTTTGCCGGCGAGCTCGAAGTGGGCAAGGTTTCCGAAGCCCAGGGAGCCTTTGTGCGGGTGTTCTTTTCCCTCAATGTGGTGGTGGCCCGGTTCTCAGAGCTGACTTCCTTTGGGGCGGGCATCGACCGTCTCTACAGCTTTGCCGAAGCCCTCAACCACTTAGAGCCTGAGGCCCCAGCGGCGGCAGACTCCCTAGCATCCGTAGACCATCCCACGGCGGCAGACGCTCCAGCATCCGTAGAGCATCCCACCATCGCCATTGAAACCTCAGACTCCCTGGCGCTGAAGCAGTTCACCCTGCAAACCCCCAACTACCAGCGCACCCTGGTCGAAAACCTCTCTATAGATATCCCCGACCAAACCGGGCTGCTGATTGTGGGGCCGAGCGGCTGCGGCAAGAGCTCGCTACTGCGGGCGATCGCCGGTCTCTGGCAGTCGGGTAGTGGCACCATCCACCGCCCCGACCTCGACAACATTTTGTTCTTGCCCCAAAAGCCCTACATGATTCTTGGCACTCTGCGGGAGCAGTTGCTCTACCCCAACACCAGTCAAGCCGTAGACGATGCTGGGCTTCAGGTCGCTCTGGAGAAAGTCAATCTGGCGAATCTAGCCGAACGTTTTGACGGCTTTGATGCGATCGAAGCCTGGGGCGACGTGCTCTCGCTGGGCGAGCAGCAGCGCCTTACCTTCGCCCGCATTTTGGTCAGCCAGCCCGACTTTGTCATTCTCGACGAAGCCACCAGCGCCCTAGATCGGGCCAACGAAGCAAAACTTTACGACCATCTGCGCCACACCGGCACCACCTTTGTCAGCGTCGGCCACCGCGAATCGCTCAACGGCTACCACCAAAACACCTTAGAACTGGGCGAAGATCACACCTGGGTGCTCAAAACGCCGGGGCTGGCCACGGCCGATTCCTAACATTGCATGACATTGGGGCACTATTTCGTGGTGATGGCTACGGATCGCCCAAAGGTTAGTGCTTACCCTTTGGTGAATCATAAAAATGGCCTAGATTTCATGCCAGGGTTCCCAGGTTATCAAGTTTTCACAATCCACAAGATGCCTTCAGCGTCTGCATCCCAGGGTTCAGGCCAGCATTTAGTGGCCCAATTCACCCCCCCACAGTAGGCATATTTACTGTGAGATCGTTAAGATAGACGGATTAAAGCATGCAAAAAATGCTCACCACCGGTTAAATCTTAAGAATTAATTAACTTTTAAGCTACAATTTCCATGGGTAACGAGGAGTGTCGTTATGTTTGTCAGACTAGCCGAGCAGCACCGCCAATTTGTTAGAGACCTGGTCATGAACCTGCAAGCCCTGGCCACCGTGCTAGAGGGTATGGGGTATCTGGCCTCCTGCTACACCTGTGGCGGCCAAATGAACAGTGCATCCTTTATGGTGAGCCTGGGCGATGACCACCTGATTCGCTTCCTGGTCTCCGACTATGGCATCACCTGGACTGAGATGCGCGACGATCGCGAATTGATGAAGCTGGAAGGGGCCGAGGCCATTCACCAACTGCAAGAGTTGGCCAACCTGGTGAAGTTCCGCATTCAGCCGACCAGTGCGAAGAAAGGGGTGCATAGCAAGGTCTAGCCTTTCTCGATCTGTGCCGAGCTAAACCTAGCGCTGAAGTAATACCTTCGCCCCCCTTGGGGGACAAGCACCGCTTAACCATCGGTGTTTTTTTAGTTTGGGTTGTAGGACTGGTGGGATGGAGCGGATCAGGCCGGTACAACGGTGCGCTCTAGCCCCGCTAGGCCAAAGGCGTTGTGCACAGCCCGCAGCGCCTTAACGCCCTCCTCTTCGGCCACCAGGCAGCTAATTTTAATCTCTGAGGTGGCAATCATTTGCAGGTTAATGCCCTGCTCTGAGAGCGCCTTGAACATGCGCGCCGCCACCCCAGGGGCGTAGATCATACCGGTGCCGACGACGCTGACCTTGGCGATCGCATCGTCCACCGCCACATCCCCCAAACCCAGCTCGGCGGCGGCAGACTCCACCACGGCCTTGGCGGTCTGGGCATCGCCCTGGGCCACGGTAAAGGCAATGTCGCGGGTGGCCTGGCCATGTACCAGACGGCAGCGCTGCGACTGAATGATCATGTCTACGCTAACCCCGTGGATGGCCAGCAGCTGAAAGATGTGGGCGGCCATCCCGGGGCGATCGGGCACGTGGCGAATGGCCACGCGGGACTGCTTGGTATCCAATGCGGCCCCCCGCACCATAGGAGCCGCATTGGCCAGGGGCGAATCTCCCTGGGGTCTAGGGGACGAGGTGACCTCAAAGGCCTCGCAGAGGACGGCAATGGCGCGATCGCAGTCTTCCACGTCAATGGTGCAGCTAACCTTCACCTCCGAGGTCGAAATCAGCTGAATGTTGATCCCCGCCGCTGCCAGGGACGAAAACATCTTGGCGGCTACCCCAGGCCGACCGATCATGCCCGCCCCGGCAATGCTGATCTTGGCCATGCGGTGATCTACCATTACCTCCGCCTGGGTGGTGTCGGTAGGGTTGCTGCGCAGGGCCGGAGCAATGGCTTCGGCCACCGCCTCGGCCCGGTTGAGGTTCGCTTTGACCATGGTGAAGGCGATGTCGTTGGTGTTGCCCTCATGGATCGACTGGATGATCAAATCGACATTCAGCGCCTGGGTGGCCAGTTCGCCAAACAGCCGGGCGGCAATGCCGGGGCGATCGGGAATCCGCAGCAGGGCCACCTTGGCCTGGTCGGTGTCAAACTCGACGGCATCTACGGGGTGGGCTAGCTCTAGCCCCTCCAGAGGTCGAGGCTGGGGCCGGGGCGAGATCACGCGGGTGCCCGGTTCATCGGTCCAGCTCGATCGCACCACCAGGGTGACGCCGTAGTTGCGGGCAATCTCCACCGCGCGGGGGTGCAGCACCTTGGCCCCTAAGCTGGCCAGCTCCAGCATTTCATCGCTGGTGATCTCTTCCATCAGCTGAGCCTCGGGCACCAGGCGCGGGTCAGTGGTGAGAATGCCGGGCACGTCGGTGTAGATTTCGCATGTCTCAGCCTGGAGCGCCGCCGCCAGAGCCACCGCCGAGGTGTCAGACCCGCCCCGGCCCAGGGTGGTAATTTCTAAATCTGTGGTTTGGCTAATGCCCTGAAACCCAGCCACCACAATCACCTTGCCTTCGTCAATGTGGCGCTGGAGGCGATCGGTTTTAATTTTTAGAATGCGGGCGCGGGTGTGCTCCGCCTCGGTGACAATGCCCACCTGGGCTCCCGTGAGGGAAATGGCATCTTGCCCCAGGGCGTGGAGAGCCATGGTCAGCAGGGCGATCGTGATCTGCTCGCCGGTTGAGAGCAGCATATCCATTTCGCGACGGCTGGGCTGATCGGTAATGTCATTGGCGAGTTTGACCAGGCCGTCGGTGGTTTTACCCATGGCCGACACCACCACCACCACCGAGTTACCGGCCTCGACTGTGGCTTGCACCCGCTGGGCCACCGCCTGAATGCGCTCCACGGTGCCCACGGAGGTGCCGCCATATTTCTGTACGATCAGCGTCATAGCCGTATTTCTTGTCTCCCTGCGATCGCGAGGTCGGCCCCTCTCACCCCGTCGCCGAGGCGCAGAAAAGCTCCCCAAATTTTAGCCCGCTTAGCGCAGCCCAAACGCGACCTTACTCAGAATTGATCGAGTAGAGCTGACAAAAATCAGATCCTTTAGCTTATCAGCTCGATCCCTGCGATCGAAACCCCTTTGCCTCAACTTGTCACAATCTTGGACAGGCTGCATGGAGCTGCGCGGATATAGCACAGCGCACAGTATTTAGCGGTATCCTGCTTTATAACGAAAAGTAACAACCTGCTTCCCTGGTATTGTCATGCAGACTGTCTCACGCTCCGACCAAGCCGCTACGGCCCCAGACGCAGCCCGCGCCGACGCTTCCCCCACCGTTGAGGTGCCGCCCGTTACCCCCGGCAAGCATCAGGTAGTGATTATTGGCGGTGGCTTTGGCGGTCTTTACGCCGCCCAGCAGCTCGGTCGTGCCGATGTGGAAGTGACGCTAATTGACAAGCGCAACTTTCACCTGTTTCAGCCGCTGCTGTACCAGGTGGCTACCGGCGGCCTCTCCCCCGGCGACATTGCCTCTCCCCTGCGCGGCATCCTCAGCGCCCAAAAGAATACCCGAGTGCTAATGGGGGAGGTCACCAATGTTGATCCTGGCCCGCAGGTGGTCAGCCTTGCTGATGGCCGGGTTGTGACCTACGACAGCCTGATTGTGGCCACGGGCATGAGCCACTTTTACTTTGGCCGCGACGACTGGGCCGAGGTGGCCCCCGGCCTCAAAACCGTAGAAGACGCCCTAGAAATGCGGCGGCGCATCTTTGCCGCCTTTGAGAAGGCCGAGAACACCGCTGACCCTGCGCTCCGGCAAACCCTGCTCACCTTCGTGATTGTGGGTGGCGGCCCCACCGGGGTAGAGCTGGCCGGAGCCCTGGCCGAGCTGGCCTTCCACACCCTGCGCAACGACTTTCGCCACATTGACACCACCGACAGCCGCATTCTGCTAGTAGAAGGCATGGATCGGGTGCTGCCCCCATTCCCCGCAGAACTGTCGGCCCGCGCCAACACAGACCTGGAGAAAATGGGTGTCGAGGTGTTGACCCAATCTTTGGTAACGGATATTTCAGGGCACCAGATCACCCTCAAGCAGGGAGGAGAGGTCACCACCCTCCAGGCGGGTACGGTGCTGTGGGCGGCTGGCGTGCGTGACCCCGGCATGGGCGGCATTTTGGCCGAGAGCACTGGCGCTGAGCGCGATCGCTCGGGCCGCGTCATGGTTAACAACGACCTCAGCCTGCCCACCCATCCCAACATCTTTGTGGTAGGAGACCTGGCCCATTTTGCCCACCAGGGAGAGCGCCCCCTGCCGGGAGTGGCCCCGGTTGCTATGCAGGAAGGCAAATACGTAGCCAAACTCATTCAAAAGCAGCTCAAAAACGAAACTCTGCCTCCCTTCGAATACAAAGACACTGGCAGTCTGGCGGTAATCGGTCGCCATGCCGCCGTGGTCAACCTGCCCTGGGCCAAGCTCACCGGCTTTTTTGCCTGGTTTGTGTGGCTGTTTGTGCACATTTTTTACCTGATTGAGTTTGATAACAAGCTCATGGTGATGACCCAGTGGGTGGCCAACTACCTCACCCGCAAGCAGGGCTCACGCCTGATTACCGAGAAAGTGTTTGAAAAGGGCGAGGCCCCCGCCAGCCCTGGCTAGTGGCCAGTGAGGTCAATGAGTAATGCGATTGGGCGCCGGGCGACTTGTCTGGTGCCTTTTTTGCAGCGCCCTGTTCTGAAGGGCCGGGTTGCGGCGGTGCGATCGCCTGTCTAGACTGCTTTGCAGCCAAAAAGGTAGTATCAAAGGCCAACGCTACCGCTTAGCGGCTTTTGCCTGAGGCCAAGCTTATGCGCCCTACCATGCCTATCGATCCCGAAAGCCTGCCCGACTATGAGCGCGATCTGCTGGCGGCCCTGGCCTATTTTTTAGGGCGCGACCCTGAGTCGCAGGCGCGGGCCTGCCTGTGCATGTACCTGCGCCAGGCCGAACCGCGCATTATGGCCCAGTTGCGCTACTACGCCCATCGCCTGTCGGCGCAAACCGGCGAGCCGATGGAGGCCTATGACCTGCTGACGATGATTGCCGAGTCCCCCGATGATGTCAGTGCTCTGTTGCCCCACCTGGGCCAGGTACACGACCCCGACCAGCCTGATGTATTCAGCTAGCGTTTAGGCGGGTTAAGTTTCGCAATTTATGCTGAATTTGGATGGTTGCCTGTGTATAGATCCTATCAAGGCAACTCAGTGGAACTTATGATGGCGTCTTTTTGGTTATTGGGGTTTAGACTACAGCCCAGCACCAGCTGGCGGCGGTTTGCCCGACTTATGGGGGCGGCACTGGTGGGCAGCAGCCTGCTGGCCTTACCAGGGCAGCGAGCCCAGGGCCAGTCAATCTCTGCCGCCACCGTGACTGAAATTTTAGACAGCAACCAGGTCTACATTCAAAACCGCGCTGCCCAGGTCAACAGCGTGGCTCAGCAGCGTCAGCAGGTCAGAACTCAGGATGCCCGAGCATCCCTGCGGTTTAATACTGGGGCCGTCGCCCGCCTGGCCCACAACTCTAGTTTGGTGATTGGGCAGTGTGCCCAAATCAACCGGGGCACGCTGCTGGTCAACGGCAACCTCAACGGCTGTTCGACTTCCACCGTTGCCGGAGTGCGAGGCACAATTTATACCATCGAAGTCACCGAATCTGGGGAGACTATTATTCAGGTTTTTGAGGGGGAAGTGGTGGTGGAGCGCAATGCCAGCCCTGAGCCCGTCGATCCGATGGCCGACGACTTTGATCCCCTAGACCCTACCCTAGACCCGGCGGTGCCTACGACCGACCCGGTAGTCCCCTTCGTCCATCCGATGGAGCCATCTAGGCCGCCGATTGATCCAGCGCCGGTAGGCCCCTCTGACCCTTTGATCCCTGACCCTGTAACCCCTGATCCTGTAACCCCTGCCCCCACCGGGCCAACTACACCGACTGGGCCAGTTACTGGACCCCTCGGTTTTCTCACCGCACCGAAGCAAAACAGCGCTTCACCGGTTGACGACGAAGACTCTAAACCCGCTTTGCCGACTGACGAGACCCAGGCAGAAACCGTAGACTTTGCGCCAGAGGATTCTATTACCCTGGCGGAGGGGCAGCAGGCGATCGTCGATGCCGAGGCCGACGAAGCGGTGATTTCGCCCCTGAGCCCTGAGGATTTTATCGATCTGCTGGAAGGCCCGCTGATTGACGGTTTTGCGGTAGAAATACCCGGCATGGCTAACCTGCGCCGCTCCTTTGAGCAGCTGTTTCCGGGGGTGCCGTTGCCCTACTACTGGTTGCCCTCCATTCCCAGCCCGCCGATCCGCTTTCCCTTCCCGTTCTAGGAGAGGCTTCTAGCATGGGAGCCTATAGTTGGGGAACTGTGAGTATGGTCAGGCTCGTCGGGCTCTGTGGCCGCGTTGCGCGGCCAGCGTTTGCGTCTTAGGAAACGGTTGCCATGGTGAGATCCTATCGGCGTATTTTTCGGCTGGGGCACGGGTTGATGGTGAGCTGGGCCGTGTTTGGCGCGATCGCCCTCACCTCCCAGCACCCGTGGATTGTGCTGATTGAGGGCCAGGCCCAGTCGTTTTTGCTGCGCCTGCGGGGGCCGGTGACACCCCCAGAAGAAATCGTCATTCTGGGGATTGACGAGTACTCGCTCACCCAGGGCGATCTATACCGGGCTGACCCAGAGCGCTACCCCTTTTTGGCCCCGTTGGGAATCTGGCCCTGGCAGCGCAGCGCCTACGCCCAGGCCATTGAGCGGCTGATGGCCGCTGGGGCCAAGGCGGTAGCCGTTGACGTGCTGCTGGTAGACCCTAGCGGCTACGGCCCCGACGACGATGCAGCGCTGGCAGACACCCTGGCCCGGTGGGGCGATCGCGTCACCCTGGCCGCCGCCTACGATGTGTCGAGTAGCGACTTTGGCCTGTTTACCAACCTGCTAGCACCCGTCTACGACAACCGGGCGGGCCTGATCAATCTAGAGGTCGATACCGACGGCAAGTATCGCGCCTTTCCCGACCGGGGCATTGAGAACCTGCGCCAGGCCCACAGCTTTGGGGATGATTTGCCATCTCTGGCGGCGGACACCCTGGCCGCCGCTGGCTACCCCAGCCCCAGCCGCCAGAGTGAAGAAATCTTTTTTTACGGCCCGGCGGGTAGCTTTCCAGTAGTGTCGTTTGTGCAGGTGCTCGACCCCGACAACTGGCCCCTGATTGCCGATCAGTTTAAAGACAAAATTGTGCTGATTGGCCCCATGGCCGAGTCGTTTCAAGACCGCAAGCGCACCCCCATCGACGGAGCCATGCCGGGGGTCGAAATTCATGCCCACGCCCTGGCCGCCCTGATGGAAGGGCGCACCGTCAACCCTGCGATCGCCAACCCCCTAGCCCAGGGACTGCTGACGGCGATCGCCATTGGGGCTATCGGCCTCGGCCTTGGCTACCGCTTCACTCAGCCGGTACCTCGGCTGGTGGGTTTTTTGGGCGCGATCGCCGCCTGGGGAGCGCTGGCCTACCTGCTGATGGTGCACCGCGATCGCCTCATGCCCGTGGCCATCCCCGTCGCCTGTTTGGGCATGGGCGGCGTCACCTACATTGCCACCGGGGCCGTCAGCAATCGGCTCGAAGAGCAGCGCCTGCGCCGCACCCTAGAGCGCTACGTCGCCCCCTCGGTGGCCCAAGAAATTCTCAGCCAGCCCGAAGACTTTACCAGCCTCACCGTGGGGCAAAAGTTTCAGGCGGCGGTGTTGTTTTCAGACATTCGCGGGTTTAGCCGCATTTCGTACCAGCTGGGGGCGATCGAAACCGTCAGCCTGCTCAACACCTACCTGGATGTGATGGTGGACGCCATTCTGGAGTACCGGGGCACCATCGACAAATTCATTGGCGATGCGGTGATGGCCGAATTTGGTGCGCCCAAATCCCTCGGGCCAGAGCAGGATGCCCTCGGGGCCGTCTCCGCCGCCCTGGCCATGCGAGAGGCGCTAGCCACTCTACGCATTACTCTCAAAGAAAAAGGACTGCCGCCGCTCTACAACGGTATTGGCATCAGCTACGGTGAATTGGTGGTGGGCAATGTGGGGTCGGTGCAGCGGCTAGAGTACACCGCCATTGGCGACACCGTAAACGTCGCCAGCCGCATTGAGGGGTTGACCAAGATGGTCGGCACCGATCTTTTAATTACCCAGCCCTGCTACGACCTGGTGAAAGACCACATTGTCAGCGTTGACCACGGCACTCACGTATTAGCCGGGCGCGAGCACGAAGCGGTGCAGGTGTATGGCGTAGTCAGCCTCAAGGGTGAGAGTGATGGGCTGTACCACCAGGTGCAGAAAGACCTGGGCCGCCACCTGGGTCAGTTTCCCCGCACGTCAAAAAGCTAAAAGGGATGAGTCAGCTCTAACGCTCAACTCATCCCTTTTTCAAAGCCGACTCCAGGAGAGACAGCCGCTGTTAGCGGTCACCGTTATTCTGTCTAAACGACGGCCAGCTCGGGGGCGGGGCTCTTGCTGTGGCGAATGCCTTCGATCGCAGCGGCATAGTCGGGCGCGTTAAACACCGCCGAACCCGCCACGATCGCGTTGGCTCCAGCCTCCAGCACTTGCCAGGTGTTGTTCACCTTGAGGCCACCGTCTACTTCGATCCAGGGGTTGAGGCCACGCTCGTCGCACATAGTGCGCAGGGCACGCACCTTATCTACCATGGTGGGAATAAAGCTCTGACCGCCAAAGCCGGGGTTGACGCTCATGATCAGCACCAGGTCGCAGAGGTCGAGCACGTTCTCGATCAGCGACAGCGGGGTGCCGGGGTTGAGCACCACGCCCGCCTCTTTGCCTAGTTCTTTGATTTGGCCCAGGGTGCGGTGCAGGTGGGGCGAGGCGTTGTGCTCGCAATGCACAGTGATAATGTCAGCGCCAGCTTTGGCAAAGTCGGCCACGTACTTCTCAGGCTCGACAATCATTAGGTGAACATCGAGGGGCTTTTGGGTAACGGGGCGAATGGCATCGACAATCAGGGGGCCAATGGTAATGTTGGGCACAAAGCGACCATCCATCACGTCAACGTGAATCCAGTCGGCACCGGCCTCGTCAACGGCTTTGATTTCTTCGCCCAGGCGGCTGAAGTCTGCCGATAAAATTGACGGGGAGATCACGACAGAATTTTTGTTGGAAGAAGTATGCGGCATGGTGAATGGTTCTCCTGTGCGTTTGTGACCATCGTAACAAAGTCTTAAAATCACTTCTCACAAATGTTCAGGAATCGCTGCAATTCCCTATCAATATATGGTGAAGCCCTGGGATCACGTAGCACGGTAGGGTGGGCAGTGCCTACAATTCAACTACGCATTCGACAGTCGCGCCATCGTCTGCCCGGCCAGCCTGTCGTGGGTCTCGGCCAGCAGGTGGGGAATTTTCTCGGCGTGGGGGCTGCGGCGCAGGCATTCAGATAGATTCACCTGGCTCAGGTTCTCGGCTTTTTCGCCGGGGAACCAGTGGCCCGCGTTGCCCAGCATGTTGTAGCGGGCCTTGGCGTAGTCTTCCATGTCAAAGGCTAGCAGCAGGTTGCGCAGCCGCAAAATGGCGGGGATGTTGATGTGGCCGGGGGTTTCGTCCGGGCTGGGCAGGCCCAGTTGCCAGGTGCGCAGCCAGTCTTCGCCCAGCATGGTTTGGGCGTGGTGGTGCAGGCGATCGCACACGGGTTTGAGGTGTGCGTCAGCATCCGCCAGCAGGGGCAGGGTCTTGAGGTGCTCGTCAAAGTCGGTGGGGCGGGCTGCGCCAATGCTGAGGGTGTGCACCTGGGGATGACTGAGGCAAAACAGATCGTTAAACACCATGGGGCTGAGGGGATCGCACAACTGCACCAGCTTGGCGGGAGGATTGTACAGGTGGCCCCCTTTATCGGATGGGCTGATGATAAAGACGCCGACATCGTGGCGCTGGGCAGTGGCGATCGCCGCCCAATTATCTTGATTGACGTAGTACCAGTGCAGGTTGACGTAGTCGAACTGGTCGGATGCGATCGCCCGCTGAATCACCGCCGTCGGCGCGTGGGTCGAAAAGCCAATGAACCGCACCCGCCCCTGTCGCTGAAACTCGCGGGCCACCTCCATACAGCCGCCGGGGCGCAGAGCCCAGTCTAAAATATCGGCAGTATTGATGCCGTGGAGGCCGAGCAGATCCACCGTGTCAAGTTTTAGGTTATCGAGGGACTGGGTCAGGTTTTGGCGAAATTTGTCTGGGTCTTCGGTGGGGGAGACTTTGGTTTGCACGATTAGGCTAGAGCGGTCTAACTTGGGCAAGATCTGCCCCAGCTGCACCTCGGAAGTGCCGTAGCCCCGCGCGGTTTCGATGTGGTTGATGCCCACGTCCAGGGCGCGGCGAATGGTGGCCTCTAGGTTTTCTTGGTTTTTCTGGGGAACGTCCTCTAAGGGCACATCTTTCCAGGAGTGTTGGTACCGCATGCCGCCGCAGGAGAAGACGGGCATCTGAAGCTCGGTACGACCAAAGCGTCGGTACTTCATAGGGGGTGAGGTCTCAAAAGGGCTTATCCATCACGGTAAGCAAGGGATTGCTGGTTGTAAAGGTTGGCATGGCGCAATGCGTCGTCGAGTCAGCAACGGGCGATGCAGACGATTGTTAGCTTGTGGCTAAAGCATATGGTAAAGCCCGATAGTCTTGAAGCTGTAACTCAGGAGATTCGCCAGGAAGCGGCTGTAAATGGTTTGACTGCCGCTGTTTTAGACGATCTGCTGGGCGATGACTAATCTCAGGTTGGTGCTGGTCAAAGAAGGCAATGGAAATAGCTAAGGCGGTGCAGCCGGCAGGGCACTCTACCCTGGCTGACGATCGCCCTCAACTGGGCACGATCGCGGCAGGTAAACGGTAAAAGTCGTGCCTGTCTGCGCCGTCGAGGCGACCTCTACCGTGCCCCCGTGGGCGACAACGACCTCACGCACGATGTACAACCCCAGACCAACGCTGCCCGGAGCCCGCTGCGCTTTTGTTTCTGACGTGGTGTGGCACATGAGCGGATCAAAGACTGTGGCCAGCATTTCTGGCGGAATCGGCGACCCTTCGTTGTGCACGCTCAAGACCACGGTTGAGCTGCCTGAAGTGACGGATAGCTCGATCGGCCCCTCGGGTGCCCCGTGCTGAATGGCGTTGCCCATCAGGTTAGAGACGACCTGGCCGAGTCGGGCCGCATCCCAGGTGCCGATGAGATCGCCGTCTGGGTGAAAGCGCAGATTGCGCTGCGGGTGGGCCAGGCAGAACCCCTCGAAGACTTTGCGACAGAGTTTTTCTAGATCGACCGGGCCGCACGTCAGCGGCATTGCGCTGCCCAGCCCCGTCGAGGCGAAGTCGGTCAGGTCGCGGATCAACTGCATGATCGCCTGCGTGTTTGTCTCGATCACCGACAGCGCTTTGGCAGAGCTCGGGTTTTCGGCTGTGGTGCGCGAGACCAGTTGGGCGGCCATGCTGATGCAGTTGAGCGGGTTGCGCAGGTCATGGCCGAGAATCGCCAGGAACATGCGGCGCGACTGATCGACACGATTGGTGTAACTGCCGATGGCGACGGCGAGCGATTGATCAATCGACTCGTTGAAGCGGGTGATGTCATCGATGTCGTCGATGTCGAAGTGCGGGTGGCTCTTGCGCCACAGGCGGAGCACGCTGGCGCGCAGGGCGCGGTATTCGGAGGCGACTTCCATGATGTCAAAGCCTGAGCCCACGCGCTCTGCGCCGTGCATTGCTGAGGCGTGGTCGAGGCGGTCGCTTTCGTCGCTGCTAACGCCGCCGTTGCCTTTGGACTTGCTCACCTGCTGGGCGGGGCTTTGGCCGACCTGCATGTCGCGCGCGGTCGTTCGCAATATTGCCCCGGCGTCGTCCCGCAGGGCGGGCTTGGTCATATTCGACCCAGGCTCAAGGCTGCGGGCAAACGTTTCCCATTCCACAAGAATGGGCTCAACGTTTCCGAGGATGAATTCTGCCAGTCGCATCGATTTTTTCGTTGAGAACGCCTTAGAACAGGAAGACGATCTTCCAGGAGCGGGTGAAAAAATCGGCCCAATACCTCTTTGGGGGTGATTAGGCGAAAATACATCAGCCCAACGGCACCTAGAGGATGATCAAGTAGAAAAATTCACAATGACTATAACTGCAACTACCTCAGAGGCACAATGCCCCTAAGGCAGAGACTGTTGCTAACAGCCGCGATCGCACCAATACGCTCATTCGCTAAGCCTTTCAGCAGAATGATGCTGTGCATAGAAGCCGGTTAGGTATCGCAGCGCCGCATCGGCTGGCAGCACCTAGCAAAACAGCCTGCCAGCAGTGAAACCTAGCCAGCAGTGAAACCTAACAGTGTGATTAAGCATTGTGCCTGTCCCAAAACCCTTCTGGTACGCTAAGCGGTAATTGTTGGGCCTTACTTCAGCGGAGCCTGAGCCAAAAGTCTGTATCAAAATTCAACAGGGGTGTGTTTGATGTTGAGCCTTATGCGTCGCCCTTTGCGGAGTCTTCTGAGCATTCTTTTCTTGGCCAGTCTGACCCTTACTTTGTGGGGTGGTCACGGGCTGCTGCTGGGTGGAATATCTGCTGAAGCAGTGACCCCCGCTCAGCTGGTGCAAGAAGGGGTGACTCTTTACCAGGCTGGCGATTACCAGAGCGCCGTCGATCGCTGGCAAACGGCCTTGCAAACCTTCCCTACTGATACTGAAGTAGCCGATCGCACCCTAGTCTACGAAAACTTGGCGCGGGCCTACCAGCAGCTGGGGCAACCCTCAGCGGCCCTAGAGGCTTGGGCTACTGCCATCGACCTTCACCGCCGAGGTGGCAACACCATGCAGGTCGGGCGATCGCTGACCGAGCAGGCTCAGGTGCATTTAAGTCTGGGGCAGCATCGCCGTGCCATTGCCCTGCTGTGTTTACCTAAAGCTGAGATCTCTGTTGACGATTGTGAACCCAGCTCGGCCTTGCCGATCGCGCTTGCTGCCAAGGATACCCTAGGCCAAGCTGCCGCCCTGGGCAGCTTGGGTGAGGCCTATCGCCTTCAGGGTGACTATGCAGAAGCCCAGGCATTTTTAGAGCAGGGGCTAGCTTTAACCCAAGCGGCTGGGTATAGCCAGTTTGAAGTACCGATGCAAAATAGCCTAGGCAGTATTTCGAGTCGCCAGGCTCAAGTCGAATTTCGGCGCGCAGAGGGAGTCCGCGATATTGGGCTGGACGATAAAGTATTTGTAGAAGAAGCACAGGGCTACGAAGCCACAGCCCAGCAGCAGTTTGAGCAGGCTCTAGAAATCGCCCAGCGGCAGTCAAACCTGTCGGGAGAGTTCCAGACTCGGCTCAATCTGCTTCCCCTTTACCGCCGTCAGGAGAATACGGCGGCGATCTCGGCCACGCGCGATCGCCTAGGCGCATTGATTGATCAATTGCCCCCTAGCCGCGAAGCATCCTACGGCGCGATCGCCCTAGGGCGGTCGTACCAGCCGCTGGGTAAAGCGTTCGGTTGCGTATCCTCAGATAGTGAGACTGAGTCTCAAAAATGGCTGAAGCGGGGCGCTGCGATCGCCACTCAAATCAATGACCAGCGGGCTGAGTCATTTGCGCTAGGCGAGCTAGGCCATCTAGCCGAGTGTCAAAGTGACTTTGGTCAGGCTCTCAGCTTGACTCAACAGGCTCAAATAGCCGCTACTCAAGACTTAGATTCTGCTGACAGTCTTTATCTGTGGCAGTGGCAAGCCGGACGCATTTATCGCCAGCAGGGGCAATCCGACAGGGCGCTGGCAACGTACAACCAGGCGGTGGCCACCCTCGACTCTATTCGCACCGAGATTCTCACTGCAAATCAGGATGTGCAGTTCGACTTTCGCGATACCGTAGACCCGATTTATCGCGAGCTAATTGAGCTACAGCTGGCTGGGGTGCCCGACTCACAACGGGTCGCCACTAAGCAATTGCCTGAGCAGCCGGAAGCGTCTTCTCCCTTAGAAGCGGCTCTGGTAACGGCTGATGCCCTACGGCTTGCAGAACTGCAAAACTACTTCGGCAATGACTGCATTCTGAGTCCTGTTGTGCAGGCGCGGGTTGATCTGCTAGCCGAGAGCACTGGTACGGCTGTGATCAGCTCGGTGATTTTTCCCGATCGCACCGCTCTGATTGCTAACATCCCAGATCAGCCATCTCGGCTCGTCTGGATCGATAACACCCAGCAGTTACAAACCACAATCATTGAGTTTCGCAAGGGACTCGAAGACAGGGCTACTGAGCCCTACGACACCACCCTGGCTGAGCAGCTTTATGCTCAGATAATTGCGCCGCTGGAAGCCAATCTTCAGAGTGCAGGCATCAATACACTAGTCTTCATTCACGATGGCTTTTTGCGCAGTGTGCCGATGGCGACCCTGCACGACGGTAGCCAGTTTTTGATTGAGAAGTATGCGATCGCCACAACACCAGCGCTTACCCTGACCGCTCCCACAGGTTTACGGCCCGAAAATCTACAAGCACTGGTTTTAGGCAGCAGCCAGCGACTTGTGGTCGATGAAACTACGTTTCGCGCCCTGCCCTCAGTACCCGATGAAATTAAGCTAGTGGTTGAGGCATTGCCAGGCAGCCAAGTGTTTTTGGATGCTGAGTTCAGCCAGAGACAGCTTCAGCAGGCTTTGCAAACGAGTGACTACCCAATTTTGCACTTGGCTACCCATGGGCTGTTTAGCCCTGACCCCAAAGACAATTTCATCATTACAGGCCAGGGCGAAAAGGTTACTTTTGGCCAGTTAGAATCGTTTATCCGGGTAGGCAACCCTAACAAACAGCAAATTGATCTGGTCATGCTGACCGCTTGTGAAACCGCCATTGGAGATAATCGCGCCACCCTAGGTTTAGCCGGGGTAGCCATTCGGGCTGGAGCGAGGAGTGCGATCGCATCCCTCTGGCAAGCCGATGACCAAACTACAGCGCAAATTACTGGAGACTTCTATCGCTTTTTGAGAGATCCAACCTTGAATAAGGCTCAGGCGCTTCAGCAAGCCCAGATTCAGGCTATTCGAGGCAGAAGCGGCGGCGAAAATGACAAGAGTAACGAAGGCACAATTCCCTCCAAGTGGGCGCCTTTAGTCTTGGTAGGCAACTGGCTTTGAGCAGCACTTTTGAAAGGCTGCTTTTCAGCTACGATTTGCTCAATGGGCGTTCGGGGGTTGCTGACTCAAGGCATGAACCGAACGCTGTAGGTCTTACGGACTCGTTCAAAATTCTGCGCAATCATACCGCCATGCCACAATGCCTAGACCAGGGCGACTGCCGCCGTCAGTGCATCCCTGGGCAAGGCCCGAATGGCGATGGCGACGAGCCCTAAATCGTCACAGTCAAAGCGGCCAAAGTGTCACAGCTTCGCCATGGCCCCGCCACCCCCCTGCCATACCATATCTCTATTGTTATAAACATCATGCGAGACATAAACGAGGTAACAGCAATGGATAAGGACGGTTCTGGGCGTATTTCTGAGCCTGTTTCTGGACGAGGGTCTGGGCGCAGCGTGCGGCCCGCCGCCAAGTCGTTGGCCCTAGTGCTTTTAGGGGCAGGAGTTGCCACTGCTGGCGGCCAGGCTATCAGCGCCCTGGTGCAGCCCTCGGCCACCAGCCAGCCGACCACCACCGATGTATTCTGGGACAACGGCTTCTGGAACAGTGGCGATCAGGAATCTCCTGCACCGGCCCCTAAGGCTCAAGAGAGCCAGCCCCAGAACAGCGGTACTCAGGGTGATCTGGCGATCGCGCCCTCGGTCTCCAACCCCAATGTGATTGCCGACATCGTGCGTCAGGTAGAGCCCTCAGTGGTTCGCATCGATGCGGCTCGCACGGTGCAGACCAGTGTGCCGCCCATGTTCCAAGACCCGGCCTTCCGGCGGTTCTTTGGCAACATGCAGGTGCCCCAGGGGCAGCAGGTGCAGCGGGGCGTGGGCTCGGGCTTTATTACCTCTGCCGACGGGCAAATTATTACCAATGCCCACGTGGTCGCCGGGGCCGACGAAGTGCAGGTGACTCTGACCGACGGTCGCAGCTTTACCGGCGAGGTGCTGGGGGCCGACGAGGTGACTGACGTAGCGGTGATCAAAATTGAGGCCGACGACCTGCCCACCGTGGCCATCAGCGACTCTGACCAGCTACAGCCTGGGGAATGGGCGATCGCCATTGGCAACCCCCTGGGCCTCGACAGCACCGTGACCGCTGGCATCATCAGCGCCACTGGTCGTTCTAGCCGCGAGGTGGGGGTACCCGACAAGCGGGTTGATTTTATTCAAACCGACGCCGCCATTAACCCCGGCAACTCCGGTGGCCCCTTGCTCAACCTCAACGGCGAGGTGATTGGCGTCAACACCGCCATTATCCAGGGGGCGCAGGGCATTGGCTTTGCGATTCCGATGAATACCGTGCAGCGCATCAGCGCCCAGCTGATCGAAACTGGCCGGGTCGATCATGCCTACCTGGGCATTCAGATGGCGAATCTGTCGCCCGAGGTGAAGGAAAACATCAACAATAGCCCCGACCGGCCCTTCTCTGTGGAGGAGGAAGAGGGGGTGCTGATTGTGCAGGTGATGCCCAACTCCCCAGCGGCCCGAGGTGGTCTGCGCGCTGGTGACGTAATTGTGGCCGTCGAAGGTCAGCCGGTGAAAGAAAGCGCCGCTGTCCAGCAGGC
Organism: Leptolyngbya sp. CCNP1308; assembly: GCF_034932455.1. NCBI lineage: Bacteria > Bacillati > Cyanobacteriota > Cyanophyceae > Leptolyngbyales > Leptolyngbyaceae > Leptolyngbya > Leptolyngbya sp. CCNP1308. The sequence goes on along the minus strand of NZ_JAYGIH010000106.1, from coordinate 23,332 downwards.
GGTCGAGGGTTCGACCGTGGGGCAAGACCTGGCCGTCACCCTGCGCCGCGACGGTCGCGAGCAAACTATTTCGGTGCGCCCTGGCAACGTGCCGACCCGCTAATGCATCTACCCGGTTCCCCCCGTCTGGCGGAACTGATGCATCAAGGCGCGGCCTCGGTCGCGCTTTTTTTGTGGGTATAGCTGGTGAATTTTGGGTTAGAGCAGCCTAAGATGTCAGGCTTCAAGCCCGTCGAGCCTTTTTTCGGCTTCGCTCTTCTATTTTCGTTCTTTTGCTAATCAGGGCAATGGGTCAGCGCTGGCCTGGGGCCGCAGCATTTCGATGGTGAGGTCGGGCATGAGGCGTTTGAGGTTTTTGAGCGATCGCGTCTGCCAGAGAATGGCCTCCGAGCCGCGAAAGCTGAGCCGGGTGGTGCCGCGATCGCGCACTTTGACTACAAACATCGACAGCATGCTAATGCCCGAGCTATTCAAAAACTCCAGCTGATGCAGGTCAACGATGCATTGGTCGCCCTCAATGGCTGCCATGAGTAAATCCATCACGGGTTGGTAGGCTTCAATGCCGTCTAGCCGCAGAAAGCCTTCAAAGAACACGGTAGACCGGTCGGCCTGGTAGTACACGCGGTAGTCTTCGGTTTCAATCATGGTTGAGTCAGACATCATGGCATCGGGCGTGGTGGTGGGGGTAAGGGGGCAAGCAACGGTTAAAGCGGGCGATCGCCTAACCCTAAACTAGGGCGGTAGAAGATCAAAAGGTTGCCTTCAGGCTGAGGTAGGCCTGCACATTGACTTCAATAACGTCTTGGTGCAAAACGGGCGGCCTAAATCCCCAGCCAAATTCCACACCGTAGTCGCACATCATCGTCAAAAAGCCCATGTGCGATTCTCCCTGGCCCGTGGCCGCTTTTTCGAGCTGTTGAGAAAACACAGCATCGATGTCGCTGGCGGTGAGAATATCTTGAATAAACCCTTTAAATTGTTCGGCAGCCAGGGTTTCGACCAAATTTATCGACTGAAATACAATAAAATCTTCGTACAAAAATAGCGAAATACTAATCGGGTCTGGGGTGCGATCGGTGTGATACTTGATCGCATTTTCGAGCAGCTCGTTGGCAATATAGCTAATGGCAGACTTCACCGTTTCGCGCTGCATTAAATCCTCAGAAGACCCGGCTTTGTGGGGGCTGCCAGGGAAGAAGGTGGCAAAGTAATCCCCCAGAAAATCTGCCGAAAGACCGTAGTTGCGCCACCGCTGCTGGCGTGCCGATGCCGAAGGCGAAAAGCAAATCGTGAGGTACTCTTTGCTGTTCTCTAAGCAGTCTACGAAACGGCCAAACTGGTTGGAGTTAGAAGTAGAGATCATAGAGTCAATAACTGGCAATAAAAATTTTGGGAATCCCGTTAAAAACTAGAGACTGGCCGCGAAAATTTGGTTTTTACCCATGCGCTTGGCCTGGTAGAGCTGTTCATCGGCCCGTTGAAGTAGGTCAGCGGCGCTGATCTGGGCCTGGGGAATGGTGCTAGCCACGCCAATGCTAACGGTCACCACCGGGGCCACGGTGGAATGCTGGTGCGGAATCCGCAGCCCTAAGACTTCCCGCTGAATGCGCTGGGCTACCACCTGGGCCTTGGCCAGGGTAGTACGGGGCAAAACGGCCACAAACTCCTCCCCCCCGTAGCGGGCGACCAGATCGCTGCTGTGGTGCAGACAGTGGCGCAGCACCGTGGCCACCTGCACCAGGCAGGTGTCGCCGGACAGGTGGCCGTAGGTGTCGTTGTAGATCTTAAAGGCATCGAGGTCGCACAGAATCAACGCCAGCGATTCTTGCTCATGGATCATCACCTGCCACTGCTGCTCCAGGTATTCGTCAAACCGCCGTCGGTTAGGAATTTGGGTGAGACCGTCGATGTCGGCCCGCACCATGGCGGCGCAAAACTTCTGGTGCCACTGGGTGTCGAGGGTATCGCCGTGCTCCATGATGGTGTGCATGATGATTTCGAGATCGGCTTTCTGCCGCGAGATCAGGTCGATTAGGGTTTTGAGTGTGGCCTCGGCCCGCAGACGCTCAACCATTTCGGCCTGAAGCCGCTGGTTGGTCTGGTGCAGGTTGGCCTCGATCAAATCCCCGTGCTCAGCCGTGTTAGTGAGGGCAATGCGCAGGTCGGCGTTTTCCTGACGCAGGCGCTGATTTTCTCGACGCAAAGGGTCGAGGCTGGCATGTGGGTCGGCATCGGGGGGGATATCGGTGGGACGAGTCATGGGGACAATGATAGTAGGGTTAAACGCGACGCTTGACCACGACCAGGGTGAGGTCATCAAAAATAGTGTGGTCTTGAATGTGCGATCGCAGGTCATCCATCACAGCGGCCTGAATCGCCTCGGCAGAACTTTCCCAGGCTCGCTGCACGGCGGTCATGAGGCGATCGAGGCCGTAGAGTTCGCGCTGGCTGTTTTCGGCTTCGGTAATGCCGTCGGTGTAGAGTACCACCCCGTCGCCGACGGCCAGGTCAACGGTGTGCTGGGCCACAAAGGGGGCAATGTCGTCGATCAGACCGACGGGGTAGCCCAGATCGACGGTGTCAATGCGCTCTACGGTACCGCTGGCCCGCACTACAACCACCTCTTCATGCTGTCCGGTCAGGGTGAGGGTGCCCTGGTGGTAGTCCACCAGCGCCAGGGAGAGATGGCGGTGAGACCCCATCCGCAGTCGGTTTTGGTAGAGCACCTCGTTGATGGCCTGAAACGCCTGAACGGGGGCGATCGCGCCCTGGGGCTGGCCCAGGGCATGGAGGGTGCGCACGGCGGTCTGCGCCATAATCATCAGCACACCGCTCTCTAGGCCGTGGCCGGTGACGTCGCCTATGGCCAGGGTAGTGTGTGCGCCCTCTGGCGATTCCCTAGTGAGCAGGTCGTAGTAGTCGCCTCCTACTTCGGCGGCGGCCTCTACAAAAGCGGCGATCTCTAAATCGGCGATCGCGGCCAGTTCCTCGGGGCGGGGCAGCACCATCTGCTGAATCTGGCGGGCCACCGATAGCTCGGCGCTCATGCGGATGTTGTCGGCCTGTAGAGCCTGGTTGAGGGAGGTGATTTCGGCGTTGGCGGCGCGTAGCGCAACCTCGGCCTGCTGCCGCTGACCCACCTCCTGGCGCAGCTGGGCGAGCACCTGCTCCAGCCGCCGCGACTGCTGCTCTAGTTCCCAGCTCGACTGGACGCAGTCCGACACTTCCCCAAGCATTTCAACCACCACTGTCGCCGCTGGGAAGGTTTGGTTTTCCATCCCTAGCCAGGGCAAAGGGCGAATTGGCCCAGGGCTGGAATAGACAATGCGAAACTGGCCATCGGTCTGCACTTGGCCCACATGGCACCGCTTTTGCACATGGTGGTTGGGCTCGCAGTACAGGGTGCCGCTGGGAGCTTCCCAGCGCTGGTGGTAGGCCGCCTGGCGTACGGCGTTGGTGGCGGTGGTTTGGGCGGCTGTGACGGCGGCCCGCCACAGATAGACCTGGGCATAGGCCGCCTCGATAGAGTCGCTGGTCACGCCACCAACGCCGTGCTCACCAGCCGCTCTGGTACCGGGGTTCCCACTGTGCTGCTTAAACCGCTCTACAAACGCCCGATTGGCGGGGGTCTCCAGGCTTTGAAAATAGCTCCAGCAGGCGTAGTGCCCGGCGGCTACTGAGCCCATGTTCTGAAGCTCTAGCTCGCCAATGCTGACGGTTAAGATCGGCAGGCGATCGGCGGTCAGGCCCAGAGCCTGGCACTGGGTGTAGAAGGGCAGATTGCTCGGCCCGTTGAGGGTGTTAAACACCGCATCGGGCTGGGCCATGGCAATGGTCTTGGCCAGATCGCTGAAGTCGGTGGCCCCCAGGGGAACGTAGGCCTCGCCCACCACCGCACCCTGGCGGTGCTTGAGCTGCCCCCTAATGATCTTATGGGTAATGCGCGGAAACAGGTGGTCAGAGCCAATTAAAAATAGGTGGCGCTTGCCCTGGGCCAGCAGCCAGTCGAGGGCGGGTTCGACCTGCTGGTTGAGACAAGAGCCGGTGTAAAACACCCAGGGCGACTGCTCTAACCCTTCGTAGTGAACGGGATACCACAGCAGCCGATTGTGGGCCGCGAGTACCGGCAGCAAGGCCTTGCGGCTCATAGAAGTCCAGCAGCCAAAGAGAGTCGCTACCGAGTCTACGGCCAGCAGCTGCTGGGCAGCCTGCGCAAATTGTCCTGGCTCTGAGGCTCCGTCTGCGACCACTGGCTCTAGGGGACGGCCCAGCACACCGCCAGCCTGATTGATTTCGTCGATGGCCATCAGCGCAGCCGCCACCAGGGGCGCTTCGCTGGCGGCCATGGCCCCGGTGGTGGAGTGGAGAACACCGACCCGAATCGGAGAATTTGCCATGGATAGATTGGCTCAGGTATGGCTAAGCAGCCTTAAACAGCAGTTGGTCAAGCCATGGAATCCATGATGCGTTCCCCATTTCGCAATAGGGTACCCAAGCGGTGGGCCAAACCTGCGATTGGTTTTTAGAAAATGGAAAGTTGTTGACGCGCTGTCATTGCCCTCGATCGCCCCAGATTGTCTGCCGGAGTAGCCCTGACCCATGATAGAAATCATAGATACCGTAAGGGCAGGTTTGCAATGGATCGATTACAGGCCAGCGCTCGGAAGATGCCTGAGGCCAAACCCTTCGGACTGCTGATGTTTACCCGCTACCCCGAGCCGAGGCGCACTAAAACGCGCCTTATTCCCCATCTGGGAGCCGAGGGGGCGGCGACTCTCCAGCGCCAGATGACTGAGCATGTGCTAACCCAGGTGACTGCGGCAGCCCAGCGCTTACCCTTGGCGGTGGAGGTGCATTTTGCCGGGGGTGGTGTGGATCAAATGCAGAACTGGCTGGGCGATACGGTCACCTATGTTGCACAGAGTGCGGGTGACCTGGGCGATCGCCTGATCGCCGCCTTCAGCCAAAGTTTTGCTCTGGGCAGGCCGGGGGCGATCGCCATCGGCAGCGACTGCCCCGCCCTGGGTGCCGATCATCTGGCCAGTGCTCTCCAGGCACTAGAGCGGGTCGATGTGGCGATCGGCCCGGCCACCGACGGCGGTTACTACTTAATTGGGCTGCGCCAGCTAGAGCCCGCCCTATTTCAAGCCATCGACTGGGGCACTGAACGGGTGCTGGAGCAAACCCTGGCGGTAGCCACCGCCCAGGGGCTCACCGTGGAACTGCTGGCCCCCCTCACCGATGTGGACAATCCCGAAGACCTGCCCCAGTGGGAGCGCATTGTCGGCGGGAATTGCTAGGAAACGCCGTTGTCGATGGGCGGCTAGCCGTCAGTTCCTTTGCGTAGGGGAGCGGCTAGCCCAGGCTTGAGCAGCCTTCCCCAAAGCGGGCTGTAGGGGTGCACCTGAGCCTGGGGCTGACCCTGGCCTACCAGCGATCGCCCCTGATTGGCCCACTGAAAGATCGACCCCGCCAGGTTATAGACCTCGCTGTAGCCCAACCCCTGCAGCTGAGCCACCAGCCGAGCCGAACGGTAGCCCACCGAGCAGTAGGCCACCAGAGGCCGATCGCGGTCTAGCTCCAGGGCCAGCGCCGCCTCTAGATTGGCGGCGCGGTGGGCCTCTGGCAGGTGGCTAACGGCAAACTCGTCGTCTCGGCGCACATCGAGCAGAATAGGGGAAGGTGCGTTGCCCTGGCTCAACCAATCGGCAAGCTGCTGAGTCGTCAGGGTTGGCACTTCGGGGAACGCCCGCTGTACCCAGCGGTCTACGGCCCACCAGGCTAGGGCCCGCAAGGGCCGGAGCGGCACCCCAGGGTTTGGTATTGGGGACATAGGCATTACGCGCCAGGCGCAGGAGATGAACCATGCTGAATTTTACCCCCTGGAATACGCTGCTCCAGACCTATGTGGATGACCAGGGCCGAGTTGACTACGCCCGCTGGCAGCGCGAGGCCATCCCTGACTTAGACGCCTGGCTGGCCTCGCTGCCCACTAGCCGCGATGGTATGGCCCCCGAAGAGTCTTTGGCTCTGCTGATTAACCTCTACAACGCCCTTGCCATTCAGCAGGTGCTGATGCGCTACCCCATCGACTCAATTTTGCCGAAGGTGCTGGGGGTACCGAACTGGCTGGCCTTCTGGCGATTTTTTAGCCGCTCTCTCCACCATCTGGATGGCCAACCTACCAGCCTCAACGGCATTGAGCACGGCACCCTGCGACCCCAGTTCAAAGAGCCGCGCATTCACTTTGCCCTGGTGTGCGCCGCAGGAGGATGCCCAATTCTGCGCAACGAGGCCTACTGGCCTGACATTGTTGAAGCCCAGCTCGAAACCGATGCCCACCGATTCATCCACAACCCCGACAAGGTGCGCTACGACAGCGAAACTGGGGTGCTCTATTGCAGCAAGATTTTTAAGTGGTACGGCGAAGATTTTTTGCGGGTTGCCCCCTCGGTGCCCGACTACATCGGCACCTACCTAAGCCCGAGTTCCCCCTTATCAGCGCTGACCAAAATTCGCTACCTAACCTACGACTGGAGCCTGAACGATCAATCCGTTTGACAATCGGTGGCTGAGCGGAGTCGAAGCCACCGACTGTCGCCCTTGTAATGGAAGGGGCTATAGGGCAAGACCCACAGAATTTCTGCCGAGGGGGAGCTAGCGATCGCTTTGGCGATCGCCCTATCGCACCTCTTCATAAAATCGCTTCAGAGTAGTGGCGGGCACCCCTAGGCCCCACAGCACTCCGATCATTAAATAGATGGCGTTGGCCTTTAGGGTTCCCAACGCCGCCACTCGCCGGTCGGAGGATTGAACCACTCGGCTGAGCTGGTGCAGGCGGCCCCGGCGGCACAGCTTGAGGCACAGGTCAGCTTCTTCCATAATCGGCAGAGCTGGGTCGAAACCGCCGCAGGCCAGAAAATCGACCCGGCGGCAGAACATCACCTGGTCGCCAAACAGCAGGCGCAGCCCCCGCACAAACAGATGGGGCCGAAACAGCAGCGGTGCGTAGTAGGTTTTAAGGGCGTTGTGCAGCGAGATGCCCCAGCGAGTTTTTCTTGGCCCGGCCATGAGGGAGATAAACCCACCGCCAGACACCGCCGGGTTGGCTAGGGTGCTTTCTATAACTCGCACCAGGTCGTCGGGCACCAGGGTGTCGGCATGGAGAAAGCACAGCAGGTCGCCCTGGGCGGCGATCGCCCCCTGGTTCATCTGCACCGATCGCCCCGGTGCGGGGGCCTGAAGCACCTTCAATGGTAGGCGATCGGCCCAGGCGCGGGCGATCGCCTGGGTGCGATCGCCGCTGCCCCCATCCACCAGCACAATCTCGCGCGGGGGCGGGTTCAGACCCTGCAACACGTTGAGGGTGCGACTCAGCCAGGCCGCCTCATTCCAGGTGGGGATGATGATTGATACCGCCATAGCAAACCCCTTAGATAGGTAACCGCACTACGCGGCATCACTTTGCCGCCTGGCGGCGAAATGGATATTCCCGAATGGTGGAATCACAGTCTAGCGATCGCGGCCCCAGGTAGGCCTTAGTCTAAGGAACACCGGCCCCGAGAGCCGCCAAAACAAAAATTGCCCCAGGCGTGGCAATGGGTGAAGTATCGATGCTATATTAGTTATCGCGATTATGGCGGGTGTAGCCAAGTGGTTAAGGCAGTGGATTGTGATTCCACCATTCGTGGGTTCGAGCCCCATCATCCGCCCTGTTGTACGGTGACACTTTAATTGTCATTGGGGACACATGGATGTCACCAGCGACAGATTAGGGGCATTGAGACACATTGATGCCGCTAAAGTGGCAGTGACCGAATGAATATCCTCTAAGGGCGATCGCGCCTACTACCGAGTTGCCAGTCTGACTTTATAACGGCACCGACTGCACCATGATTGCCCCAGAGACAGCGAACCAAATCCTAGCGTCCCTGCAATACCTGGAATAGCTTTAGGGCTGCTGTTCGAGTTCGGCAGGGCGAATGGCATGGAGCCTCTGGATCGACTACGCCTACGCCCCTATAGATTGGCCTTTTGGGAATTGGGGTATACGATTCCAATTTGGGATCAGACGTAGGATTTCTCCGCTGTTGTCGCAGGCTTGATCTGAGATTCTAAAATCGCGCCGTAAAGCGAGCTATTGGCCATCAAATATTCATGGGTGCCCTGGGCTACTAGCCGTCCCTTATCCATCAGCAGAATGCGATCAGCGGTGCGCACGGTGCTGATGCGCTGGGCCACCACAAAGGCAGTGCAGGTGCGGCGGCGCATCAGGTCGTCGAGGGCGGTTTGGATCTGGGCGGCGGTTTGGGCATCGACAGCGGAGGTGCTGTCGTCAAGAATCAACACCTTGTAGTCGGTCAGCAGGGTGCGGGCGATCGCAATCCTCTGCTTTTGCCCGCCCGATAGCCCTACCCCCCGCTCGCCCACTAGGGTGTCGTAGCCGTCGGGCAGGGTCATGACAAAATCGTGAATCTGGGCAGCTTTGGCCACTTCAATCACCTGGTCGAGGGTGGCCTCAGCCTTGGAGTAGGTAATGTTAGAAAAAATGGTGCCCGAGAACAGGGTTGTCTCTTGGAAGACGGTGCTAATGTGCGATCGCAGACTCTCCAACGTGAAGTCGCGCACGTCCCGCCCGTCGATGCGCACCGCCCCAGCGGTGACATCGTAAAAGCGCGGAATCAGGTTCGTGACTGTGCTCTTGCCTGAGCCAGTCATACCTAAAATGGCGATCAGCTCGTTGGGCTTGGTCTCAAAGGAAATGCCGTTGAGGGCCGGGGTGGTGGCACCGGGGTAGCGGAAGGACACGTTCTCAAAGGTGATGCGGCCGCCGCAGGTGGTAAAGGGGATGGCGTTGGGGCGATCGCGAATTTCGACCGCCGCATCGAGCACCTCGTAGACCCGTTCTGCGGAAGACGAGGCCTGGGCGATCGCCGGGGCGGCAAAGCCAATCAGCAAAATCGGCTGCAAAATCAGCAGCAGGTAGGCGTTAAACGCCACCAGTTCCCCCACCGAAAACTGCTCATTAATCACCGCCGCGCCGCCGTAGCCAACCACCACCACAATTACCAGGTTGCTGACCAAAAAGATGTAGGGAAAGGTGTTGCGAATCGCCCGAATGGTCTTCATGTTGGCGGCCACCAGCTCATTGTTGAGCTGGGTGTAGCGATCGCGCTCTACCTCCTCCCGCACAAAGGCCTTAACCACCCGCACCCCCAGCAAATTCTCCTGCAAAACTCCGTTGAGGTCGCTGAGCTGCTCTTGCACCTGGCGAAATAGCAGGTTGTTTTGGCTAAAAAACCGCGCCATCAGCCACCCCGCCAGGGGCACCACGGTCAGGCTAATCAGCGCCAGCCGCCAATTCATGATGAGAAGAATGGCCGCAATGACCACCAGTGTCACTACGCCGCTAATCACCTGAATCAGGCTAGTGCTGAGGAAGGTGCGCACCTGCTCAATGTCACTGGTGACGCGGGTAAGCAACTGCGAGGTCTGAGCCTGGTCGTGATAGCTAAAGCTCAGCGTCTGAATCTTGCTAAAAATGCGGTTGCGCAGGTCATAGACCACGCTCTGCGACATGGCCTCGGCGCAGAAGCTCTGGCCAAAGTTAAACAGGCCTCGGGCCAGGGCGGCAAGTACTAACCCCACCCCACTTTGCAGTACCACCGTCAGATTATTTTCGGCAATGCCCTGGTCGATGGCCCAGCGAAACAGCTGCGGCGTCGCCGCGTAGGCCGCCACCAGCAGCAGGGCGCTGGACAGAGCCCCCAACGTGAGCCAGGGATGGGCGCGCAGACTATTCAATACCCGCGGCAGCGGCTGTCGCGCAGACATGTCTTGGGGCTGAGAGACCTGGACCAATCGCCTGCTCCTAATCACACCCCAGCATTCTAGACGGTGCTCCAGTCTGCCGGTTAACTATCGCCATCGGTTCAGCAGCGCCCAGTCAGTCGCCGCTAAGCTCTCCTCTGAGCGTTTGAACGCCCCAACGTTTGGACGTTTTCTAGGGGTCCTAACTATCTACCCTAAAGGGCTATAGCTATAGCTTAGGAGTTTTCTGAGAAAGAAAATACCCCCAGGTAGGGGCGCAGCCTGCGCCCTTGAGAAGCATCAAAATTCTCGGGTGTTTTCATTACTAGAATCGTCCTTAGACACCCTTTGGCAAGCCGGTTCGCAATAAAAGAACGAAAAATTCGGCGTTGCTGATTCCAGGTATGAACCGATTTCCGTAGGTATTGGAACCTCGTCCAATTTTTTGCAGAATCATACCGCTATTCAGCAACGCCAAAAATTCTATATCGATCCCCCTTGACTCTCTAGTTCACTAGAGCCTCCAAGATAGACCTAACCACCATTTCAAGGGTCTATCCATGACGCTTTCTCTAACCGTTGCCAATCTCGCCTGTTCTGCCTGCGTTGGGACTGTCACCCAAGCCATTCAGTCCGTCGATGCCATGGCCCAGGTCACCGCCGACCCTAAAACTAAAGCGGTCACCATCGACACCGACGCCCCCGAATCATCGATCAAAGCTGCCATCACTGGCGCAGGCTACACCGTGGCCTAGGCCCAGTATCCCACCCCCCATTCAATCAGGAAGAAAACGATGAAAAACCAACTGCTTAAACTGCGGGGTATGAGCTGTGCCGCCTGCGCCAGCAATATCGAAGAGGCCATTCGGGCCGTGCCCGGGGTTGAATCCTGCAATGTTAACTTTGGCGCTGAGCAGGCCGCCGTCACCTATGACCCCCACCAAACCAACCTCACCCACATTCAGGCCGCGGTGGATGAGGCGGGCTACACCGCCCAGCCGCTGCAAGACGATGTGCTGGCCCCCGAAGACGACGCCGAGCGGCGGGAGCGGGAGGCCGAAAACCGAAAACTCACCCGCAAAGCCGTGTTTAGTCTGGTCATCGGCGGCATTTTGGTGATTGGCTCGCTGCCGATGATGGTGGGTTTGCCGATTCCGTTTATTCCCCCGTGGCTGCACAACCCCTGGTTGCAGCTAGTGCTGACTACGCCCGTGCTGTTTTGGGCCGGCAATTCCTTTTACATCAACGCCTGGAAAGCCCTCAAGCGCCACTCCGCCAGCATGGATACGCTGGTGGCGGTGGGGACGGGAACGGCGTTTCTCTATTCGCTGTTTCCCACCCTTTACCCCCAGTGGTTCATTGACCAGGGGCTGAACCCCGATGTGTACTTTGAAGCCGCCGCGGTGATTATTGCGCTGATTTTGCTGGGTCGCCTGCTAGAGAACCGGGCCAAGGGCCAGACCTCCGAGGCGATTCGCCAGCTGATGGGCTTGCAGGCTAAAACCGCGCGAGTGATTCGCCATGGCCAGGTGTTCGACATTCCCATTGCCGAGGTGGTGCTGGGCGATGTGGTGCTGGTGCGCCCTGGAGAAAAAATTCCCGTCGATGGCGAAATCATCGACGGCGCTTCCACTCTGGATGAGGCGATGGTGACTGGCGAGAGCGTGCCCGTGCAGAAAACCGTGGGGGATGAGGTGATTGGGGCGACGCTAAATAAAACTGGCAGCTTCAAGTTTCGCGCTACCCGCATTGGCAAAGACACGTTTTTGGCGCAGATCGTCAAGCTGGTGCAGCAGGCTCAGGGGTCAAAGGCTCCAATTCAGAAGATGGCTGACCGGGTGACGGCGTGGTTTGTACCGGCGGTAATGGCGATCGCCATTCTCACCTTCATCGTTTGGTACAACGTCATGGGCAACGTCACCATGGCGCTGATTACCACCGTGGGCGTGCTGATTATTGCCTGCCCCTGTGCCCTGGGCCTGGCGACGCCCACCTCGATCATGGTGGGCACCGGCAAAGGGGCCGAGAACGGTATTTTGATCAAAGGAGCCGACAGCCTGGAGCTGGCCCACAACATTCAGGCGATCGTGCTGGATAAGACCGGGACGATTACCCAGGGCAAGCCGACCGTGACCGATTACTTAACTGTGAACGGCACCGCCACCGAGCTGCACCTGCTGAAGCTGGCGGGCACGCTGGAGCGCAACTCCGAGCATCCCCTGGCCGAAGCGGTGGTCAACTACGCCCAGTCGCAAGGGGTGACTTTAGAGGATGCCCAGGGCTTTAAGGCCGTTGCGGGCAGCGGCGTTCAAGGGTCTGTTGCGGGTCAACGAGTCCAAATCGGCACCCACCGCTGGATGGCAGAACTGGGCATTGCCACCGATCGCCTAAAAACCCAGTGGGAGCAGCTAGAATCCCAGGGCCGCACGGTGGTGTGGCTGGCGGTGGATGGCACAGTAGAGGCGATTTTGGCGATCGCCGATGCGGTCAAGCCCTCCTCTGCCGCCGCCATTGCCACGCTGCAACGCATGGGGCTAGAGGTGGTGATGCTGACTGGCGACAACCGCCGCACTGCCGAGGCGATCGCCCGCGAAGTGGGCATTACCCGCGTCTTTGCCGAGGTGCGGCCCGACCAAAAAGCCGCCCAGGTCGAACGCCTGCAACGGGAGGGCAAAGTAGTGGCGATGGTGGGCGACGGCATTAACGATGCCCCCGCCCTCGCTCAAGCCGATGTCGGCATGGCAATTGGTACGGGCACGGATGTGGCGATCGCCGCCAGCGATATCACTCTAATCTCCGGCGACCTGCACGGCATTGTCACGGCCATTCAGCTCTCCCGCGCCACCATGGCCAACATTCGCCAAAACCTGTTCTTCGCCTTTATCTACAACGTCGCGGGCATCCCCATCGCGGCGGGCATTCTCTACCCCGTCTTCGGCTGGCTACTCAGCCCGATTATCGCCGGAGCCGCCATGGCCTTCAGCTCGGTGTCGGTGGTGACGAATGCCCTGAGATTGCGGAACTTTCGGCCCCAGCTGCAAGGGTGATGGGGTAGGTGGAATTCAAAGTTCAAAATTTAAGAAGGCAAAATTTTGAACTTTGAATTTTGAATTTTGAACTCCCCATCTCCCCCACCCTCCCCATTTCCCCACCTATGGAACAATCCCATGAAACTCAAACACCTTCCCCTCACCACTCTTGCCAGTCTGGGCCTCACCCTCACCCTCGCCAGCAGCACCCTGGCCCAAATGAACCACGATGACATGGCCCCTACCTCGACCGGCCAGTTTCAGCGGATTGAGCAACCGCTGTGGTCGAAAGCCGCCGTCACCGGGGCGGGGTTGAGCCTGATCGGCCTCGAACTCTGGTGGTTTTTGCTCAGTCAGCCCAAGTCTCGCAAAGCCACCACGACCGGCGGCGTGCAAGCAATCACCGTCACCGTTGATGGTGGCTACGACCCCAGCCATATTGTGGTGCGGGCGGGGCAGCCGGTGCGGCTCAACTTCTACCGCAAAGACCCCAGCAGTTGCCTAGAAGAAGTGCGTTTCCCTGACTTTCGCATTGCCCAGGCACTGCCGGTGAATCAGACGACGGCGATCGAGTTCACCCCCACCCAGCCCGGTCGCTATGAGTTTGCCTGCGGTATGAACATGTTTCGCGGCACGGTGGAAGTAGTGGCCAAGGAGGGTGATGCGGTTTTGCCAACTCCCCGCTCTAAGGCAGACCCTGCCGAGCCTCCCCACCCTTCTGCAAGTCACACCGTATCTGAGGCGGCATGACTCACAGCGATGGTCGAAGACCGGCCCAAAAGGGCGATCGCAGCCATTGCGATCGCCGACCGCTGCGGCCCCTGCGACACCCTACGTTCCAATTGATGAAGAACACGGGCGTAGGCCAGGTTAGCGCGGGTACCCTGGCAACGGGAACTAACGTTGGGCCAGCCTCAAGCCATGCTGATCTATGGTGTTTGCTTTATTGTCGGAGGCATATTTGTGCTGCTCGCCGCCATCGGTGGACTTGACGGTGTCGATTTTGCCGGTGACTTTGATGCTGATGTCGATATGCCCACAGGGGTTGGTGACGTTGGCGTTGATGACGTTGACGTAGGCACCCAAATTGACCAGACCCTGAGGCTGCTGCGAAACCGCTGGTGGCTGCCCTTTCTCAGCCTGCGGTTTTGGACTTTTGCCCTCTGCTTCTTTGGGCTGACGGGGCTGTTGATTAACCTGGTGCAGCCCGACCTGGCGGGGTGGCTGGGGGCGCTGATTGCAGCGCTGATGGGGCTGTTTTGCGGCCTGGTGGCGGCGCTGGTGCTGCGATCGCTCGGTCGCCAGTCCGTCAGCAGCCTAATTCGCCCCGAAACCCTGACCGGCCAGATCGCCACCGTAGAAATTCCTTTCGATACCAACAGCCGAGGCAAAGTCAGCCTCAGCATTGGCGGGTCTACCGTCAGCTTTTTTGCCATCACCCAGGAGGAACGCGAGTTTCACGCAGGCGAAACGGTTCTGGTGGTGGGGATGGAGCACAACAAGCTGTGGGTAGCCTCGGCAGAAGGTGTAGAAGGGTAGGGAGTAGGTGGGTGGATGGATGGATGAATGGGTAGGGGCAGACCTACGTGTCTGCCCTCAATGGCGAGTCAGACAGGATCAGGCAAGATCGGATGGAAGCAGAGGTTAGGCTATGGCAAATGGCATGAATCGGGCGGAAACGTTGGCGATCGCAGAGGTGATGCCGCCGGTTCCGGTGATGGGGCAGAGCGGGGGGCGGGTCTTGGGGGGCGGGGCGATCGCTGTCTTGATCTTTGCGGTGTTGATCACCATCTGGGGCGTCAACGCGCTAGTGCAGATCTGCGACCCCAACAAAATTTTGATCATCTCCGGGCGCAAGTACCGCCGCACCGACGGTCAGACCCTGGGCTATCGGGTGATCTACGGCGGGCGCACCTTCCGCATTCCCATTCTCGAAACGGTCAAAACTATGGATTTGACCACCATGCCGGTGCCGATTGAGGTGACTAACGCCTACTCAAAGGGGGGCACACCGCTGGATATTCAGGCGATCGCCAATGTCAAAATTGCCCGCGATGAGGTGCTGGTCGGCAATGCGATCGAGCGCTTTTTGGGCCGGGGCCGCGAAGAAATCTCTCGGGTGGCGCGAGAAACCCTGGAGGGCAACCTGCGCGGTGTGGTGGCCACCCTCACCCCCGAACAGCTCAACGAAGACCGGCTCCAGTTTGCCGAGCGCATCGCCAGCGACGTGCGCAACGACCTGGTCAAGCTCGGGTTGCAGCTCGACACCCTCAAAATTCAAAGCGTCGCCGACCAGGTTGACTACCTCAACTCCATTGGGCGGCGGCAGATCGCTAACGTGGTGCGCGATGCCGAAATTGCTGAATCTAACGCCGTCGCCGAAGCCGAGCAGATTGAGGCCGACAGCTCCCGCGAGGCCGAAGTGGCCAAAACCCAGGCCCGCACCGTGATTCAGGAAAAAGAAAACGAGCTGCGCCGGATCACCGCCGAGGTCGAAAAGCAGGCCCGCATCGAAGAAGAGCGCACCCAGGCCGCCGCTGCCGAGGCCCGCGCCCGCGCCCAGCGAGAGCTGCAAGCCATTCGTGCCCACCTGGAGCAGGCCCGCTTGGAGGTGGAACAGGTGCTGCCTGCCAAAGCCCAGCAGCGCGCCCAGGAATTCCAGGCCCGAGGGGCCGCCGCCACCCTCGAAGAAAATGCCAGGGCCTCAGCCCAGGCCAGCCAAATGCTGGTGCAGGTGTGGCAAGAAACGGGGGTGGATGCCTCCCAGATCTTTTTGGTGCAGCAGCTCGAAATGGTGCTCAAAGAGGCCGGGCGCATTCCCGGTCGGCTGCACCTGGGGCAGGTCAACGTCATCGACAACGGCGACGGCAAGGCGATCGCCTCTCTGCTCAACGCCTACCCCGAAATGGTGAAGCAATTTCTGCGCCAGTCTGAAGACATCCTCGGCATCCCCCTCGCCGCCATCTCGCCCCCCTCATCTCCCCCACCCTCCTCACCCTCTCCATCTCCCCTCACCCCAACCTCGGAGCCCACCCCATGAGCCTGATCTTCACCCTCCTGGTCGTCATGTTCGGGGCCACCGGTAGCCTGCTGCTGATCATCAAGAACCTCTACTACATCTGCCAGCCCAGCGAAGTGCTGATCTTTTCGGGCGATCGCCGCACCGTTGGCGATGGCCACAGCGTCGGCTATCGGTTAGTCAAAGGCGGCAGTAGCATTCGCAAGCCCCTGCTCGAAAAGACGTTCCGCATGGAACTCACCAACATGATCATCGAGCTAAAGGTGGCCAACGCCTACTCCAGAGGCGGCATTCCCCTCAACGTCGATGGCGTGGCCAACATCAAAATTGCGGGGGAAGAACCGGCGATTCACAATGCGATCGAGCGCCTGCTGGGCAAAAGCCGTGAGGAAATCGAAAAAATTGCCCGCGAAACCCTCGAAGGCAACCTGCGCGGCGTGCTGGCCACCCTCACCCCCGAACAGGTGAACGAAGACAAAATGGCTTTTGTGCGCAACCTGCTCGACGAAGCCGACGATGACTTGGCCCAGCTCGGCCTAATTCTCGACAACCTGCAAATTCAGAACATCTCCGACGACGTTGGCTACCTCAACTCGATCGGGCGCAAACAGCGGGCCGACCTGCTGCGCGACGCCCGGATAGCTGAGGCCGAGGCCAAGACCCAGTCGGCCCTACAAGCCTCTGAGAACCTCAAACGCACCTCCCTGCGCCAGATCGAGGCCAAAATAGAAACCACCCGCGCCGATGCCGATCGCCGCCTGCAAAACGCCCTCAGCCAGCGCCAGGCCGCGATTTCTGAAGCCGAGGCTGAAATCGCCGCCGAAGTCGCCCGCACCGAGGCCGAACTCGCCGTTCAGCGCGAACGCCGTAACCAGGTCGAGCAGCAGCTCCAGGCCGATGTGATTGCCCCCGCCGCCGCCTCTTGCCAGCAGGCCCAGGCCCGCGCCAAGGGCGACGCCGCCAGCATTGTCGAAGACGGTCGGGCCCGCGCCGAGGGCATTCGCGAACTGGCCACCACATGGAAAGCGGCAGGCGACCACGCCCGCGAAATTTTTCTCTTCCAAAAGCTGGAGTCGCTGCTGGCGAATCTGGTCGATACCGTGCCCGATGTGGAGGTCGAAAGCATCACCGTGATCGATCCGGGCCGGGGCGGCAGTGCCACCAAGCTGGCCTCGTTCATGGAGCAGATGAAGCAGGCCACGGGGCTAGATTTGGCCCAGACATTGCAGAATCTGGGTAACGGTAGTGCTTCGCAGGGGTCATTAGCCGCCAAACCAGACGCTGATACAAATTAGGGGTAAGGTATTTATCACAGGTCAGTGCTATAGAAGAATGGCACTGACGTAAGCCCTATCAAGCTACCAGCTTAGCTTTCAGAACCGAGCGGGGTTCCTGCATTCTTGGGAACGGTTTGGGCCGACGTTTGACGACTCGGGGTTCTGAGCGGTTGGGGCGAAACGGAACAAGCAGCGCTTGCACAGCCTGTAACAAGGTCTGGTAGCCTCGCTGTTGATGGGATGGAGCAAGATGCCGGAACTCGGGTCGGAAGTGATTAAATTGTTGCCGAGTGCCTTGCAGGGAGACCCGTAATGCATCGACCTCAGAGCCGGCTGTTCCATCCCACATCAACGTCCGCAGCAGATTGTAGGTCAACAGATGAACCCAAATACTTTTGGTCACCATGGCGGGCGTTTTGGCGGCAATCATCTCCAGGGCTAAGGTGGTTTTGAGATGCCTGAAATTGACTTCGGTGGCCTGCCAGCGGAGATGATAAAGTTTGGCCAGTTTGGCTTTGCGATACCGCTTGGGGTCCATCAGGGTGGTCACCACCACGAGGTTGGTCGGTCGAAACCCAGGCACCTGAATGGAGAGAAAGACTTCGCGCCTCTATCGACTCGGGTAAGGCTTCAAACTCCTCAGACGAGAGGGCTTTGGGGCATTGCTTTGGGCGCTGCCACCGGACAATGTGGTCGCCAATGCCTAATTTTTTGCCCCGCCTGAAATCGCAGCGGCGCTGATGGTGCTTGCGAAAAACCGCATCGGCTCCCGTCTGAGCCACCCAGGCTAGATCCACATAGGTGCCATTCACTCACCCGAAAGGGAGCCATTGCGACCTCCAGCACCGCTCCCGTGGTCACGCAAAACCACACTTGGAGTTTGAGAATCGGAAAGCCACAGCCCGCCTTCTGATTGCTGTGTTGGGGATATACCGCTTGATTAGCCTTGGTATCACTCATCAACACCGTCGTCGCATCAAAGGCCTTGACCCGACGACCACACCGCTGTTGTTCCGGGGATACTTTCCGGTGCAATGCCTGCGCCACTCGTTGTAGTAGGGGTGGGAAAATCGATTCAGGAAGACGTTTACGCGCTTTGCTGTAGCCTCCGGTATCGGCTGACGGCGGCTCTAAGCCCGCTAGGCTCATCCAGGCCACCACTCGATTGACCGCATGGTTGAGGCTGCTATCGACATCGAGTACTTGGGAGATCCAACTCCAGAGCACCACCATCAGGGTGTAGAGCACTTGGCGATAGGTTATGCCCTGCTCGTCCAGCACAGACTGAATCTCAGCTTCCGGTAGCACCTTGGCAAAGGGTAGACCAACACTGTTCTGGTATTTCTCCTTGAGGACTTCCGCACGATTCGGCCTCATAGAGGCATGGTTTTGGGCTTCGACGCTTTGATTCTTACAGCTCAAGCGCTTGAAGCCTTTTCGGCTCTCTTATGTCAGTGCCATTCTGCTATAGATTACTACTTTAGTGGTGCAGAAAACTCCTGAAACCCTTATGGATAAAGGATTCTCGCCAAGACAGCAGATTTGGGATTTCTCTAGGGCTCAAACGAAGGCAATGGGTTTCAGACGCTATTTTGACCGTCTGGGCCGTCCATCATGAGACTCAAAAAAGTTTTCTGCACCACTAAGCTAGTCAATCTATGTGGTTCGCCTTAGATCAGCTCAACACTCCTGACGATGCGCTGGTTCTAGAGGCCAATACTCGACAGCGCTTCACTTTAAAGCGTGATACAGCGGGCAATTCAACACTTAACCTCTCGGTGTGATTAGTTGACCAAAATGGGCAGTCTATAGATACACACCTCAAAGACGAGCGATTCTTGTCACTTCAACAACGACGATCGAATCGCTATTTGGTAGCACATCACTCTACAGCGCCCAATTTTTCGCCCCATAAGTCTTTTAGGTTTTAACATGCCATATTCATCTTCTCCTAGTCTTACGCAAACCACTGCCGATATCGATAACTTGGCCTTCTCTTGGGAAGACGGGATTCCTGAACCCCAGGGAAAAAACGTCGGCAGTCTGTTTGGTCAGTATTTTGTGAACAATGGCTCTGGCTTCGGCTTCTACGGCATCGCCATTCACGACTATAAGAGCAGCCCCAGCCAGGGAGAGTGGCAATACAAAGTCTCTACAGGCATCAATTCGTGGATATGGATTGACATACCCGAGATTAATTCTGCGGCTAACGACTCGCAGTTTTTGTTAAGAACTGGGACAGATCTGCGCTTCTTGCCGACAAATGATTACGCTGGGCCAGCTCCGCTGCTCGAGGTAAATCTTATTGATAGTCGAGTAGAATATTATGGAGTTGGATACGGGTTTAACTCGGGCGATCGCGCCTACATTGACAATAACATTCAATATTCTGGCAGCTATACAGAAAAGCTGGATTTTCAAACCCTGGTGTATGGCGTTAATGATGCACCGGTTAGCAATCTGAGCGTTACTTTTAACCAGACTGAGGCAATTCAAATCAGCGATCGCGCTACGGCAACCACTGCTGATCCTAATCCTGCAGCGGGCACGGGCGATCTCTTCCCCTCCGTGCTCAATGTGCAAGGGTTGCTCGGTCAGATTAAAGATGTTTCGGTCACCCTAAAAGACCTAAACATTGGCACCGACAACAACCTCGATATCTGGTTAGAAGGCCCTCAGGGTCAAAAAATTATTTTGCTGTCCGATGCCGGAAACGGTAGCAGCCTACAAAACCTTACGCTTACCTTCAACAACAGCGGCATTCCTGCCTTAGCGGGCGGCGGAGCGTGGCTTACTGACAACACAGTCTATCGCCCTAGCAACAACACGGGGGATATCGGTGACCTTGATCCATCGGTTTTTGGCACAGCAGCGACCTCGTTTAACCAATTTATTGGCCAATCCGGTACTTCGCTTAACGGCGAATGGAAGCTCTACATTCAAGACGACACCGACAGCGGTTCCGATGCCAGCAACTTTGGCAAGCTGCTCAGCGGTTGGAGTCTGACCTTTGATAGAGTTGCGGGCAGCTTCTCAAACGTCAATGAAGACATCAGCGCCTCTCAAGAATTAACCGTTGCAGACCTATTTGGCAGCCACTTCTCTGACGTCGATGGCGATTTCCTCAAAGGCGTTGCCATTATCGAGAATGCCGCCGGGGGCGAAGGTCAAGGTCAGGGACAGTGGCAGTATTTGAGCGGCAACAGTTGGACTACCATTGCCACCAACCTGACCGAAATCAAGGCTCTACTGCTAACGGCAGATACCAAAGTACGGTTTGTCTCCGCCCCAAACTTCAATGGCAAGCCGGGCAGTTTGGTGGGACGCCTGATCGACAGTTCCCACCCCGACTTTAACTCTGGCAAAATTCAGGATGCACGATTTACCACCTCCGGTGGCCCCTTTAGCCAGGCCACGATTAGTAAAACCCTGACTATTAATCCGGTAAATGATGCACCAACCGTTGTCGGTGAGGGGCTGATCGACTTCCCCACTTTCCTAGAAGACACGCCGCTGACAACCTTCAATGCACCAACCATTGAGGCCCTGTTTGCCAGTAGCTTCCAGGATTTGATTGACATCAACAACGTCAATCAAAACACCTTCATCGGTGTGGCTATCGTGCAAGACTCCGGATCTTACACCGACGACCCCACAGATAACCAAGAAATCTCTTACCAAAAGGGACATTGGGAAGTCTTCGACATCCGCTACGGCCAGTGGATTGCCCTGCCCAGCGACGTGAGCGAGACCAACGCCTACCTCGTGCCTAGAAACACTCAAATTCGCTTTCTGGCCAACGCCAACTACAACGGTGAGATTCCCCCCCTCAAGGTGCACCTGGTTGATAGCGGCGAAGGGCAGGCTTTAGGTCTGGGGCAGCGCATCAATCTTCTGCAAACCGGTGTGGGCGGCACCACCCGCTACACCGCCGATACTGTCACCCTCAACGGTGAGATTGAATCCGTCAATGACTATCGGCCCTGGGCCTTAGACAGCAGTGACATCAACCTCAGCAGTTCGGGTCAAGATGAAGATATTGCCTTGCCGCCTGCCAAAACCGTCGGTGAACTTTTTGGGCCACGCTTTATCGATGGCCAAGGCCGTGCCGATGGCTCCGATATCGACCAGTTTGGCTACAACCAGAGCGTGCACGGCATTTTTGCCGACGCCAGCTTCTGGGGCATTTTAATCAAAGATGTGCCCGCCAGCGAGGTGGGCATCTGGGAATATAGCGCCGACGGCACTGACTGGATCAGTGTTTCTGGATGGGGTGCAGCTGGATTCGGTGAAGGAGGAGAAGAAGGTCTTTACCTACCCGAGTCCTATCAGCTGCGATTCCGGCAGACAACCGAGCACTACAACGATCAAATGACAGGGACCGATCTTGGCCCGGCCCATCCCCTAGTGGCTTACCTGGTTGACGGCAGCGTCACCGATAGCAGTATTGGGTCGTATTTACAGAGTGGCGGGCTGATCGCCAGCGCTGACCCAATTCCCAATCGCCTACTCTATCTCGGTGAGGTCGGCCCCATCAGCCTCAACGGGCTAACCCTTGAACAGGCCATCAACGCTGTTAACGACGTACCTACAGGAGCCGCCTCTATCTCTGGCACCCTGCAAGAAGACAGTGAACTCCAAGCTATCACCTCAACCATTGCCGATGCTGACGGTTTAGGCACGTTTTCATACCAGTGGCAACGCTCTGTTGATGGTAATACCTGGGAGTCCATTAACGGTGCCACCGACAGCACCTTCATCCCTGGCGATACCGAAGTCGGCTATCTCCTGCAGGTCAATGTCAATTACACCGACGGCGGCGGCACCGTCGAGACGATTAACAGCAATGCTACAGCTAGTGCCATTGCCAATGTTAATGACCCACCTGTGGGCACCGTCACTATTGACGGTGCCATCGTCCAAGGCCAAATCCTCACCGCAAACACCGCTATCCTGGTCGATCTTGATGGCCTGGGCACCCTAAGCTACCAGTGGCAACAGTCTACCGATGGCATTACATGGAGCAATATTGACGGCGCGACTGACGTTACCTTTAGCCCCCGCAATGGCCAGGTAGGTCAGCTTTTGCAGGTGGCGGTGAGCTATGTAGACGTCTTTGGCACTTCAGAGTCGTTAACAAGTGCGCCCACCAGCGAGAGTGTTCAGCAGTTTAATGCTACCTCTGACTTTAACGGTGACGGTTCTGTTGACATCTTCTGGCGGCATCAGACCTTTGGGCAGTCGGTATTCTGGCTGATGGACAACGTCAACTTTGCCGGAGGTGATTTTCTCTCACCGACCGTAGAAGACGTCAATTGGGAGATGAAGGCTGTGGGTGACCTTGATAGCGACGGCAACCCTGACCTAGTCTGGCAGCACAAAACTAGTAACCAAGCCGTTGTTTGGCTCATGGATGGAGTAAACCTTGAGTCTGGCACTCTTCTCCCTAGTGGGGGTAACGATGGCTGGAATGTAGTTGAATCTGGCGACTTCAACGGCGATGATAAAGACGATATCCTCTGGCGCAATGCCAACTCGGGTGAGCTTGCGGTCTGGTTCATGGATGGCACTGACCTAGTCTCTGGAGAGTTGATTAGCGTCAATCCAGGTCTCGATTGGGAAGTGGGGGCCGTCGGCGACTTTACCAAAGATGGCAATGTGGACATTTTCTGGGAACACCGCACTGCCGGTGTCAACGTGTTCTGGGAAATGGATGGTACTACCCTCGTTAAAGGTTATGAAACCACTGCCGCTGAAGCCAGTTGGAAGGCGAAGGGAGCCGCTGACTTTAACCAGGATGGTAATCTAGATCTTCTCTGGCACCATCCAGGATCTGGGGAAAACGTACTGTGGTTGATGGATGGTACGAATCTAGTAGAGGGCGTTGTGTTACTTACTACGGAGGTTAGCTGGAACCCTGTTGTGTAGCTGCAAGTAGTATGTTGCTGAGCCGGGGTGGCTTGCCACTCCGGCGTTAGTTCTCAGAACCGAGTAATTTTGAACTCATAGCCTGTACCAAGGTTATGGGTTTTTGGCTTTCCGAAGGTACTGAAACCATTGTGCAGACACTTTATAGCTATAGCCACTTAGGTTAGGACGCGGCTTGCTTGAGGACGGCCTCAATGGCAGCCCGCAGACCATCATCATGAGGAAGGGCTTTTCGAATCCGGCTTTTCAACCACCCCCAGCACTTTTCA
>NZ_JAYGIH010000105.1:0-176816 GCF_034932455.1 Leptolyngbya sp. CCNP1308 | reverse complement strand
TCCCATCCAGTTCGATGGCGTCAACGACTTTTTGTCGCAAATCGAGGCTGTAGGGTTTGGCCATGGCACACAGGTGGGGATGTCTCTACCTCTAGATTATGTCCTAATCAGACTGGCTATAGCTATACCTATGGAGCTTTGCCCATATCTAACGAGTGGACCTTATCGTCACCCACAGTTCTAGCAAACTCATGCAGTGCTGACCCGATGGGTGCAAAGACAGCCATAGCCAGACAAAGGTAAAGGGTAGCCAGGCTAAATATCCCCTTTAAAGCGATCATGCTCAGCAATGGGTTGTTTGCTCAGGGGCAGGTTTCCTAGGGCTTCACCCGGCGACGATCGCCCCCTAAACCAGACCAGTTCAACCATAGGAAGCAGGTAGAGATAGCAGGCAAAGGGAATAAACCCCGCATTTACCCCGAGAACTGTGGCTGGCACCAGCCCGGCGATGTTCCATGGAATTAGCGGGGAGATCACCACGACGGTATTTTCGAGGTCGAGGGCTAGGGCTGAGGGGGGAGCCTGGGTGCGGTGGTAGGTGGGGCCGAGCAGCTGCTGGGTCAGCAAAATAGCGATGGTTTGGGTGCAGCCAAAGGCCGCCGAGAGGGTGCCAACTACGGTAGTAGCCAAGATGCGATCGCCCGGCGTTTTCACCCGCTCTAGCGATCGCTCCACCTGGTGCAGCAGCCGCGTTTCGGCAAAGATGCCCACAAAGGCGGTGGAGATCACCACCACCAGCGACACCCGCACCATGGCCGCTATGCCGCCGCCCAGCACAATGGCGGTCAGCGGTGAGTCAGCCTCTAGGTGAAACCCGGTGAGCAGGTATTGCAGCACCTGCCCCATGTCTTCGTGTTGATAGGCCACCGCCAGGGCGCTCGCCGTAGCGGTGCTGGCCACCATAGCCCGCTGCACCGGCACCCGCAGCAGCGCCAGCAGCACCATCACCGCCGCTGGCCGCAGCGTCACCGGGCCGAGGCGAAACTCAGCGGCTAGGTCGATTCCTAGGCTCGACTCGGCCAGGGGGACTGGGGTAAACAGGGCGAAACCAGCGTAGATGGCGATCGCCAGCCCCAACGGCAGCAGCGAGGTGCGCCCCATGCGGCGAATGTTGTCGTACAGATCGGTGCGGGTAATGGCGGCAATCAGCAGGGCGCTGGAAGACATGGGGGAGGCGCGATCGCCTACGTAGGCCCCCGCAATAATCGCCCCGGCGATTAGGGAGCGGTAAAACCCGCTGGCTTCGCCCCCCGCCACCATCATCATCAGCGCCACCCCAATGGTGCCTACGGTGCCAAAGGAGGTGCCCAGCAGCAGCGACACGGCGCTGGCCAACCCAAAGGCCACCAGCACAAAACTGTGGGGTGTCACCACCTGGAGGCCGTAATAAACCAGCGTCGGCACGGTGCCCGCCGCCATCCAGCTGGCGGTGACGGCACCGATCAGCAGCAGCACCCCGATCACCGGCAGGGCTTTCTGGCTGCCCCGCCACCCCATGGTCGTCAGCGCCCGCAGCGAAAACCCGCGCCGCCTGAGCACCCCCACAAACAACGCCATCGCCAGCAGCAGCGGATAGGCGATAAACACGCCCCGCACCGCGCCTAGCAGCAGCGCCCCAAACGACAGCCCAAAGGCCAGCACTATATCCATAGACGGGTTTCAAATCTAGATACCTCACCCTAGGGAAGGGCAGTCGCCCCGGCAAAAGCATCCCTTTATGTCATTTATCGACGCTGTAGATAGATTAGTCCGCTGGGTCAATCCTGGGCCTGCTGGCCAATTCTGCCACCGCCAGCAGCAGCCGGTCGGGCTCAATGGGCTTAGTCAGGTGTTTCTGGAAGCCATTGGCCAGGGCGCGGTGCTGGTCTTCTGGTTGGGCAAAAGCGGTGAGGGCGATCGCCGGTACCCGTCCGCCATACTCGGGCGGCAGGCTGCGAATCTGTTGCATCAGGTTGTAGCCATCCAGTTCGGGCATGCCGATGTCACACACCAACACATCGGGCTCAAAATTGGTGAGATGGGGCAAAACCTCATGCCCCGAGGCCACGACTCTAACCTCGGCCCCGTACTGCCCCAGCACCGTCGCCAGCAGGTCACGGGTGTCTTCGCTGTCATCCACGGCAAGCACCTTAATCCCTGTTAGGTCAATCACGGTGGGGGGGCGAGTCTCATCCAGGGACGGGATTGAGGCATCGGTCATCAGCGGCAGCCGCAGGGTAAAGGTTGACCCCTGCCCCTCGCCTGGGCTATCGGCCACAATGCTGCCGCCGTGGGCTTCGACCAAATATTTAACGATCGATAGCCCCAGGCCCAGCCCGCCGTACTGGCGAGTAATCGACACATCTTCTTGGCGAAAGGAGTCGAAGAGCTGGGGCAAAAAATCTCGGCGAATGCCCTTGCCAGTGTCGGTAATGGTGACCTGGGCGCAGTCGTCTACCGATTCGAGGCAAACGTCGATCTGCCCGCCCTGGGGCGTAAACTTGACCGCGTTAGACAAAAGATTCCAAATTACCTGCTGCAGGCGGGCACTGTCGCCTCTGACCAGGCAGGCATCGGCCAGGGCGGTGCGCAGCGCGATCGATTTGGCCTGCACAGCGGTGTTCACTACCTCCATAGAGGCTCCAATCACCGAGGCTAGATCGATCGCAATATCGCTAATCTCAAGCTTGCCCCGCAGAATTTTGGCCACATCCAGCAGGTCGTCGATCAGCTTGGTCTGCAGCTTGGCATTGCGCTCAATAGTAGAGAGGGCGCGCAGGGTTTTAGCCGCATCGAGCTGATTGGTTTGCAGCAGTTTAGCCCAGCCCAAAATCGGGTTGAGGGGCGACCTGAGCTCGTGGGAGAGAATTGCCAAAAACTCGTCTTTGGTGCGGTTGGCCCGTTCCGCATGCTCCCGCGCGGTCTGTTCTCGCTCTAGCAGCTGCTTGCGCTCGGTGACATCGCTGGCGGCTCCAAACCATTCCACGATCTGATCGTGCTCGTTGAGCAGCGGCACGGCCCGCGACACGGTCCAGCCCACGGTGCCGTCTGCCCGCAAGACCCGATGCTCTAGCTCAAAGGGGCCTTTGTCGCGAATGGCCTGTTGAATGGCCTCCAAAACCCGGGGCTGCTCGTCCTGGGGAATGTAAGTGTCTAGCCACGAGCGATCGGGCTGCTCGGTACTGGGGAGAAACGACTGGCCATCGAGGTTGTACATCTCGCCCCAGTCGGCGCTCATTCTATACAGCGTGTCTGAGCTAGCAGTAACCAGCATGCGAAACTGGGCTTCGCTGCGGCTCAGCTGGGCTTCGGCCTGGGCGCGCTCTACAGCGGCCCAGGTGCGCTCGGCGGTTTCGTGGATGAGCGAAATTTCAAGCGCTGTCCAGTCGCGGGGAACCGACTGGCTGACGCTGAATACCGCAACCAGTCGATAGCTTTTAACCAAGGGAATGCAGACTAGCGCCTCCATACCGAGCGCCTTATATTGGGTCTGTTCGGGCGCTGTGAGCACAGTGGTGTTAGCGATATCGGCCAGCAGTAGTGGATGCCCCGTGCGCAGCAGCGTATGCACGGTCGGGAAATCTTTAAACTGGTAAACCCCAGCTATGCTGGGCTCACCGGCTTGTCTGTAGTCATCGTGAACGGTACCCGATCGGGCGGCTTCACTGTATTCGTAGTAGTAAACGCGACTGGCGTTTAGCTCTTCGCCAATCAGGCGGCAGGCGGTTGCCTGTACCTCAATGGGGTCGTTCAGCACCCGCAGCGCATCGGATAGGGTGACTCGAAAGGCGTCTAGCTTGGCGGCGCGGTGCAGCCGGGCCTCGGTTTCCTTCTGGGCGGTAATGTCGTTGAAGAGAACGGCCACTCGACGCTCGTGGGGTTCGCCAACGCGAAAGGCATTGACGTCAAACCAGCGCCCCATAGACTGGGCGTGGTCTTCAAACCGCATGGGGTCGCCGGTCAGGGCAACCCGGCCGTAGATCTCAAACCAAAAGGGCTCAATATTGGGCACCATTTCGCGAATGGTTTTGCCAAGGGCATCGACTAGCCCCGACTGGCGCTCAAAGACGGGGTTAATCTCGATATAGCGGTAGTCGATGGGCCGTTCTTGCTCGTCGAAGATCACCTGCAAGATGCAGAAGCCTTCGTCCATGGTGTTGAACAGCGATCGGTATTTGGCTTCTGAGTTGCTCAGGGCCGCTTCGGCCAACTTGCGATCGTGAATATCGACCAGGGTGCCAAACCAGCGTCCGATCTGCCCGGTCTGAGGATCGCGGTAGGGTTCGGCCTGAATTAGAAACCAGTGGTAGAAGCCCGCCGCCGAGCGAATGCGGTGCTCGGTTCTAAACAGCCCGCCCGCCTCCAGCGCTTGATTAAAAACCTCTAGGGTCATGGCTACATCGTCTGGATGCACGAAGCTGATCAGGGCTTCTACCGCTGTAGTTGGGTCGTGATCTGCGCCTGTGTAGTTTCTCCACTGCTGATTGACGAACTCGACTTGACCGGCCGAGTCGGCAATCCAGATCACCTCTGGTACTGTGTTGGCCATCAGGCGAAACCGCTCTTCGCTGGCTCGTAGCGCGGTTTCGGTACGCTGGCGCTCGGTGATGTTGCGGGTTGAGCCCACCACCGCTCGCACCTCGCCCTCTGGGTCAAACAGAGGGGTAAAAATATACTCGTAGACGCCGCTGATGCCGGTCGGGCTGGTGTAGGACGTTGCATCTTTGACGGGCTGGGCGGTGGTAAACACCCGCTCAATTTCCTGCTGAAGTTTGGTGGCCTGGGCCTGGGGGTAGTCGATGTCAAAGAGATTCTTCCCCACCACCTCGTCTAGGGATAGCCCCCATAGGTCGAGCAGGGGTTGATTGGCAAACACAAAGCGCCCGTCGCGGTCGAACAGGTAGACAAAATCGCTGATGGCCGACAGCATGGCGTCGAAAACGTGCGATTGCTCCACTAGATCGTCGTTACTGTCGTCGAGGGCGGCCTCGGACTCTTTGAGGGCGCTGATATCGACGGCGGTGCCGTAGCTTTGTCGCTGCTCGACATCCATCTGGCAGCGCCAGCGCAGCCAGCGGTAGGTGCCATCGCGGTGGCGGTAGCGGTTCTCAAAGGCCAAAATTTCGGTGCCAGCGAGCAGGGCGGTAGCCTCCGCGCTCGATTGCTCAACATCGTCGGGGTGAATGAATTCAATCCAGGGGCGATCGGTCATCTCGGCGGTTGTCCAGCCCAGCAACCGTTCAAAGGTGGGGCTCACCCAGCGGAAATAGCCGTCGTGGCCTGCGATCGCCTGCAAGTCTGACCCCACGGCGAGAAACCGTTCCCGATCCTGCACCCTGGGGTATCCAGCGAGATGGGGTGGGGCGATCGCCGCAGCGAGAGCTTCGTAGATCTGCGCTGCGGTCAACTGGTTTCGGCTCAGATAGTCTACCGCCCCGGCTTTAAGGGCTCGCACGGCCAGGCGGGCATCGTTCTCCCCAATGACGATGATCGGCGGGCACTGCTCGCGCAGCTGGGCTTTGAGGTGCTGAACTAGCTCAAAACTGCCATCGTCTGGATGGTGAGACTCGATTAGGATGCTGTGAATCTGCTGCCGTTGGCACAGGTCTAGAACGGGGCCGTCGTAGCGCTCGGTGATGACTTGATAGGAAATGTCGTCCGCTGGCTGCAACAGATGCTGGCAGACTGCCGATCTATCTGAGTCGCGATCGAGAACAAGAACGGTGCGTAGGTTGTGGGTTGGCCCCGTAGCGCCATCGAGAGTTGTCATTGTAGGGCGCTGTGCCCCCAGCGTTCTAAAGGGTGAGAGCCTATGTCTAAAACAGCAGCAAAGGGCTGATGGGAATGCTCTGCCTGCTGTCGTAGGGGATGAGCGGAACTCACTTCCGGCCGATGTCGAGAAAGGGACGGGGATGTCCGTGTTGACAGCATAGACTCAGACCGGATGCTAGTGATATAGCTTAAATTTTATGGGGTTAATAACGCAAACGAATCCACCCACAGAGGGGACTTGAGAGCATTTTCTTAGCGTCAAAGGCAGCAGGGTTGGCGGTGTCTGAGCTTGCCCGGCAGGCAGATCGGGAAGGCTAGGGACGTTAAAATGGTGGCAACACCGGGCGCGATCGCGCTGAGGAGGCTCAAGTGAGACAACTAAAACCCCAGGGCGCGATGGTGATGCTGGCGATGGTTGCGATCGCGGGCTGCACCACGCCTTCAACCCCCAACCCCGAAGCCGCTTCCCCCTCGGCGGAGTCAGGCTCAAACCCCGAGAGCGGGGTCGCATTACCTCCGGATGAGGCCATTCTCCAAACCGTTTACGACCAGGCCGAAAGCCTTGATCTGTGCGATGGGTTTTACCAGCCTGAGGTCGCCCAGGCAGACTCTCGGGTCTATCGGGTAGGCGATCGCGCCCTGGTAGAGCTGGTCTGCGCCAACGCCGCCTACCAGGCGGTCTACGCCTACGTCGCCTACCAACCCGATGGCTCGTGGCAGCCGCTGTCGCTCGACGTGTTTTATCCCGACGAAACCGGGCAATTTGTGCGCACCAGCGAGGGCACCGTGGGCGGCCTGGCCACCTTTGACCCCGAGCAAGGTCTGCTGACGGTGTTCAGCAAGGCGCGGGGCATCGGCGACTGTGGCTCACTGGCCGACTACCGCTGGTCGGGGGGCGAGCTAGCGCTAGAAACCTTCCGCTATCAAGAGTGCAGCGACTCACCCGAGGAGAACTTTGTCGATCCCGCCGACTATCCCCAGGTTTATCCCTAACTGGCGCTAAAGCTTTAGCTCCGCCCCACAGCCCTTGCGCTACCCTGGGGGCAACCCTACAGCCATTACCCATGCTGGATCTACAGCAGTTTTACGATGCCTGCGACCCCACCCAGCCGCTGCGGGGCAAGCGCTACTATATCGACTTTTCGGCGGTGCGCGGCGGCGACATTGTGCAAGAGCTAGAGCGCAAAATCGCCCGCCTGGCCCGCAACCGACCCACCACTCAGCTGTTCACTGGCCACATTGGCTGCGGCAAATCAACCGAGCTGTTTCGCTTGCAAGACGCCTTAATGCGGCGCAGCTTCGAAGTGGTCTACTTTGAGTCAGACCGCGACCTGGAGATGGCCGATGTGGAGATCTCCGATATTCTGCTCAGCATTGCCCACAACATCAGCGAGCATCTGGACAAATTGGGCATTGCGACTAAGCCCACCTACCTGCAAGGCCTGTTTCAAAACCTGGCCGACACTCTGCGCACCCCGATGGAAATCTCCGACGTGAGCTTTTCGGCGGGCATTGCCAGCATCACCGCCTCGGCCAAGCAGAGCCCCGACATGCGCAGCCAGCTCCGGCAGTACCTGGAGCCGCGCACCCGCAGCATTATCACCGCCATTAACGACGAGCTGCTCACCCCCGCCAACGATCGCCTCCAGGCCCAGGGCAAAAACCGCCTGGTGGTGATTATGGACAACCTCGATCGCATCGACAGCGCCCCCCGCTCCCAGGGGCGGCTCCAGTCGGAGTACATTTTTGTCGATCGGGGGGAGCAGCTTAGGCAGCTCGACTGCCACATGGTTTACACCATTCCTCTGGAGCTGATGTTTTCGAACGATCTGGTGCGGCTGTCGAACCGGTTTGGCACCAACCCCATGGTGCTGCCTATGGTGCCGGTGCGCGATCGCAGAGGCAGCTCCGACGAGGCAGGCATGGCGCTGCTGCGGCAGATGGTGCTGATTCGCGCCTTTCCAGAGCTGAATGTAAACCAGCGCATCGACGCGGTGGGCCACGTATTTGACGAACTGGCCACCCTCGATCGCCTCTGCCAGATGAGCGGCGGCCACATGCGCAACCTGATTCGCCTGCTGGATGGCTGCCTGCGCAAGCAAGACCCGCCCTTCTTGCGCGACACCCTAGAGGCGGTGATTCGCAACGAGCGCGACAGCCTGATGGGCCTAGTCAGCGACCACGAGTGGGATCTGCTGCTCCAGGCCGTCTCCCGCCGGGATGTGCAGGGGGATGAAGACTACAACATTCTGGTGCGCAGCCTGTTTTTGTACGAATACCGCGATGCCCAGGGCCGCTGGTTTGGCCTCAACCCCCTGCTGGCCGAGACCGATCGCTACCGCAGCTGGCGCGCCCAGCAGCCCCAGCCATGAGCGGTCTGCAGCGCTTGGGAGCCAGCGATATGGTGGCCCACAACCAGGCCGCCCTGGCCGAGCTGAAGCGGGCGATTACCCTCAGACCCAACCGCTTTTCGCTGGTGCTGGCCCGGTGCAACTACTCGCGTTTGCAGCGGTTGATGGTTGACCATTTGCAGACTCAGACGCCTTTGGTAGAGCGATCGCTGCCCGCCCACGTCACCACCCTACTCCAGGCCCTCACCCCCGCCGCCGCGCCGCTGCTCCCCGCCCTGATGGTGACCGGCCTAGAGCAGGTGCAAAACCCCACGGCGGTGTTTAAAGCCGCCAACCTGGGGCGCAATGCCTTTCCCAAGATCCTGCCGTTTCCGGTGGTGCTGTGGGTGAGCGATCGCACCCTGGCCATGCTCAACCGCCACGCCCCCGACTTCAAAAGCTTTGCCGCTGCCCCCATTGCTTTTGAATACCCCCCCGGCGAGCTGATCGACTCGCTCCACGCCAACGCCAACGACCTGTTTGCCACCATGCTCTCGCTGGGCGACAGCAGCCCCCACTCCACCGAAGCCCCCGACTACCAACCCGGTTCGACCCTGCGCACCGAGCTGGAGTTTGCCCTGACCGACATTGCCCAAACCCACGCCACCCTCGACAGCGAACTCAGGGCCAGCCTCGACTTTCTCAAGGGCCGCGACGCCTTTAGCCGCAGCGACCTCGATGTCGCCCGCTACCACTTCGAGCAAAGCCTCGCCTACTGGCAAAAATCCCCCCGCCCATCAAAAATCGAAAATCGAAAATCGAAAATCGAAAATTCCCCGCAGCAGTCTGAGTCCTCTCTGCCCCCACCCCCCTTCACCCCCCCACCTCCCACCCCCCGCCAAAAACAGGCCGTCCTCCTCTTCTACCTCGGGGCGACCACCCGCAGCCAGGCGACCCTGCAGCGGGTGGTGTACGATCGCCTGCTCCACAAGGCCGAGAGCTACTTCACCGCCTGCCTGCGCATCTTTCGCGATCTGGAGCAGCCTGACCTGGTCGGCAAATTTATCCACGCCCTGGCGGAGGTGCAGCAAAAGCTCGGGGCCTGGCCCGCCCTGGCCCGCACCGCCCAGGAGGGGCTGACCCTGCACCGCCAAGACCCCATTCGCCTGGCCCGCAACCACGGCTATCTGGCAGAGGTGGCCCTGGCCCAAGGCGATGCTGCCACCGCCAAAACCAACGCCGAGCGGGCGCTGGATATTCTGGCGATCGCGGGGGCCGTCACCGCCGGTTCCCCTAGCGAAACTGAATCCAGGACAGAGCAAAACGCCCTGGCGGTGGCCAACCAGTATCAGCGGGGCTGGTACCTCTACCTGCTGGGGCGGGTGTATATTGCCCAGGGCCAACCCGAGGCGGCCACCACCCTGCTCGAAGCAGCCTACACCTACACCGACCCCAAAGCCGACCTGCCCCTTTACCGCAGCATTCTGCAAACCCTGCAACAGCAGTACTACCAGCAAAAAAAATACCGCGCCGCCTTTGGGGTCAAGCTCAAGCAGCGCCAGGTTGACACCCGCTTTAAGCTGCGGGCCTTTATTGGGGCAGGTGAAATTCAGCCTCAAGAGCTGCCGCTGAAGGGCGCGGGCTCGATCCAGGCGCTGCTGGCCACCGAGATTCAGGCTTCGGGCCGCCAGGCCGATGTCGAGGCTCTTACCGATCGCCTTGAGCAACCCCGCTACCCGCTGGTGATTATCCACGGGCCGTCGGGGGTGGGCAAAAGCTCGATTCTCTACGCCGGGCTGGTGCCGGCCTTGGCTAAGTCGTTCCCCGAGGGGCGATCGACCCTGCCCGTGCTGGTCAAGGGCTACCGCGACTGGCCCGACGAGGTCAACCAGGCCCTGGCCCGCGCCCTGCAGCAGCAGAACGAGGCCGACGGCGATGGCATTCCGCCCGCTGCCCCCATCGACCCGACCGATCTCAGCGATCGCCTCCAACGCCTCACCGAGCAGCGCTATCGGCAAATTGTGCTGATTTTTGACCAGTTCGAAGAATTTTTTGTTGATGCGGTAGAGCTCACCCAGCGCCGCGATTTCTACGCCTTCTTGCTCGACTGCCTCAACACCCCCTACCTCAAGGTGGTGCTGGCCCTGCGGGAAGACTACCTCCACCACCTGCTCGAAATTGAGCGCGGCTTTGACCTCGATATTCTCAACAACGACATTCTCAGCCGCGACTACCGTTATTACCTAGGCAACTTCAAGGCCACCGATGCCAAGTTTTTGATTCGCCGCCTCACCGACGACGCCCATTTTTATCTCGAAACCGCCCTGATCGACCAGCTGGTGGCCGACCTGTCTACCCCCATTGGCGAGGTGCGCCCCATTGAGCTGCAGGTAGTGGGTGCCCAGCTCCAGCGTCAGGAGATCAACACCCTAGAGGAATACCTCGACCTGGGCGACCACCCCAAAGAGACGCTGGTGCAAAACTTTTTGGGCACCGTGGTGGACGACTGCGGCGCTGAAAATGCCGATTTGGCTCGCCTGGTGCTTTACCTGCTCACCGATATCGATCGCGACAGCCGCCCCTATCGCCCCCAAAAAAGCCGCGAAGACCTCGAAGAAGAACTCAGCCTGCGCGGTGCTGCCTATCAAGCCGACCAGCTTGATCTGGTGCTCGACATTTTAGTGGGCTCGGGCCTGGTGTTCTTGCTGCCCGATATCCCCATCGATCTCTATCAGCTGGTGCATGACTATTTGGTCAGCTACGCCCGCCGAGAACCGCCTGGGCGCTTACTTAACAAGCTGCGGCGCAGTCGAGTCTTAGGGTAACGCTAGAGGTCGAGCTGCTCCACGGTTGCGGACAGCAGGGAAACATTGGTAGACGGTCGAGCCGACCAACGGGGTGAGCACGCCACTTTGGTTTAGGGCACCATTGATTTACATCTACCTTAGGGCGTAGTCTGAATCTATGCCTCAAGGTAGATGCAACGTTGCCTGATAGAGTTCCCCATGAATGACACCTGGCTTTCGGATTACGTTATTTACTCTGAACGAGCCGGACAGGGCTATGCGCGACGAGCCTGTCGACCCTTAGAATCCCACATCAAAAAGATGCTGGGGCTGCCAGTTAGCGAATTCTCTATCCATGCCGAAATTAAATATCTCACCCTGGTTGAGGGGGGCGCGACCTGCGAGTGCCCAGCCTGCAAGCTCAGAGCCCCAGGCAGTGCCGGGATTTTTTGGGCTGTCAACCGCATTGATTCAAAGGAAGCGGTTTCTGAGGCAGAAGAAATTTGAGGCCTTGCCAAGTCATACTAAATTCCGCTCAGGAGATTTCTAGAAAAGAAGATCGCCGCTTTGTTGGGCGATTGTAGCCACCGTAGAGGGGCACAGCCCACCATTGGGGAGAAGGTTTTCCGAAAATCGCCTTAATTGCCCAGTTTGCTGGAGCGAATGGTTATTCGCCCCGACAAAACCCTGCTTTCTATAGCTATAGTCACTGGGTTAGGACATTCAGAAAACGTTGGAACTTTGGAACGTTTATGAAGAGAAATGACTTAACCAGACTGGCTACAGCTATAGATTTAGCAAAATCTAGGCTACCGCTGCTGCCGCCAGGTAGCCCATGGCTTCGAGCTTGTCGATCACCTGGGCGACGCTTTCCTCAACGCTTTGCTGGTCGGTGTGGCAGTGTACTTCGGGGTTGAGGGGGGCTTCGTAGGGGTCGTCAATGCCGGTGAACTGCTTAATTTCGCCAGCGCGGGCTTTTTTGTAGAGACCCTTCACGTCGCGGTCTTCGCAGACGCTGAGGGGGGCATCGACAAAGACTTCGACGAAATCGCCGATGCGATCGCGCACCGTATCCCGCGCCTCGCGGTAGGGCGAGATCGCCGACACCAGCACCACCACACCGTTGCGGGTCAGCAGGTGCGACACAAAGCCAATGCGGCGAATGTTTTCGTCCCGGTCTTCCTTGCTAAAGCCTAGGCCTTTGGTGAGGTTGGTGCGCACAACGTCACCGTCGAGCACCTCGAGCTGGCACCCCCGCTGGCGCAGTTCGGCCTCCAGGGCGCGAGCAATGGTCGATTTACCCGACCCGCTCAACCCCGTAAACCAGATCGTGACTCCGCGCTGCGCTGTAGCCATTGGCCTATTCCGTAAACTGCTCTATAAATTAAACCACTTACTGGCCCGCCCTTTCACTGGCTCCCTATCTTGGCCGTCAGCTTTTTCTGCCCCCTGCGGCTGCCAAACTGGTGGGCATAGACATAGGTAAACTCGCCCCCCAAAAAGAAAATCTGGCTGGTGAGATAGATCCACAGCATTAGCACCATCACCCCGCCCACCACCCCGTAGGAGCGAAACTGGCTGCCCAGGCTAATGACGCTGTTGCTGATTAACTGCTGCAAAATCAGCCACAGAATGGCGGTGAGCAGCGACCCTAGCCACACGTCTCGCCAGGCGACGCGGGTGCTGGGCAGGGTTTTGTAGAGCACCATTACCACCAGCGTCAGCGTCACAAACGAGACGCCCAGCCGCAGCCACGACAGCAGCTGCACCTGGTCGATTGCCAGCACCGTCACCCACTGGTTGACCCCTTCCAAAATTTTGGTAATGGTGTCGATGGCAATGTTGGAGAGCAGCGACACAAAAATCAGGCTGGTAGCCCCAATCACCAGCAAAAACGCCAGAAACCGCCGCCACAAAAAGATAAACGCCACTTCCCCCACGCCGCCGAAGCGGTGGTGGCTGGGCCTGGTATGCCAAATTTTGTCAAAGGAGCGACTGAGCGCCCCAAAAAAACCGCTGGAGGTAAACAGCAAAATGCCAAAACCGACGATGCTGGCACTGGTGCTGCCGTTGTGAAATTCGATCAGAGTAGCCTGCACCAGGGGAAAGGCGTCGGGGGGCAGGGTTTCTTGGGCGAAGTGGAGCACGGCGTTGTAGGCGTCGGTGCTGGGGCCAATCAAAAAGCCCACTATACTCAACGACACCAAAATCATCGGAAACATTGAGAACAAGGCGTAGTAGGCGAGGGCGGCACCCATCTCGAGGCAGTCGTCCTGCTGCCACTTCATGAGGGTGCGGCCAATCAGCTTGGTCCACGCTGACTGCCCCACTCGATATTTAAAAAAATCGAGCATAGCCGCGTTATTGATCCAGTGGTGTGCCAGTGACCATGCGCGTCGCCAGTGCTCAAACCGCGCCAGTTGTCTCCTCATTCTACCGACCCTGTATGTTCGTTAGAGTGCTGTGCCAGCTACCTACATTGGCACAAAACCTAAAAAGTAGAGCACCACCGCGAAAAATTGGCCGAATTTCGGGCGAGTCTCTTCCAGAGAGGCTTTCTCTGAAAGAAACGCTTCGCGAACGCCAGCGCCCTCAGACCCCCAGGGTTTTGGTTCCCCAGGGCTCTAGATACCATCCTGTCAAACCCCTGTCGGGAAAGACGGGTCACTGTGGCAGTTTTCTCGTCTATGGTTTAGCAGAGCGCGCTATCCACCCTCTTGGTACGCAGGGCATAACGCTACGGATGCGTCGGGCTAGGCGAGAGGCGCAGCTGGTTGGCTCTGCACTGCACGACGGTGGCACTACTGCTAGGAGCAAGACGCATTGGCATCTATCACCCCAGCAAAATTGTTAATCTCTAATTCTGTTTTTATAGACGTGCAAGTGACGTTACCGCTGATACCAGGCCGCTAGCGCCAGCGCCAGTCCATCCGCCGCATCGTCAGGGCGAGGAATGCGCTCTAGACCTAGCTCTCGGGCCACCGCCTGCTTCGCTTGGGCCGGGGTGAACTCCACAAAGGGTTGGCTCTGCTGGGCCAACACCAGCAGAGCCAACCCCCCGCGTCTGGGTTTATCAAGATGGTGTTGCCCTATGGTAAAAATTGCCCTTCTGCCAAAGCCTGACGTATTTTCTTGCGAGAATTCCCAGCTTTGCGAGCTGAGTCAATTTCTTCAATTAGATAACCTGTGATTGTCTTGCAGGAAGGAATTAATTGAAATAACTTGTCACTGAATTCTTCATTTGGCCGGTTCGACAAAATCTCAATGTCTTCAGGCGACAAAGAATAGCTGTCACCATTACTCGAACAGTATTCGAGATCACGACTCAAGTGTTTGACTCGCAATAAGCTAGCTTCTTCATGTGATATGACCCTCATCGATTCCCACATGGCTCTTTCGGAATCGTTCATCAGTATCATTGGATCGCTACATCCTGACATAACGATCGCTAATAAAAATATGGTTGAAGCCGAAAGAAAATTCACTGCTTTTACTCAATCATGCCGAGAAGACAGCGATCGCAATACTTATCTGCTAGCAAGGAGTCTATTATAGTCAGTAGCTTGAATGTATATCCATTTATGTTCCGTCACTCAATATTGCGCATAAAGGTTTTGAGGTATTCATAGTATTTGGGATTTTCGCCTTCGAAGATTTCTTGGCCACCACCCAAATATGCTCTTGCCAGTTCATCCTTCGCTTTGTCAAAATTGCTCAGTTCAAATAATGCCTGTCCCAATCTTAAGTGTATAAATGGATTGCCAACTGCTTCTGGGCAATACATCGCCTCTTCTAAAGCATGTAGAGTATTTGTGTAGTCTTGCGCAAGGAAATACGTATCTCCGGTTGCCGTTAGCAGCCAAGTGGAGGCTTTATAGTCCTCAAAGGGTTCGGGGATTAAGTCAAATGCTTTGTGATACTGCTTAATGGCTTTTGAGTATTCTTTTTTCTCCGAATGACTATCACCTATCTCCGACAACTCACAAATATTTTTATAGATGTCATCGCTAATCTCACCATTAGCAGCTTTATCGCTATCCGCAGCACTATTTTTTCTGAAGAAATTCATGTATTTGTCAGGACAAAAAACTACCAAGCTCAGGTCACTTAATTTTTCTCATGTAGGTAGGTAAAATAGAGCATAATGAGCGATCGCCTTCTAGTTGCTTAAGCCTTCCTTCTCTCCGCAACATCGCCTCGTAATACGCCGCTTCCGAGTCGCTGAACGTTAATGTGTTGACGTTTGCACAGCTTGCGAATAAGGCTGCTGAAATGCCTAAAATAGAAGCCAAAATACTTAGAAAAGTCGTAAGTATGTAGAGCTTGAATTTAATCCCGTCGAGAGGCATGATTGTCAGTTTTTAGACAGATCTTTGATTCGCCTAGCTAACAATAAAAACTGTGTAGTGGACTGAATGGTTCATCTCTAATTCTATTCGATAGAAATGCAAGTGTCATTACCGCTGGTACCAGGCCGCCAGCGCCAGTGCCAGCCCATCTGCCGCATCGTCCGGGCGGGGAATGCGCTCTAAACCCAGCTCTCGGGCCACCGCCTGCTGCACCTCAGACTTATCAGCATTGCCGTAGCCCGTCAGCGCCTGCTTCACCTGCGCCGGGGTGAATTCCACAAAGGGCAGGCTGTGCTGAGCCAGCACCAGCATTACCACGCCCCGCGCCTGGGCCACCAAAATGGTGTTGCCCATGCGGTAAAAAAAGAATTTCTCGATCGCCACCAAATCGGGCTTGTACAGCTCTAGCAGGCTGTGCAGATCGGTATAGATGGTGCAGAGGCGATCGCCCACCGGAGTCTTAGCTGGGGTTTCAATCACGCCAAAATCGACCACAGTGGCCTCGGCATGGCCTCGGGTGGCTGGCAGTAAATTAGGGTCGTCGCCGTCGATTACCCCAAACCCCAGAATGGCTAACCCTGGGTCAAGCCCGAGAATGCGCTGACCCACAGGGGTGCTTACCGTGCCCCCACCGGCTGGCGACCGTTGACCGCCGCTTCGTCGGGATCGGCTAGGCCAAACACCTTGCAGAACACCTTCTCGACCTTGTATCCCGAGTCGATGCTCTCTAGGGGGTCTTTGCGCAGACGGTGGCGCAGGCAGAGCACAATCACCCGCTTGATGTCGTCGAGGGTGACTTCGGTGCGGCCCTCGTAGGCGGCGATCGCCTTGGCGGCCCGGTTGGTGACAATATCGCCCCGCAGCCCGTCCACATCTAGCTCTGAGCACACCTCAGAGATCCGCACCCGATCTTCGTGGTCGAGGTTGACCGAGGCCAGCCGCTGCTGGGCCTCAACTAGCTTGACCTGAAGCGCCTCTTGCTCGGCCTGGTGCTTGGTCAGGTAGGCGGCGGGGTCGGCGTCAAACTCAGAGCGCTGCTCCACAATTTGCACTCGCAGCTCGGGGTCGCGCACGGTGCGAATTTCGGCATGCATACCGAAGCGATCGAGCAGCTGGGGCCGCAGTTCGCCTTCCTCGGGGTTGCCGGAGCCCACCAGCACAAATTGAGCCGGGTGGCGAATGGAGATGCCCTCGCGCTCTACGGTGTTCCAGCCGGAGGCGGCGGAGTCGAGCAGCACGTCAACGAGGTGGTCGTCGAGCAGGTTGACCTCGTCCACATAGAGAATGCCGCGATTGGCCTTGGCCAGCAGGCCCGGCTCAAAGGCTTTGACGCCCTCAGACAGGGCTTTCTCGATGTCGATGGTGCCGCAAACTCGGTCTTCGGTAGCGCCCAAGGGCAGATCCACCATGGGCACTTTCTTGTGCGCCACGGGTAGGTCATCGGTGCCGCGCTCGGCCCACACGTCGCGATCTTGAGGCGAACGGCTGAAGGGGTCATCGGCTACGACCTCGATTTCGGGCAGCAGGTCGGCCAGGGCGCGAATGGTGGTGGATTTGCCGGTGCCGCGATCGCCCATGATCATCACCCCGCCAATTTTGGGGTCGATGACGTTGAGCAGCAGGGCCAGCTTCATGTCGTCTTGGCCAATCACGGCGGTGAAGGGAAATACCGCGCGGCGGGCGGGGGCAAAGGTGGCCGAGGGGGTCGCAACAGTAGAATTCACAGGCGTTTCAAAGATGACGGCAAAATTTAAGACTGTCTTTCATTGTGCCACAGTACCTGCGTCCCTTCGGCAGCGGCGATCGCAAACCCCAGTATTCTCCATCGGTGGCTGAGCGGCGTCGAAGCCACCAATGGAGAAACTACTGGAATTACTGAGCCATCAAAGTGCCAGGAGTTGATCCAGGGCATCGAGCGCTTCGCACTTAGGTGAGATAGGAGCCGATCGCTTAGCCTGAGCAGACTTTGCCTCCCCATAGAGCGGAAAGCTCTCTTCCCGCGCCGCAAAACTATCTACCCCTTCGGGAGGGCGACCGTAGAGATAGTCGTCGCAATAGCGGCGAAATACGGCTTCTACGGCGGCGCGGGCGTTCTTAAGGCCCCACTCAGCGGCGATGCGATCGGCTTTTTCCAGCACGTCTTGACTCAGACGCACTTTGTTGTCGTGTCGGGCTGGGCGACCCGAGGTAGGGACGTGTTGAGTTACTTGGTGGTCATGCATAGTTGGGTATCCCCGGTCATCAAAAACAAGCCGCGAACGTTGGCAAACTGAGGGTCGCCCATGACGGCGAACAGATCGTGCCCTTGCAGGCGATCGGCGATCAGGTGGGAGCCACCACCGGTCACCAAAAAGCGCGTCACTCGGGGCATATAGGGGGTGTACTGAGCTTTCACAGTTTGGAAGATGCCCTTAAACCACGGGTCTAAATACTCATCGAGCCAGTCGGCCCAATCTAAGCCCGTGTCAGCGTAGACGTGGTCAATGCGAAAGCCATCCATGACGATGCAGGGATCGGCGCTGCTGCCGAGGAGATCGGTGAGGCGGTGGTCAAAGCTGATGGCGGTGGCCAGTTCGTAGGTGCCGCCGCGATCCATGATGTTTTCATCGATGACTTCGCCATCGGCATCTACCAGACGGGTGAGCCAGGTGCCGCCGCCAATATCGACCACAATGGTGTAGCCCTGGCCGGGGATAATGCCCTGGGCCTTGGCGTAGTGGTAGGCCCCCATGCCTTCGCGTCCCACCTCCACCGATGCCACATTGACGCGAAACTCAACGTCGTTGCGGACAAACTCATGGACACCGAGTAGCTGCGCCTGGATGTCTTCGCCGTTGCGGGCCGGATCGGGGGTAGAAACGTGGAGATTGAGATTGTAGTCGGCCACATCGCCAGCCAAGGGCTCTAGGCAGGCGTAGAGGTGCAGCTTGGCCAGTTCCACTTTGTTTTCAATTACGGTTTGTTGCTGGCGGCGATATTTGTAGGCCTGGGCACCAAAGTGGTAGCGGCGACCATCGGGCAGCTCGATCAGCGGGGAAGCCTCTGAAAAACTGACGGCGTCGCGCCCCTGGGGCAGCTGATAGCGCACCGAGCGAATGGCCTTGGGGTGGCCGCTGCCGGTAAAGAATTTGAGGTCGTAGTTGCCGGCATCGAGGGCAAGCACCGGGGTGGTGGCGCTGGCCGCCTGGGTGCCGCGAGCCTTGGCCGAAGACCGGGTCGCACCAGCGGCGGAGCGGCTGCGGGGAGCGGTAGTCGTGGTCATAGGAAACTCTCGTGGGGGATATCAGGTCAGCGGTGCGCTGGGCTACCGTTGCAGCAGGGTTGGGAACGGTTGTACCCATAAGTACGCATGAACCAATACTAATGCATCTGTACTGTAGTGGCAAGGGTATGATTCAGGGTCCGGAGCCAGGCATTCCTTAAAATTTGTGGGATCTTTGTTTGGGCCTGGGGCGATCGCCTACAGTCTCTAGTAGCAAGCTCGTTTTTGGATGGAGACCCTGGTATGGACGGGTGCACAGTCACGGATCTGACGGTTCACGGCAAGCACAACTGCTTTCAGTTTGGCCCTGAGCAGATGGAGGCTTTGCAGCGCACAGGGGTCTCGGTGCGGCTAGAGCCGGGTACTAATATTGTCAAAATTCGCGCGGGCTCCTTTGGCTACGGGGCCGATGCCCTGCGCAATGAGCCGGTGGTGCTGCTGTGGATCTACGGCGGTCGGGTGATCAACCAAAAGACCAATGTGGCGGTGAATGCCACCTGGGTTTCGCTCAACGGCTACGACGATGCCCTGGTGATGGAGGTGGTAGAGTCTGCCACCCTCTGCGCCTTTTTCTTTGATACCTATCTAGAAGACAACGACGAAGAACTGACCCTCTCGATTGTGCGAATTTAGCGGAGCGGTTAGGGATACTACCATGGCAACTCAATCGCCTTTTTCGGCGCTTTCTTGGGCGCTTTCTCTGGCTCGGGCGGGGGCGCTGCTGCTGGCCACGGCAGCGGTTTACCCGATCGCTGCCGATCGCCTCCTGGCCCAAGCCCCCGGCACCCTGCCCGACCCAGTCTCAATCCCCACAGAGCTACCGGCGGGTGCGGTGCTGCGTCTCGATGGCTCTAGCAGCATGGCGCTGGCTAATGAGGATTTGCGCGATCGCTTCCTCGAACGTTTCCCCAATGCCTCGGTGGATTTGGGGGTCAGCCGCACCGATCAGGCGCTGCGGGCGCTGCTCAATGGCGAGCTAGATATTGTGGCTGCCGGGCGGCCTTTAACCGCCGCCGAACGCAGTCAGGGCCTGGTAGAAGTGCCCATCGAGCGCGAAAAAATTGCCGTGATTGTCGGCCCCCAAAACTCCTTTGACGGCAGCCTCAGCTTCGACCAGTTTGCCCGCATGTTTCGCGGCGAAATTAGGAACTGGTCAGAGGTGGGGGGTGCCTCTGCTCGGATTCGCGTGGTCGATCGCCCCGACTTCAGCGACACCCGCATCGCCCTGAGCCGGTACGCCGCCTTTGAAGGATCGTCTTTTGGTACCGGCTCCACCGCCGACCCTGTCGATGACGATGACACCGAGGCCGTAGTCGAGGCCCTGGGCGCTGACGGCATTGGCTACACGGTGGCCTCCCAGGTGCTGGGCCGCAGCGATGTGCGAATTTTGGCTATGCACGAGACCCTGCCCGACGATCCGCGCTACCCCTACTCCCAGCCTCGGGCCTACGTCTACAACGCCGAGGAGCCGACCCCGGCGGCACTGGCCTTCTTAGGTTTTTTAATGAACCTGCCCGATCAGGCCAGTGAGGATGCCGCCGCAACTCCTATCCCAGCGCCAACAGCGACACCATCTCCCGCTGCGACGGCTACTCCAGCCCCCACCGTCACGCCAACTCCCACCGCTACCCCCGACCAAGACCCTGCGGTAGTGCCCCCCGCTGGCACCACCGAGACGGTTCCGGCAGGGCGGTTTCCCTGGTGGCTGCTGGGCATTCCCCTGTTGGGCGGGCTGCTGTGGTGGTTGCTCAAGGGCAAGGGCAT
The DNA here is from genome assembly GCF_034932455.1 of Leptolyngbya sp. CCNP1308. Classification (NCBI taxonomy): domain Bacteria; kingdom Bacillati; phylum Cyanobacteriota; class Cyanophyceae; order Leptolyngbyales; family Leptolyngbyaceae; genus Leptolyngbya; species Leptolyngbya sp. CCNP1308. The sequence goes on along the minus strand of NZ_JAYGIH010000105.1, from coordinate 156,574 downwards.
GCCCGCTGCGGCACCTAGGGCAGCACCGGTAGGTACGGCACCGCTAGGGGCTGGGGCCGATGCCCCAAGCCGCATCATTCTTACCCCGCGCAACTGCCGCCGCGCCTATGCCTATTGGGAAGTGTCCCACCGGGCCCAGGCAGAAGCCCGCGATCGCGGCGGACGCGACCTAATGCTGCGTCTGTATGACGTCAGCGATTGCGACACCGATCGCCATCCCCCCGCCCGGATTGAGCAGTACCCGGTCAGCGGCGACCAGCCAGACCTGCACCTGCCCATTCCGCTGGGCGATCGCGACTACCAGGTGGAGCTAGGCTACGTGACCGGCGAAAACCACTGGCTGTCCTTGGCCCAGTCTGACCCAGTGCGGGTGCCCGCCTGCCCCCCGGGTGAAGAAGTCGGGGTGGGCATTCCTGGATCAGCTGTGGCGGGGGGAGCAGCGGCAGTCGGGGTCGGATTCCTCAGTCGAGACGCCACCGTCGATGTCACCCCCACCATCATCGAGGCACCTGAACCCCACGAGGCTGGGGCGGTGCCGCCGATGGATGCTTTTCCGGTGGTTGAGTCAGTGGTGCCCCCCAGCTCCGTTAGTCTTCCTGGGGCTAGAAGCTGTGCGATCGAAACCGTGGCCGTACACAGCCGCCACAACGCCGTTCTGCTCGACGGTAGCCAAATGCAACACCTGCAAGACCAGGTCGCGGCCACCTACAGCCTCGATCCCGGCTCCTACATCCTTCGTCTTCGAGCAGGCAGCTTTAACTACGGCAATGCCCCTAACGCTGGCGAGCCCTGGGTACTGCTGTGGATCTACGGCGGCAAAGTCTCTAACCTCAAAACCGGCGTCTGGGTCAATGGCACCTGGTCAACCCTCAACGGCTACGCCGACACCCTTTCCCTAGAGGTCGATGAACCGGCTCAGCTCTGCGCCTTTTTTATCGACACCTTTCCTGAAAACAACACCAGCGCCGTCACGCTGTCGGTGATCGGGCTATAGGTTTGGATCCTGACGGAGGGTGGAAAGTTAGATCGCTGGAGCGTCTGAACCTGTGAACCGGCCAACGGTCTAACCCTACTATCCCGATCCCGATATCCCATAGCTCAGAACTCAGCTCACCCTATGGGGATCATCAAAAATCGCTATCGTGTCCCAGGTCACATTCCGTCACAATCTTTCCAGATCCCCCTTGTCAAGCGGTACCCTCAGGCTCACACTGGAAAAGTGAAACAGACGGCGTGAACCGAGCCATATGGGGCTTATCGAGGGAATCTTGTGAAATCAGTTCTGGCCATCATTCTAGGGGGCGGTGCCGGCACTCGCCTTTATCCATTAACTAAGTTTCGGGCTAAGCCAGCGGTTTCTTTGGCCGGTAAATATCGCTTAATTGATATTCCCGTAAGTAACTGCATTAACTCTGAAATCCACAAAATCTACGTGCTGACCCAGTTCAACTCCGCCTCGTTGAACCGGCACATTGGCCGTGCCTACCAGTTCTCGCAGTTTACCGAAGGTTTTGTAGAAGTGCTGGCGGCCCAGCAAACCCCCGAGAGCCCCAGCTGGTTTCAGGGCACTGCCGACGCCGTGCGCAAATACCTGTGGCTGTTTGACTCCTGGAATGTAGAGGACTTCATCATCCTCTCCGGGGATCACCTCTACCGCATGGACTACAGCCTTTTTGTGCAGCGTCACCGGGCCACCAATGCCGACATCACGCTGTCCGTGGTGCCCATTGGCTACAAGCAAGCCTCCGATTTTGGTCTGATGAAGGTCGATGGCAGCGGTCGCGTAGTCGACTTTAGCGAAAAGCCCAAGGGCGACGCCCTAGAGCAGATGAAGGTCGATACCACCTCCCTAGGCCTGAGCCCCGAGCAGGCCGACGAGAAGCCCTTCATTGCGTCGATGGGCATCTACGTCTTCAAAAAGCAGGTGCTGATCGATCTGCTGCGCAAGAACCTCGACCAAACCGATTTCGGCAAAGAGATCATCCCGGCCTCGGCGGGGGACTACAACGTGCAGGCCTACCTGTTCGACGGCTACTGGGAAGACATCGGTACCATTGAGTCTTTCTACGAGGCAAATCTGGCGCTGACCCAGCAGCCCTATCCCGATTTCAGCTTCTACCACGAAGACGCGCCCATCTACACCCGCGCCCGCTACCTGCCGCCCAACAAGCTGCAAGACTGCCACATTACCCAGTCGAGCATCACTGAGGGCTGCATTCTCAAAAACTGTCGCATTCATCACTCGGTGGTGGGTCTGCGCCAGCGCATCAACGCCGACTGTGTGATTGAAGACTCGCTGCTGATGGGGGCCGACTTTTACGAGCCGCTGTCAGAGAGCAGCCAGCACCTCACCCAGGGCAAAATTCCCCTGGGCATTGGCGAAGGCTCGGTGATTCGCCGCACCATTATCGACAAGAATGCCCGCATTGGTCGCAACGTGCAGATCGTCAACAAAGACAATGTGCAGGAGGCCGAGCGCGAAGACCTGGGCTTCTACATTCGCAGCGGCATTGTTGTGGTGCTGAAGAACGCGGTGATTCCCGACGGAATGATTATCTAGGCCGGTTATCCGGTGACGCAAGATGCGATCCCTGTGCCCCTGTTGATGCTGGTGGGTATTCCCGGCAGCGGTAAATCAACCTGGGCCAGGGATTTTGTGTTGGCCAATTCCCGCTATCGCATCGTCTCTACCGATGACCTTCGTGCCCAGCTCTACGGCGATGCAGCCATTCAGGGCGACTGGCTGCGGATCTGGCAGCAGGTAGTTATCCGGTGGCGGCAGGCGATCGCCGCCATTCACCAAGGCGAGCTAGAGGGTGTGATCTACGACGCTACCAATGCGCGGCGGCGGCATCGGCGTGAGGCGATCGCCGCTGCCCGCCAATCTGGCTTTGCCCCCATTACCCTGGTTTGGTTTGATCTGCCTTTGAGCCTGGCGCTGGAGCGCAACCGGGGGCGATCGCAACCAGTCCCCGACGACATCATTGCTGCCATGCATCGCCAGCTCCAGGGCGCGCCGCCCTCGATGCAGGAGGGGGTGGATAGGGTGCTAGTTTTGAGAACAGATCTGTATCCTGGCTTACCATCTCAATCTGCCGACCCGCTACGCTAATGCCTGGGGATCGCTGAGGCTCACTTGCGGTCAACCCGGCGTTGCTGAATAGCGGTATGATTCTGCAAAAAATTGGACGAGGTTCCAATACCTACAGAGATCGATTCATACCTGGAATCAGCAACGCCGTCAACCCTGATCTCAAGCCGCGCTTCGCGCCGCCCCCCAACCGCCAATTTCCAGGATTTTACTGAGCTGCCCATGAACGTTCGTGCCGTCGCTGCCGCTGGTCTATGTTTGCTGCTGTTTGGCGGGTGTCGGGCACCGGAGAGTTCTCAAACTGAAACTGACAGCGATACAGCCCCTGCCGCCGCTGACGACACCCTGCGACTGCTCTACTGGCAGGCACCCACCATTCTCAATCCCCACTTCTCCAGCGGGTTCAAAGATTCTGAAGCCAGCCGCATTACCCTCGAACCTTTGGCTAGCTTTGATGCCGACGGCAACATGGTGCTGTTCTTAGCCGCCGAAGAGCCCACCCTCGACAACGGCGGCGTGGCCGACGACGGCACCTCCGTCACCTGGAAGCTCAAGGAAGGCCTTACCTGGTCAGACGGCACCCCCTTCACCGCCGAGGATGTCGCGTTTACCTACGAGTTCATCGTCAACCCCGAGGTGGCGACAGTCAATGCGGGCACCTACGAGCTGGTGGAACGGGTAGAGGCGATCGACGATACCACGGTACAGATCACCTTCAAAGAGCCGAACCCAGCCTGGTACTTGGTGTTTACCGGCACCGAGGGCATGGTGTTGCCCAAGCACATGTTTGAAGACTACAACGGCCCCAATGGCCGCGAGGCCCCCGCCAACACCATGCCCGTGGGCACCGGCCCCTATCGCGTCACCACCTTTACCCCCGGCGATGTGATTGTCTTTGAGGCCAACCCCAACTACCGCGACGCCGACCAGCTCGCCTTTAGCCGGGTGGAGCTGAAGGGCGGCGGCGATGCCACCTCGGCGGCGCGGGCGGTGCTGCAAACCGGCGATGTAGACTACGCCAACAACCTCCAGGTCGAGGCCGCCATTCTCGAACAGCTGGAGGCGGCGGGCCAGGGCGAGGTGGTGGCCAACTTTGGCTCCCTGGTCGAGCGGGTCATCTTCAACTTCACCGACCCCAACCAGGCCACCGCCGACGGCGAGACCTCTAGCACCGAGTTTCCGCACCCCTTCTTTAGCGATCGCCTGGTGCGCCAGGCCATTAATCTGGCCCTCGATCGCGACACCATTGCCGCCCAGATCTACGGCCCCACTGGCCAGGCTACCACTAACTTTCTCGTCGCCCCCGACCCCTTTGCCTCGGGCAACACCAGCTACGACTATGACCCCGAAGCCGCCGCCGCCCTGCTCGACGCTGCGGGCTGGGTCGATAGCAACAACAACGGCACCCGCGACAAAGATGGGCAAGAAATGCAGGTCGTCTTTCAAACCTCGGTCAACCCCGTGCGCCAGAAAACCCAGGAGATTGTCAAACAATCCCTAGGGCAGATCGGCATCGGGGTCGAGCTAAAAAGCATCGACGCCAGCGTCTACTTTTCGGGCGACCCCGCCAGCCGCGAAACCCTAGAGCGCTTCTCCGCCGACCTGCAAATGTTTGCCACCGGCAACACCAACCCCGACCCCAGCTCCTATATGCAGACCTACACCTGCGCTGAAATCGCCCAAAAGGCCAACACCTGGTCGGGCAGCAACTACGCTCGCTACTGCAACCCCGAGTACGACACCCTCTGGCAGCAGGCCGCCGCCACCCTTGACCCCGAAGAACGGCAGGATCTCTTCATTCAAATGAATGACTTGCTGATCGAAGATGCCGCCGTCATGCCCATCGTCCACCGCGCCGATGTCTCCGGCGTCAGCAACCGCCTCACCGGCATCAACCTCACCCCCTGGGATCTTACTACCTGGAACATCGCCGACTGGCGCAGACCGTGATGGGGTAGATGAATTCAAAATTTTGAACTTTGAATTTTGAACCCACCCTACCCCACCCCACCCCACCTCCCTTACCCCTCTCCCCTCATGCCTGAAATTCGCTTCCAAATCCAGTGGCCCGACGGCAATCAGGAAACCTGCTATTCTCCCTCTCTCGTGGTGAAGGACTACTTTGCCCCTGCCACCAGCTACCCGCTGACGGATTTTGTGGAGCGATCGCGCACCGCCCTGACTATCGCCAGCGATCGCGTGCAGGCCAAGTACGGTATGCCCTGTAGTTTGGCTTTGGGCCAGCTGCGCCAGATCGAGGCCACCGCTAGCCGCTATGACCACCTATCCACCCCCACGGTGACGGTGCTCCAATTCTTTGAATAGCCCAGTTCAAGGAAGATTTTAGAAATTCCCGCCAGTCGTTTGACAAAAGCTCCCCCAAGCCCCAATATAGAGATTGCCTAAGCCATGGGCCTGTAGTTCAATTGGTTAGAGCACCGCCCTGTCACGGCGGAAGTTGCGGGTTCGAATCCCGTCAGGCCCGTTCTAGTTACAAGCACCCGCAACTTCCGCCGTCCCGTCGGCTGTTGCAGTTATGGGCATAGCCCAGGCTTCGCCTACGAATCCCGTCAGGCTCGTTCTAAATAGCAAAAGTATCGGGGCGTGAAATAAATTCACGCCCCGATACTTTTTCAGGCAGGGCGGTCATTTCAAGGCCAGAGGGTTAGACTAGTGAACAGCCCATCCGGTATCTGGGGATACTTGCGTCGGGTAAAGTTTCGCTGAGTAAAACCGTCTATGACCCTTCGTTTTCCTGGTAAGCAGACCGCAGGCCGCACCCGTGCTGGCGCAACCGCTACGGGCGTCATGACCATCGGCTGGTTTTTGCTGCAAACTTTGATGCCGCTGCCCCCCGCCCTGGCCCAGGCCGAGGCCGAGTCGGAAGGTCTGTCTTACGGGCAGTTTTTAGAGAAAATTGAGCAGGGCCAGGTCGAACAGGTTGACTTAGACGAAACCCGAGGCATTGCCTACGTCACCCTGGAGGGGGCTGCTGAAGATGCCGAACCTGAACAGGTGGCGCTGTTTTCAGGAGAGCGTAACGCCGAGCTGATTCGCCGCCTGCGGGCCAACGATGTCGATGTCGAAATTCGCGACTCGTCGAGCAGCGGTGCCCTGGCCTGGCTGGCCACCAACTCGCTGCTGGCGTTGATTCTAATTTTTGGTCTGCTTATGCTGCTGCGGCGATCGGCGGCGGGGGCAGGCAACGCCATGAGCTTTGGCAAGTCGAAGGCCCGCTTTCAGATGGAGGCCAAAACCGGCGTCGTGTTTGACGATGTGGCGGGTATCGAAGAGGCCAAGGAAGAGCTGCAAGAGGTGGTCACTTTCCTCAAGAGCCCAGAGAAATTTACCGCCATTGGGGCGCGCATTCCCAAAGGGGTGCTGCTGATTGGTCAGCCCGGTACCGGTAAGACTTTATTGGCCAAGGCGATCGCAGGCGAGGCCGCTGTTCCCTTCTTCAGCATCTCCGGTTCTGAGTTCGTGGAAATGTTTGTGGGTGTGGGCGCGTCCCGGGTGCGCGACCTGTTCCGCAAGGCCAAAGAGAATGCCCCCTGTATTGTGTTTATCGACGAGATTGACGCCGTGGGTCGCCAGCGGGGCGCGGGCATCGGCGGCGGCAACGACGAGCGAGAGCAAACCCTCAACCAATTGCTCACCGAGATGGATGGTTTTGAGGGCAACAGCGGCATCATCGTGATCGCCGCCACCAACCGGGTAGATGTGCTTGACCTGGCCCTGTTGCGTCCGGGCCGCTTTGACCGCCAGGTGGTGGTTGACCTGCCCACCTACAAGGGGCGGCTGTCAATTTTAGAAGTGCACGCCCGCAACAAAAAAATTGAGCCCGATGTTTCTCTATCCGCCGTAGCGCGGCGCACTCCTGGGTTTTCGGGGGCTGAGCTGGCCAACTTGCTCAATGAAGCGGCCATTCTTACCGCCCGCCGCCGCAAAGAGGCTATGGGCATGACCGAGATTGAAGATGCGATCGATCGCATCACCATTGGCCTCAGCCTCACCCCTCTGCTCGACAGCAGCCGCAAGCGCATGACCGCTTATCACGAGGTTGGCCACGCCCTGCTCACTACGCTGCTCACCCACTCTGACGAGCTAAACAAGGTGACGATTATTCCGAGATCGGGGGGCATTGAAGGCTTTACCCAGTCGTTGCCCAACGAAGATATTATCGACAGCGGCCTCTACACCCGCAACTGGCTGGTCGATCGCATCACCGTGGCGCTGGGGGGCTATGCCGCCGAGGCTGAGGTATTTGGCGACGACGAAACCACCACCGGGGCCAGCGGCGACATTCAGCAGGTGAGCAACCTGGCCCGCCAGATGGTGACCCTCTACGGCATGTCTGAGCTTGGCCCAGTGGCCCTCGAAAGCATGGATAACCAGGTGTTTTTGGGCCGTAACCTGATGCCCCGCAGCGAAGTCTCAGAGGAAATGGCCAGCAAGATCGACGCCCAGGTGCGCGGCATTGCCCTGACCTGCCTCGATCGCGCCCGTAGCCTGCTGCGCGAGCACCGCGTGCTGATGGATCATCTGGTAGATGTGCTGCTGGAGCGCGAGACGGTAGACGGCGAAGAATTTCGCCAAATTGTCAGCCAATACACCCAAATTCCGACCAAGTTTTTGGTTAAGGCTGGCTAAAGCGTTCTGGGGCGGCTTTTCTCTATCTAGGGATGGAGAAGTCAGGCTCGCAACCTCTACCCTGTGCCTATGTCTATGGGACGATTCAAGGGGGGGATCTAAATCGGTAAAACTAGAGAGCTTTGGTGAGTGGCGGCTCGGGTGAGTTGCCAAGGTGCCAAAACAAGCTTTTTCTATCCGATTTGGAGACCGATTATGAATACCGTATTTGCTTCGGCAATCACCTGGGTGCGCAATGCTGCGATCGCCCTTTCTTGCCTGCTGGTGCTGCTGACCGCCACCCCCGCTTTGGCCAACAGCAGCACCCCAAGCCGCCCTAGCGAAGGCACTGCCCCGCTCAACAGCATCTACAACGAAGCTGAAAAAGCGGTGCAGCCCGAGAATGCCCTCGACGGCGACAAGATGATCGACCGGGCCAACAAAGGGCTCAACGAAGTGCAGAAAAACGCCGACGCCAATCAGATGAACAGCCCCGCCAACTCTGGCCAGGCCACCTCGCCCATCGATAAGATCAAAGACGCTCTGAGCAATGTGACCAACTAAGGCGCAGACGTTAGATTCTGGCATTTCAACACCCTTCCTGATGCCGTTGGCCAGGGAGTAGCGCGGTAAACTAGGAGGGTTTTCTCCTGGAGCTGGCTACCCCGGCCAGCGGTATTTTGTATGGCCCTTGCGATCGCAGACCTGATCTCTAAACTCGAAGCCTGGGCCAACCCCGCCTGGCAAGAAGACTGGGACAACTGCGGCTGGCAGGTGCAGCCCGGCGTGCTCGACGAACCGGCCCACGTGCTGGTATGCCTCACCCCAACGCTGGCGGTAATGGCCGAAGCCCTCAAACTCCGCCAGCAGGGCGTGGGTGTGAACCTAATTTTGGCCCACCATCCGCTGATCTTTAGCCCGCTGAAGCGCGTTACCCAGGGCGACCCGGTGGGGGATATGGTGCAATCGGCGATCGCCCACAACATCGGCATCTACACTGCCCACACCAACTTTGACCAGGTGCAGGATGGCACCGCCGACCTGCTGGCCCAGGTACTGCACCTGCAAAATTCAGTCCCTGTAGTGCCCACTCAACCGGACATTGGCTACGGGCGCGTGGGCGATCTCAGCCCCGCCCTCAGTCTGCAAGAACTGCTCGATTTAATTCAGGCCAAGCTCTCGCCGCCGCGACTGATCTATTCCCCCGCCGCCGACCTCAATCAAAGGATTGATCGATTAGCGGTGCTGGGGGGCAGCGGCGCTAGCTTTATGGGGGCGGTGGCCAAAACTGGGGCACAGGCGTATCTGACCTCAGACTGCAAATTTCACCAGTTTCAGGAAGGGCGCGATCGCAACCTGATTCTCATCGACGCGGGCCACTACGCCACCGAGCGCCCGGCCTGCGATCGCCTGGCGGAGATTGTGCGGCAGTGGGGTGCCCCCTGGGCGCAGCTCAGTGACCAGGACGAAGATTTTCGCCAATTTTGGGGCTGAGACTATAGTTAAAGGGAACTGCCCAGCCCTGCTATGCAAAAAATTCTGATTCTCGCGGCGAACCCAAAAAACACCACTCGCCTGCGCCTCGACGAAGAACTGCGCGACATCGAAGAGGGGCTCAGGCGGGCGCAGCACCGCGATCGCTTTGCTCTGACCCAGCGCCTAGCGGTGCGCCCCCGCGACATTCAGCGGGCTATGCTCGAAGAAACGCCGCAGATCGTCCACTTCTCGGGCCACGGTGACGGTGCAGAGGGGCTGATGTTTGAGGATGAAGGTGGGAATGCCAAGCTGGTTTCTGGGGCAGCCCTAGCCGGATTGTTTGCCCTATTCGCTGACCCGGCAGAGTTTCCCGACCCGATACACTGCGTGGTGCTGAATGGGTGCTACTCGGTGGTGCAGGCCGAAGCCATTGCCGACCATGTGCCCTACGTGGTGGGTATGACCAAAGCGGTGGGCGACAGAGCGTCGATCGAGTTTGCCGTAGGGTTTTATGATGCTCTGGGAGCTGGACGCACCGTAGAGTTTGCCTTTAAGCTCGGCTGCGCTGCGATCGACCTGGCAGGCAAGCCGGAAAGCGCCACCCCACTGCTGATTAATAAGAAGGCCCCACCCTCCCCACCTTCCTCACCCTCCCCATCTTCCTCTTCCTCTTCCGCCGTGCCCATACCCCAAGACCGCACCAAGCTCTACCAGTTCTTGCTCAGCCTACCCGGCCCGCAGTTTGATGCCGTGGTGTTTGACCTCAACCCGCCCAGGGGCAATTTACCGCCCTCAAGCGCCCCCCAGGGCGATCGCGTATCGGCTCTGCTGAACTGGGTCGAAAGCCCCATTGGCCCGGCCACAAAACTAGAGGCCCTCAGAACCTCTTTGGACAATCTGCTAAACCCTCAATAGCCCCTTCGGCAGAGGGCAACCCACCGTCGGAGGGGCTACAGGGGAATTTTGAATCCGGTAGGATGGCGGAGAATGGAGCTGCCGCCACCGGGGAGCGCAACATTGGCGTAGGTGAGTCGGTGGATGACTCGGCGCTGGTATCGGGAGACGGCAACCGCATCGACCAGTCGCGCACGGTCAACATTTACTACGGTTTGCCCCAGCAGCAGCCCGCCCCTAACCGCACAGACCGCAACGAAAAAACGCTGATCAACGCGGTGTGGACGGAGGTAGATGACCGCCTGCGCCAGTCGCTGCACAATGCCATTTTGATTCGCCTAGATATGGCTGAGCAGCGCAGCCAGGTGAGCCGCCCCTGGGATAGCGAACTGCGTACCGCCGACCAAAAGCCCAAAACACTGGCCCCTGGCACTCCCATTGCTGAGGTATTTGACCGCCGCGATGTGGGCGGCAAGCTGCTGGTGCTGGGCAACCCCGGCGCAGGCAAAACTACCACCATGCTCGACCTGGCGGCAACCCTGGTGCAGCGAGCCAATCGCTACCCCGATGAGCCCATCCCGGTGATGGTGAACCTATCGTCGTGGCAGAACCCCAAACAGAGCTTTACCGACTGGCTGCTGAATGAGCTAAAGCTGAAGTATGGTGTGTCGGCAAAGCTGGGGCAAACCTGGCTGGCTGAGAAAAAGCTGCTGCCCCTGCTCGATGGCCTCGATGAGCTGCCCCCCGCCCGACAAGAACCCGTAGTGCAGGGCATCAACACCTGGCTGCCAAGCGACACTGGGGCACCCCGCCTTCTGGTGTGCAGCCGCCTAGAAGAATACGAACTCTACGCCGCCAAGCTTGACCTGAATGGGGCCATTTGCCTTAGCCCGCTGACCGACGAGCAGCTAAAAGACTACCTGACCTCGCTAGAGATGTCGCACCTGTGGGAAATCCTACAGCACGACGAAGATCTGCTAGCGCTGGTACGCACGCCGCTGCTGCTGAGTGTGTCGATTTTGGCCAATGACGACCTCAATGCATCCCAGTGGAGCCGTTTGCAGACCACCCAAGAACGGATGGACTACCTGCTGAATGCCTACATTGTTCGGCGGTTGCATGAGCTAGTAAAAAGTAAAGGTTACTCACCAGGGCAGCAGCCTACGGCACGGCAAACCCGCCGCTGGCTGGTGTGGCTGACAAAGCAGCTACAGGCGCAATCGGAAGATGAATTTTTGATTGAGAAAATGCAACCTGCGATGCTGGCCAACCGCAGGCAGAAACTGCTTTACGGGCTGCTTTACGGGCTGCTTTACGGGCTGAGTTTCGTGCTGATTATCGTGCTGATTTATGGTCTGAATGGCAGGCTGATTGAGGGGCTGCTTCTTGGGCTGATTGGCGGGCTGATTGTTGGGCTGCTTCTTGGGCTGATTGGCGGGCTGAGTTTCGGGAATGAGTCTATTACGTTAGTAGAGGATTTCGATCTTTCTTTTTCGAGCTTCGCGCGGAAAAGTTTCTTTAAAGAATTGAGAAAATCACTGCTTTTTGGGCCGCTTTTCGGGCTGAGTTTCGTGATGATTGTCGGTTCGTTTTTCGTGATAATTGAGAGGCTAAGTTTCGTGATGATTGGTGGCCTGATTGGCGGTCTAATTGGCGGTTTGATTGTCGGCCTGATTGGCGGCTTGAAGACTGAAATCTCTATTCGAATAGAGCCTAATCAAGGAATTTGGTTATCTTTCAAAAATACTTTTATACTTCTTGTAATATCTATTTTAATGGCGGTGATTTTTAGAATTGGACTGCATTACCTACTTGGAAATAGCTTAGAATCTGTACAGATTGCTTCCTTCTCAGGCTTATCCTCTGCCATATTGATTTGTGCAAGCATATTTGTCAGTAGCAATGCCTGTGTCCAACACTTCGCTCTCCGACTGGTGCTCTACCATACCAACGCCATTCCCTGGAACTATGCGCGATTTCTTAACCACTGCACCGATCGCCTTTTATTACAGCGCGTAGGGGGTCGCTATCGGTTCATTCACCGCCTGGTGCAAGAGCACTTCGCCGCCATGCCGCTGCAAAAATGAAAATATTCCGTTGGAATGTTGAGAAGAACAGAGAGTAAGCCATGCCGTCACTAGATGCCGAAGAAGCAGCGATTTTAACATCGGTCGAATTGGGCGAATGGCAGTCTGTGCCCAACCTTGCTCAAGACATTGAGCGATATCAGCACTACGCCCATGTTCAAACAGACGGTCTAGAGTCGGTCACTATTGAGCTGCCAGCCAGTGATTTGCACAGTTTAGAAGCATTTGCCCAACAATCGGGTGTCTCAGTTGCTCTGCTGATATCATCGGTACTGCATCAGTTCATTGCTAGCCGTCAAGATTATTAATCTGGCTCAAGACAGAAACGATTGTGCCCTATAGAACCTTTACAGAGGATGGGTTAATATCGGCAGTAACTTAAGCAGCTAGGAGGGTTACGCCAATGTTTCATCTCTATTTTGGGGCGTTTGATATTGTGCTCTATTTGGGGGGCATCTACGCTGCCATGGCCCTCTCCAAAGCCCTCTGCGACCAAGTGGATGAAACCGAAGCCGCCCAGAACGTAACCACCACGGCACCCCATGTTGCCCCCATGCAGACCATTGCGCCCCGCCTCGTAGCCCCTGCCCCCAAGCGCGACGAAGTCAGCGTCAGAGTGTCGGCAAACGGACGTTAGGCAAAGCTATTCTCGGCAACGGCTAGTTCTCTAAGGCCTTGAGCGTAACCCAGGCGCTCAGGCCAAAATCTGATGACCGCGATCGCCAGGTCAGAAAAGCTCAGCAGCTGACCATTCCAGCTTTTATCGCCTCAATGGCCCCATAGCCCTCATCTGTAGGCTGGCGATGCACCCAGAGCGTGCAGTTAAGAATCCAGCTTATTGCGAGTCAAAAACTTGAGGCGTGATCTTGAATACTGTTCGGGTAATGATGGCAGCTACTCTTTGTCATCTGAGGACTTTGAGATTCTGTCAAACCAGATGCAGCAGGTGCTGACGGGTTATGGCATTGCCGATAAGTCTGAGGTGCAGCAGGCGGTAGCCCGAGAGCTTGGCCTAGATCGCATTCCCCGCCCTAACGATGCGGCGGATGGGTTAGCGCTGCCGCTAGCAGCCTGTTGTCAGCGCTAGTTCCCTACCGTGACTGCCGCAACCGCCTGCTGGCCCTGAGGCGACAGCACGTAGCCCAAAAACGCCTGCACCGCTGGGCTGTTGGCATCGCGGTAGACATAGTAGAGCGATCGCTGAAACGGGTAGCCCGGTGCCTCTGGGGTCAGCCCATCAATGGCCAGCACCCGCGCGGTCTGCTGGTTTGCCACCTGGCTGTAGGTGGCATAGCCAATGCCATCGGTACCCAAGTCTTGCAGCATCGGCGTCGTGGCATCGCGGGTCATGGTGGTGATGTTGGGGGTGGTGCCAAATTGCCCCCCGCCTAGCACAATCTCTTGAAACGCCCCGTGGGTACCGCTCACGGGGGCACGGTTAATGACGCGAATGGCTTGATCCGGCCCACCGAAGGTAGCCCAGTTGGTAATTTGCCCCTGAAAAATCTGCGCCACCTGGCTAGCCGACACTCCGCGTTTGAAGGGGTTTTCGTTGCCGACAACCACCGCTAATTGGTCTGCGATTACAGCTACAGCCTGCAACCCTTGAGCTTGTTCTTGGGGGGTAAGCGGGCGCGACGAGGCGGCAATGTCAATGCTGTTGCCGAGAATAGCCTGAATGCCGTTTTCTGAACCAGCGGCGGCAATGTTGACCACGGTGCCGGGGTACTGCTGCTCAAACCCAGTCTTGAGGGCTGCATTGATCTGGGCCATGCTGGTCGAACCGTCAATGGTGACGGTGGTGCCCGCAGCCACGCTAGGCTGAAGCGCGAAATTAGCAGGGGCCGCTTCCCCTGGGGTAGCGCCATCAGGCTGGGGGGCTTCTACGCCAGGTATAGCAACTGGCACATCCTTACTCTTAAAAAAGAACCAGTAGGCTCCGCCCAGCAGACCTAGCAACAGCAGAATAAAGACAATGGGCGGCGGGCCACTGCGTTTTACGGTGTTGTTTGTCATAGGACTACTCAGCTAATTCTTTAGGGGTGGTGCCTTCGAGCAGTTGCAGGCGGCGGGCGACTTCGTCGTCGATGGTCATTTGGTCGAGGTCTGCCGCCAGCTTTTCGTTGGGGTTTTCAGACAGTTCGGCCAGGGCATTGCTGCGCAGGTGGCGACCTTCGACCGCGTTTTTGGCCGACTCAAAGGAAGACCGGGCTGAGCCAATGTCAAATTCGTTGTTGACCTGGGCGATCGATTCTAGGGCGCTGTTGATCTCGGCTAGATCCTTCATGTTTTGCATGTCGGTCTTGTATTGCTCTAGCTTGAGCCGTTCGCGGTTGAGCTTGTCTTTTGAGGCGGTGACAAACTTTTCCGCCTGTTTGACCTGGCCTTCGAGCTGGGGCAAAAGCTGCTCGATCTGAATGGCCCTGGTCATAGCTAGTCGGGCGGCATCTTCGTTGCCCGATTTTTGGGCCAGTAGGGCCTGCTGCTCAGACTTTCTCAGTTCCTGGGCTTTTTCTTCGTATTTTTTTTTGGCCCGCTCGTAGGAACCAACCTGTATGGCGACGGCCTGGGTCAGCTTTTGCACCGATTCCTGCATTGACTGAAGCGACTCTTCGGCTACCGATACTGCCACCTTACCGCCCGACTCAACGGGGATGCCCCACAGCCAGTTCCAGGTGCCGACAATGGTGCGCCCGGCTTTTTCACCCATTACCCAGTAGACAACATTTTTCATAAAGCTCTCCAATGTGTTGAGCGATGGTGCAGTTTAGGTCTAATTGCTAATCCTTCCCAGGGTTCCCCGATTATTCCGGACGCTTTACAGTAGCCATGGCGGCTAATTGTGGCGTTATATGCCTATGGTGGCTTTGAAAGATTAAGGTTGCGCAAAGACCTTAACTGAGCGTTACAGCCCGCCGTTAGCGGTAAATGTTTTTTTCAGCAGAATGGCCTCGGGAAGATAGCCCAGCGATTGATATAGCGCCTGGGCCGCCGGATTTTCGCTAAACACTTGCAGGCTAATCTGCCGGTGCCCCTGCTGCTGCGCCCATCGATGGGCCACCGCGAGTAGGGCCGTGGCAAGGCCGCGCCGTCGGTGTTCGGGGGCAACGTAGAGCATCAGCACGTAGGGATGCAGAACGCCGCTGCGCTGATCGGTCGCTTGCCCTAGCCAGATCGCCCCGACTGGAGCAGCGGTAGAATCCTCATTCACCCACCAGAGGGGCGTATCTCGACTGAGGTAGCGATCGACTGTGGCCGCAATGTGGCCCGTGGGCTGCTGGGGGTCAAGCTCGCGGTAGGTGCATTCCATGAATTTGACTACGGTGGCGCGATCGAGGGTTGAGCCCGTTCGCAGGCTATAGCCCGGTAGCGCAAAGGATTGCTCAGCTGCCATGCCCTTCCATTGGTGAGATGCGAATGATGCGATGCGAATACACTTGGCTCATCCTACTTTTTTCTGGCCAGAGAGAAACGAACTTGTTACGCTGAGGGGAGTTTGCGCGGCGTTGGTATTGACCTATGGCAACCCAGTCTAAAACCCTGTTTGAGCAGTTCTTAGCGCCGATCTTTTCGCACCTGGTCGATCGCGACGCTCTGATTCGCCTGCGCGACAGCATCGATTGGGACGCTGGGGTGGCCGAGTTCACCAATCCCCAGGTGGTGTACCCCAACTACTACAAGATCAGCAACTTCCACGGCATTAAAAACGGCTACCTGAATGTCGATGCCGCCCTCACCTACGACCCGATCACTCAATACGTGCTGCCCCCTAGCGAAACCTGGGTGAGAGAGAGCCTAGTGAAAGCTATCCAGGGTACGCCTCGACGTATGTTAGACCTGGGCTGTGGTACCGGCACCACCACGCTGATGTTGAAGCGCCGCTTTCCTAACGCCGAAGTAATTGGCCTCGACCTGTCGCCCCAGATGCTGGTAATGGCCGATTACAAAGCCCAAGCGGCGGCGGTGGATGCGACCTTTTGCCACGGCAACGCCATGGCCACGGGGCTACCCGCCGCATCCTTTGATGTGGTGTGCGCCACGCTGCTGTTCCACGAAACGCCGCCTGCGGTGGCCAAAACTATTCTCTCAGAGGCATTTCGGCTGCTGACCCCTGGCGGGCAGATGCTGGTGCTCGACGGCAACCAGCGCACCCTGCGGGCCACCGACTGGCTCAGCAACATTTTTGAAGAGCCCTTCATTCGCGACTACGGCCAGGGCAATGTGGATGCCTGGCTAGGCTATGCCGGGTTTGAGAAGGTGCGAACGGAGGATGTGTTTTGGCTCAACCAGCTGAGCTATGGCCGCAAACCGCTGCCGGTGGCGGAGCAGGCCGTGACGGATGAGGGCGATTCCGCAGCGGAGCGCTTCGCGAAGCGCCAGTCCGATGACCTTCCCCTCGCCCAGCCCGCCTAGCAAACTAAGCTAACGTTCGGTTATGGATGCCCTGGATTTTAGCGAACCCTGCTTACACTAAAGACGTTGGCTATGTGGGGATAGGGCAATGGTGCGGCTTAAACCCTGGCAATGGGCGGTGCTGGCGCTGCCTCTGGTGGCGATCGCTGGGTTCATTATGACAGCGGCGGCGGCCCAAATTCACGCCTGGGGGCTGAACTGGATTTGGGGTGTGATCATTCTCATGCTGGTGCTGTGGCGAGGGCTACTGGCCCGCTGGACCAAGCCCGTATTTAAGCAGATGGAAGCGGCTCTAGAGCAGGCCCAGCAGGAGCTAGATGAGGTGACCGAAGCAGAAGCGCCCGTCGGTATTCCCAATGCCGCATCCGCCGCTGCCGCTCTAGAAGACATTCTCGTTGCCGCCCAGCAAGACCCCCCGGTATGGGAAGACTGGAACCCCTTTTGGGAGCGCTGCCGCGAGGTGGTGACGGCGGTGGCCCAGGCCCACCACCCTGGCGTGAAGTACCCGCTGCTCAATATTTACCTGCCCGATGCCTACGGTCTGCTGCGGGGCACTGTAGACGATGTCGATCGCTGGATTGATACCCTAACCCCGGTGCTGGGCCAGGTGACTGTAGGCCAGGCGGTGCAGGGCTATGAGGTCTATCGCCAGGTCGAACCCTCGGCCCGCAAGCTCTGGCAGGTATGGAACTGGGCGCAGTGGTTGATCAACCCCGCCGCTGCCGCCGCCCGCACCCTGAGCGAACCCACAAATAACTTGGCCAACCAGCAGCTCTTGGGCAACTTAAATGCTCTGCTGCGGGAGGCCACCCTGCGGAATCTCTACCGCCAAGCGGTGGCGCTCTACAGCGGCGAACTACCGACCATGCCCGGCCCCCAAAAACCCTTGCCCCAGGCCCAAACCCAAACGCTGCGCGACATTCTCAACCAGGCCGATTCGGTAGAGGCGGTGGCCGAAAAACCCGTGAATATTTTGCTGGTGGGGCGCACCGGGGCGGGCAAGAGCAGCGTGATCAATACTTTGTTCGACGCTGACCTAGCCGAGGTCGATGTGCTGCCCAGCACCGACACCATCAGCACCTACCGCTGGCAGGGCGACGGCGGCGAAACTCTCACTCTATGGGATTCCCCCGGCTACGAGCAGGTCGATCGCACCGACTACCGCGACCAACTGCTCGACTGCGCCCGCGAGGCCGATCTGCTGCTGCTGGTCACCCCCGCCCTCGACCCGGCCCTGCAAATGGACGCCGATCTGCTGCGCGACATGCGCCAAGAAGTGCCCGATTTGCCTGCCATTACCGCCCTGACGCAGGTGGATCGGCTGCGGCCTCTGCGGGAGTGGCAGCCCCCCTACGACTGGCAGTGGGGCGATCGCTCCAAGGAAATTTCCATCCGTGAGGCCACCCGCTACCGGCAAGAGCAGTTGGGGGAATTGTGCGATCGCATCTTGCCCCTCGTCACCCGCAACACCGATCGCCCTGGGTGGAATGTCGAGGCTCTGTCCACCGCCCTAGTCGAGCTAATCGACCCGGCCAAGGAACTGCGGCTGGCGAGGTTTTTGCGCGATCGCGAGACCAAAATCACCGCCGCCGCCCGCCTGATCAACCGCTACCGCTTGCAGATGAGCACGACCCAGGGGGTGACCGCCTTTCTCAAAAGTCCGGTGCTCAAGTTTCTCGCCACCCTCACCACCGGTTCCCCGGCCCTGGCCTACCTACTGGCCGAGCAGATTCCGGTCGAGCAGCTGCCCGTGGTGCTGGGCAAGCTTCAGCTCGCTTACGATCTGTTTAAGGTGATTGGCCCCGACCAGGTGCAGCTCGATTTGCTCGCCCTGTGGCCGCTACTGCTCGACCACAACGCCCAGCCCGATCGCGCTGCCTGGGCCTTTGGCCACGCCATGGTCGAATACTGGAGCCAGGGGCTGGCGATCGCCGACACCCGCCAGCGAGTTGAATACTACCTGGGGCAGTACGACAACCGCTAAGAACGGCGATCGTCGGTTTCTCGCTATCGGTGGGGGCCATTGGGCGGCGGCTCATCACTGCCAGGCACCTACCCCTGCCATCCAATGGTGTGCCCACTGACCCCTGAGTAGATGAAGATCTGCGATGGCGGTGGTAAGTTAAAAACGCAGTCTGCTGCCCTACACATCCCCTGAGAACAATGCTGATTTTATCTGCCACCAACGGCAAAAACCTTGACCTGGCCCACGCCTTTGCAACCGAAGTCACCACCAGGGGCCTATCTGCAGAGCTGATCAGCCTCCCCGAACTGCAACTGCCGCTCTACGATTCTCTAGAGAGTAGCGGTGCTGGCGACGGCCTCCTCAAGCTGGCCCAAGCTCTGAGACAGCACAAGGCTCTGATTATTTGCGCACCGGAGTACAACGGCTCCATTCCGCCAGTGCTGAGCAATGCGATCGCCTGGCTTTCGGTCAGCACCGACGACTTTCGCGCCCTGTTTAACGCCCGCCCTGTGGCCCTGGCCTCCCACAGCGGCGGCGGTGGGCAAAAGGTGGTGCTGGCCATCCGGCAGCAGCTCTCGCACCTGGGCTGCACGGTGCTGGGCCGCGAGGTGTTGAGTAATTCTCAAAAGGCGGCTAACCCTGAGGCGATCGCCGCCCTCGTCGGTCAGCTTAGCGCCCTCGAATCCGCCTATCAAGGCGTCCCAGCAAAGGTCTAGGCAGATTTGGGTGAAGCGTTGCAGGCGGCAAAAGAACGAAAAGTCAAGCCAAAAAAGTGCCCGATACGCTCTTCGATCTTTATGTTTCGTTCTTTTGCTACCCCCTCACTTCTTATCCCACTGGTCTTTCATGCGCTGAATGCGCTCTAGCAGGGTTTCGTTCGACATCCGCGAATTTAGCCGCTCCACCAGTAGCGGAAAGGCCAGGGGCGAAGGGCGCTTGGTGTCTTTCCACACGACCGATCGCTGATCCAGGCGGCTAAGGGTTTTTGCCAATCGGTGCGTCTCAAGCTGGTCTTGCAGCACCTCCCGCTCCGCCTGTTTCAACAGCAAATTCTCTGGCTCGTACTTGCTAAAGACCTCGTACAGCAGCGATGTGCTGACCTGAAGCTGGCTCGATGTTTTGCGCGACCCCGGATAGCCCTTAAACACCAGCCCCGCCACCTGGGCTACGCCGCGAAACTTACGCTGGGTCAGTTCCGAGATGTTCAGACTGGCGCGAATGTCATCCTCCAAGTTTTCTAGGCTAAAGAAGTCGCTAGAGAACAGGTCTTGGTAGGGGTAGCCCTTGGGGCCGAGGATTTCAAAACCGTAGTCGTTGACCGAAATGGTGAACGTAGCGGTCTTTTGCTTGGCAAACCGATAGCCCCAAAGGAACCCCAGCCCTTCATGGACAAACCGACCCTCAAAGGGGAAGACATAGAGGTGCTGTCCCTCGCGAGTTTTGCAGCTTTCGACTAATAATTCATCGGCGGTAGGTAACGTCGAGAGACGCTGTTGGGCTTCGAGAATGGGTGCAATGGTGAGAATTTCTTCGTTGGCGAGATCCCCCCTGCTCCCCTTATTAAGGGGGGTAATGGATGGATCGTCTACGGCGGGAAACTGGGGGGATCTAGTCTCGTCAGAGGTGAATTTTACTGAATGGGAGGAAGCCGTACCGCTGGAATCCTTCGGAAGCGTTGGCGCAGCTTCTCCGCAGAAAAATCGTACCCGCTCGACCTCCCGCCGCAAATGGTGGCTGAGAGTATCTGAGATCGCCAGCTGCCCACCGCCCCAGGTGGGCGTCACCGTGGATTTTTTGCGGGTGCCTTTGACGTAGAGCACCATATCTTTCATCTGAAAATATTCCAACTGCCGCCCAGCGAAGAAAAACACGTCCCCTTTCTTCAGCCGCGACACAAAGGATTCTTCTACGGTACCAATTTCTTTGCGGGTGGTGTAAACAATTTTGACCGGCGTGTTGGAAGTAATAGTGCCAATGCCCATGCGGTGAATGCGGGCCAATTTCGCATCGCTGACCTTGCAAAGCCCCTCTTCGCGCACCACTTTTTTGTAGCGAGGATAGGCTCCCAAACACTGACCGCCGTTTTCAATAAAATCCAAGATCCACTGGTATTCTTCGTCGGTGAGATCGGCGTAGGCGACGGTTTGACGCAAATTTTCCAGGATCTTTTGCGGCTCAAAACCATCGCCGCAGGCGAGGGTGACCAGATGCTGCACCAGCACGTCGTAGGGCTTGTATTGGGGGCGGCGCGTTTCCATATCGCCCATTTCTAGACCCCGACGAAAGGCGGAGATTTCGAGCAGTTCCAGCGCATTGGTGGGCAAGAAAAACACCTCTGAGGTGCCTTCGGGCACGTGGGCGCTGCGCCCCGCTCGCTGCAACAGCCGCGCCAGGTTCTTGGCGCTGCCGATCTGCACCACCCGCTCCACCGGCTGAAAATCGACGCCTAGATCCAGCGATGAGGTACAGACCACCCATTTAATATCGCCAGATTTCACCCCGGCCTCGATCGCCTCCCGCTCTTTCACATCGATCGATCCGTGGTGCAGGGCAATTCTGTCTGCCTCCTCCGGCAGGGCAAAATTCAGCGCCTGATACCACCGCTCGGCCTGGTTGCGAGTGTTGGTAAAAATCAGGGTGGATTTTTCGATGTCCAGCGCCTCTACCAGGGTCTCAAACATCCGCAGGCCCAGGTGCCCCGCCCAGGGGAAGGTATCCACCGACTCGGGTCGAATGCTTTTGATCACCGTGTCGCGCTTCAGGTTCGAGCGAACGATTACCGGATCGGTACCCAAGCCCACAGCGGTTTGAGCTGCTTCCTCCAGATTCCCCAGAGTAGCGGAGATCGCCCAGGTGCGGAGGGTGGGTTGGAGCGATCGCAGATACCCCAAACACAGCTCAGCCTGGGTGCCCCGCTTCGAACTCATCAGCTCGTGCCATTCGTCTAGCACCACCGCCCGTAAGGTGCTGAACCGCTTAGCCCCATCTTTGTACGACAGCATCACCGCCAGCGACTCCGGCGTGGTGATCAGAATATTCGGCATATTCTTGAGCTGCTTGGTCTTGCGGGCCGAGCTAGTATCCCCCGTGCGCGACTCGACGGTGATGCCCCAGCCCATGGCCTCGATCGGAGCTTTGATCGCCTGCTCAATATCTCGCGACAGGGCGCGTAGGGGGGTGATGTAGAACAATTGCAAGCCTGGGGTGGGGTTGGCCAGCATTTCTGCGATCGCCCCCATCACCGCCGCGTAGGTTTTGCCCGACCCGGTAGGCACCTGCACCAGCCCGCTGTGCCCCGCGAGGTAAGCCGCCCAGGTTTCGGCCTGAAACGTAAGGGGCTGCCAGCCACGGGTGGCGAAGTATTCAATAATAGGGGCAAGGCGTGGGTCAGCCGTCACAGAGCGTTCCTGAAATTCGGATAAACTCATCTATTGTAGTGAGTCAGGGCGATTGAGCCTTGCTGAGAAACTGACTGTCAATTCTTAGTTTGGGGATTCATTCCTAAATTTCTGAATTACAAATACTTAGACTTCTTTTGCACAGGCTACTGCTCTTTGGGCTTCTTCGAAGGTTGGCTCATCGAGATCATCATCGGGATATCGCACGCCGGTTGCGTAGTCTTGTAGTTCTGAGGCGACATCGATCAGCTTAGAGAACTCAGGCTCTTGCTCTATGCAAAGCTGGGTGAGGTAGGCTAGCTCGTGCACAAACTTAAAGGGCACCTCGCAGGCTATGAGGTAGCCCTTCAGATATTTTTCTGCGCATTGCTGAGCGTGGTAGCAGACGATATCACGCAAAGGATTGGCTGTATTGAGCAAAAGCTCAGCGGCTTGGAGGTCGGTTTCAGCTTTGGCAAACCAGGCTTTAGGTAGGTTGCTTTTGGCGGTCATACAGCACAATTCCTTCGGTAAGCACCTGGTGGGCAAAGCTGCCGGGTATGTGTTCCCAAGCTTTTAGATTGTGAGCTGAGCGAACCACTATGTCGATGGGTTCGGCATAGTGCTCAGCCAGCATCTTAACGATGGGTGCACTGCGCTGCCCTCGTGGGGCTAAGGCTTCCATGACAACCAGTAGATCTATGTCGCTGTTTTCATGGGCCGCGCCGCGAGAATAGCTGCCAAAGAGAATGATCTGCTCTGGCTGAAAGCAATCGACTATGCGATCGGCGATTTGTTGAATGGTGCCTTGAGTAAGCATCGCGTAACCGTGGGATGAGGCAAGACGCTGTCTATGGATCTTAGCCACAAATCGATTCATTAGGTTCGCCTGCCAGGGTTGTGTTCAACTGGGGCAGTGGTGCGATCGACTATTGAATCTGAGATCAGCACTGGTATGAATTCTTAGGCTGGGCTAATTTTACGGTGTTCTATCAGGGGTGAGACCCCCTAAGCTACCGTAAAAGGTTCATATATTGAGGGCTGCTGTGTAAGGAGTTTGACAACTCATTCGGAACTGGAATCTTTGGGTTGGCGTCCATCATCTTAGCTACCAGGTGTGCATTCTACCTTTCGGCAGCTAACTTCTATGACGAACGCCAAGTCTATTTTTATCTCCTACCGTCGGCTGACCAGCATCGACATTACAGGGCGAATCTACGACCGGCTGGTGGCTCATTTTGGCGAAAACAGCGTCTTTAAGGACGTCGATTCGATTCCCTTTGGGGTGAATTTTCGCCACCATTTAGAGCAAGAGGTCAGCCATTGCCCGGTGCTGCTGGCGATTATTGACCCCCAGTGGTTGGGGGTTACCGATGACCGAGGCAGGCCCAAACTGGCAAACCCCGCCGACTGGGTGCGGGTTGAAATTGAAGCGGCTCTGCGGCGCGATCGCCTCGTCATTCCAGTACTGGTGGGCGGGGCTACCCTGCCTGAGGATGATGCCCTACCCGAGGGGATGAGGGGTTTGGTGCACCGCCAGAGCGCCTTGGTGCGCTGCGACCCCGACTTCCACCGCGATCTGGATCGGCTGATTCATCGTATTGAGGGCGTATTCAGCAGCTTGGCGATCGGTAGTACCCCCTCCACCCCGTCGAGCTTACCCGCTCCTAGTTTGATTGATGAGCTGGCGGCGGCCCTGGCGACCGCTAACAAAACCGCCCAAGAGTCGGCAATTCGCCCTATGGGACGCCGCCGCTGGCTACGCCTGGCAGGATTAGGGCTGCTGGGGGGCGGTACCGCTATGGCAGTGCGTCAGCAGGTGCCAGCCCTACAAACCCTCACCCCTGGGGAGGTCTCTAAAGCCATGCCTGCCTTGGCTACGCTGCCCGATCGCATTCAAAACGCCCTAGCGCAGGGAGAAGGTGCAGCGCTCACGCCTACCCTAGAGCCGCTAGATTTGGGCACCTCTACCTCTGCCCTGGAGTCCCCTGGGCTAGCGACTCCTGACCCAGATGCACCGACCCTAGGGGCGTCAGATTCGGGTGAGCTGTACAGCTATGAATCGGTGACGGTCGATGAGTTTGGCATGGGGCGATCGCAGGTCAAATTCTCCACCCCCGCCCACAAGGCTCTGCGGCTAGAGACCCCCATTGGCCCGGTGACTCTGCGGCTAGTGTCAATTGTGGGCGGTCAGTTTGTGCTGGGTGCCCCCGCCACCGAGCCGGGTCACGACCCATTGCAGCCCCCCCAAACCATTGCCGCCGTAGAATCGTTTTGGATGAGTGTGCACCCCATTACCCAGGGGCAGTGGCGGGCGGTGGCGCAGCTGCCCGCCGTCAGCCGAGAGCTTGACCCCAACCCGGCTTACTTCACCGGCAACGATCGCCCGGTGGAGCAGGTGTCGTGGCTGGAGGCGGTCGAGTTTTGCGATCGCCTCAACCAGCTAGTCGAAACTCACCCCGATCAGCCCGGTCTGCGGCGCTATCGCCTGCCCACCGAGGCCGAGTGGGAATACGCCTGCCGCGCCAAAACCACTACTCCGTTCCACACGGGCCAAACCCTCACCACTGAGCTGGCCAACTACAACGGCACTCAGCCCTACCGCCAAGAACCCGTGGGCCAGTTTCGCGGCACCACCACGGCGGTCGGGGCCTTTGGCAAGGCTAACGACTTCGGCCTCTACGACATGCACGGCAATGTGCTGGAATGGTGCTCTTCAAGCCGAGACGCATCCCCTGGCGATGTTTGGCAGGTAGTGCGGGGTGGCTCGTGGCAAAGCCCGCCCCAGCAGTGCCGCTCGGCATTTCGCTCGGGTCGCAAGGCCGACACCCGCAGCAATGAAGTGGGCTTTCGTATTGTGGGCGAGGCTGTTCTGTCCTAGGCTACAGAACCCGATCTTTAAAAAAACCGGGTTCTGCATCAGCCAGCTAGTAGACACTATTTAGACCACTGTAGGTTCAGTGTTCTGCGGCTGCTCAACTCAGCTGCCTGTCGCGCCTCAGCAGACTAAACACCTCGCCCTGCTCTGGGGTGATCAAAATCCCAGACGGTGGAATCGTAATCAACTGGCTCCAGGTGGCCTGCTCGGCATAGGTCAGCACATGCAGTAGGTTGATCGTTGCTCGCACCCCGTCGGGTGAGCCAATCACCAAATGGCGCAAGCGATCGCGCCCCGGCTGGGCTTCTGGATTCGCTAGCAGCAGCGGACTGGTCGCCTCGCCCCGACGGGCTGACGACACCAAATAGGGTAGACACAACATGAGGAATTCCTCCAAAACAACAGTGGGTAGGAAATTCCCCAAAAACTTGGCCGCCCCAGACATGTGCAGTTCAGGACGGCCAGGTAAAATCACCTTAGCCTCCGAGACAGCTACTCCTGTCGACGGGGTTAGCCGCTGGTTGGTGTTGACAGCACCTTCCAGTGGCGTTAGACCAAATTTTTGGGAAGCTCAGACTGCACGCAGACAGCCATAGCTCAGTAAAATACCCCATTCGGACGCCCAAATCAAGTCACAATCGCTACCTGGTGAGAAACCGAATTCAACGTTGCGGTTGCACGCTAAAGCATCATTCCCATGCTCTGCGTGGGAACGTCGCCCTTGGCGCTCTAGTGCCCTGGCATAGATGACGCTGGAGCGTCTAGGATGCGTCGATAACCAAGGCTTTGCTAAGCCTAATTGATGCCGTCAAATGCCTTCTTCGGGAGTTGTGCTCAGAGTATCGATGTAGGTGATTAAAGCCTTGGCCCAAACGCTTTCTTCCAAAAAATGCTTTAAAACCTCTACCAGGGTGGCTTTGCTGGCTTGAAAGTGACGCTCTGGGTTAAGGAGTTGTTGGCGGAGGATAGCCAGCCTAGAAGCTCTGTCTTGCTGAATTTCGGTGAACTCCGCATCAATGATGGTTAGCGCCTGAGATTCTGTGGCTACTGTTGGGTTCTGTGTTTGCAAGTCAACGAGGGTGCCGTTGAGTTCGGCAATCAATGCCTGAAGTTCTGGGCTGGTGGCATAGTTGTATTGGATACCAACTTGGTCGCCCTGAATGGTGACGTCGCCTGTGTTGATGTTGCCGACGCTGCCAATGTTAAAGGTGGGTTGGTTTTTCGGTGGGTCGGCCATAGTGGTTAGATTGGATTTAGCGATTGAGACCAGGGCATCCATGGCATTTAAGCGTACCTGAACGTCACTGTCGGTTGATACAGCCTGACACAGGGTAAGGATCGCATCGGGAATGCCCAATCTTCCCAAAGATTTAGCAGCCCGTGCGCGAAGGCGAGGATTTTCGGATTCCAGCAGAAGTTGACAGAGGATTCTGACGATTTCTGCTTGTTGATCTGGTGTGATGGACACTCACGATTCCTCACGCCACGGAGTAATCTTGAGCGGCGGTGCCTAGAGCCTCTACGGCTGTTTCTCGCACGGCGGCGTCGGGGTCTTGCAAGAGGCGAACCAGCATGGGGATGGTATCTTTGCGGCCTAGTTTGCTAAGAGCGATCGCGGCGTTTTGCCGTAGGTTGGGGTTGGGGTCAGCAACTAGCTCAACTAAGGTATCGATGGCGAGTTGTGAACCAATGGCTCCAATGGCTTCTACCGAATGGGCTTCGACGGTGGGGTCGGAATCTGTAAGCATGTCGAGCAAGGCCGGAATGGCGACTTCGACCCCCATTGCCCCTAAAACGCTGGCTGCTGTGCCGCGTACAGAGGGGGCTTGGTCGTTAAGGGCGTCGAGTAAACCTGGAATTGCTGACTCAGAGCCAATGTGGCCCAGTGCTGCTGCCGCTGCTTGACGGGTGGTTGCGGCCCCGTTTTCAAGCACTTGAAGCAATTGGGGAACAGCGGATTCATGGCCAAGATGCCCTAGTGCCTGGATGGCGCTGCATTGTACAGCCACGTTTGAGTCTGCTAGGGCTGTCAGCAACAATGACGTGACGGCTTGATCACCTAGTTTGCCTAAAGACTCTGCGGCTTTGGCTCTCACCTCTGGGTTAGTGTCATTGGTGAGAGCATGCGCAATGGTGTCTAAGACCATCTGGCGGTAGTTGGTTGATCGCTCCATTAGTTCTCTCCAGCGAGGGATGTAATTAGCGGCATGAAGTACCTGGGCCATACTGTTTTGAAGAACTGAAATCAGTTAAAGCCTTTTTGATCACCTTCAATTGTTACTGAGCCAGTATTTACGACACCGACTGGGGCATGGAAATGAAATGTTTGACCGTTGTCTAATAACGATTGATCCTCAACAGACTCTAACTGTAGCTGAGCAACTTCATAGTTGTAGAATTCACAACGAGATTGTATGGATTCAATTACCCCGACAGATATACTACCCCCTTCTGAGAAATACAGGTTTTGTAGTTCGGGAAGATACATAACCGTTACTTCAGCTGGCATATATTTTAAAGACTCTGCCGCGCCTAAAGAGACCATCAAGTCAGAATCTGTAAGTAGTCTCATCAAACTATCTATGACGTTTCTGCTGGAAAAGTATCTTAGGGTTCTTACAACCTTGCTGCGCAAAAGATTGTCTTTTGATTCTTCTAACAAAATTAGCAATGCATTTTCTAATCGTTCATTTTGAGGCAATCCGGGCACAAAGGAGCAAAGATTTCTTAAGACTTCAACGTCATGACTGACAGTATTACTGTCTTCCCTAAATTCAATATAATATATTAACTTTGAGAGAGTATTGCTGGATACAACAATCTGATCAGGAGAATTCTTAGCAATAGCTGATAATCTCTGTGCAGCAATTTCGCGCACATCACGATGTGGGTCATCTAAGGCTTTTATCAGAAGGTGAATCGCATCCTCTCCGAACAACTTCTCTAGATTGCCAATGGCATGTCCTCTCACATAATGATGTGGATCTGATATGGCCTCGAGAACCATTTTTGTAGCATCTTCTTTTGGAAGAAGACTAGATAAGCTATCGATAGCATTGCCCCTACAAGTAGAATTTTCGGAGTTCAAATTAGAAACCCAATAATTGATTTTTTGTTGTTTCGCCGTAGCCTTATCCTTTAGAGCGGATGGCGAAGTGCTATGTATCCTATCTTCTATCTTACGAATGGCAAAACAGGCTTCGATGTGAATATCATCGTCATTAGATAATTTTGCTTCAAATAAAGAGATGAGACATGTTTCATCACCAACTCTGGCTAAAACTTCAATGGCACTTTTGCAAACAGCCTTTTCTCTGTACCTGAGAAGTTTGATCAATGTAGGGAAAACCTCAGGCATCATCTTTTCTACCTGATATGAAGCCATGGTAGCTGTATTGTAATCAACATCTTGTGATGCTCGTAAAAGTTCAGTAACAGATTCTTCAGAATTGTCTTTGCCTAATATATTGATTACTATTGCCATGCGAACATTTGCTTCTTTTTCCTTGTACAGGAGGTTACGGACTATCTCAAAGACGTGTTTTTGATCCAGCGTTGATAATGTTCTTATAGCAGTTTCACGAACAGAGGGGTTGGTATCCTGAAAGGCTTTTAGAATGATAAATTCAGCTCTTGACGGGTTTAGCTTTCTTGATGCCCAAACTGCCTTTTTACGTGTCTCCAAGTCTGCATCGTTCAAGAATTCGAGCAATACATCTGATGCATCGAGAGACTTGATTTCACTAAGGATATGGATTTGCATCCATATAGGGCAATTATCAATATCAAGTAAACTCAAATTTCTGTTTTGGTTATCTGGATGAACTGCGCCTGCTAGTCGAGCACCTAAAACCAAATCTATACTACGAGCTAAATCAATGATTTTATCAACATGATTCAAGTTTTCAAGGATTGATAACATTAATTTTATCGGCTCGGTCCACTTCCGTAGGTTCAAGTAAAAGTGCTGAAAGTGCTGCGCATCAGAGAGAAAAAAGTATTTTCTTGTTCTACTCAAAAGCTCCTCAGCAGCATAATATTCTTGAAGAGATTGGTGGCAAAACTTGATACGACGATTACCTGGCTTTCCCTGTGATTTAAGTAAATGGCAATTGCTTAAAAGCCTTAATGTTACTTTAGAACCTAAAAGAATCTGCGCATCAGCTTCAGAAATCTCTAACCGGAAGTCAGTAAGATTTTCCTTGCTGGTAGACCGCATCATCTCAAATGCTAGCTTGCTAAGCAAGGTTTGAGACTCAGTCAGATTAATACCTTCTTTCGAGCGTTCTAAGTAAAGCGTGGTAAATCTTCGATATGCTTCTCCGCGAGTTTCTGGAATCTCTTTATTGGTATTAAATATGCTGTACAGCATCCACACCATCAAAGGAGTGTCTCCAAAATCTCTCACTCGATTGCATAGAACCTCTAAGTCTGTCTGGCTGTCATCAGGTAAATGCTTATGGAAAAAGTAAGTGACTTCTTTATGAGTCAGGGGCTGAATTTCTAGACTTTGACCAAGTTCTCTCCAATCCCCTTCATTCCGGCTAGTAGCAACTATAGGGATATTCCTACAATATTTCTTGATTTTTGGTTTCGCGCTCTCGTTAGGCAATTCATTGAAGCCATCTATAAATAAAGCAAGGTGTTTTTTCCGGATTTGCTTCAGGCCATCTTTGTCTAAGTCAAAATCATGACTTTGCAGAGAACTTAGAATCAAGCCTTCTAATCCGCTATCTTCTCCTTCGGTTTCATAAGACTTTAGCTCTACTAGTACAGGAATCAAGTCAGACTTACCTTGTCGCGCTTTAAGCGCAGCTTCATAGAAAAGCCTTGCAAGCAGGGTAGACTTTCCAGAACCTGAACTTCCATATATGAGCAAACTTTGATTTTCAACTTCCTGAATTACCTGCAAGATTGGCTTTCTCTTTGTTTGCTGCGGTTCGTTGTCTTGCGGTGGTTCATTCTTCTCTTGTTGTTTGGCTTTAATTTGGGTATCCAAACTAAATTCAAACCACGTTGATTCATTAATCTCGTCTATGAAAGCATAGTGCTTCCAGTAGTTTTGATAGTCTTCACAAACCGAATTCAAATAGTCCTTAAATTCTGCAAGAATATTTGAGTTAGAACAGCTTTCCACTCTGCCAAGTTTGCTCAAACGAGCCTCAACCTCAACTAAATCGCATCCAATATAACTTTCAGCCCACGCCAGTAAAGCCGCTACCCGTTCTCCAGGAGAAGCAGCAGGCCCAGGAATATTCTTCCTCGG
Organism: Leptolyngbya sp. CCNP1308; assembly: GCF_034932455.1. Taxonomy (NCBI): domain Bacteria; kingdom Bacillati; phylum Cyanobacteriota; class Cyanophyceae; order Leptolyngbyales; family Leptolyngbyaceae; genus Leptolyngbya; species Leptolyngbya sp. CCNP1308. The sequence goes on along the minus strand of NZ_JAYGIH010000105.1, from coordinate 126,497 downwards.
AACATGCAACTCAAAAAGTAGCCTTTCCATGTCCTGGGGCGGAAGTTCACTCAGAGCGTCGAAGAGTTGAGAGCGTTCGGTTAGAGTCATCACTGACGCTGGAATACTGGACTTTGGGCAGGTTGCCTTTTACACCAATGTTACTTCAATCAAGATGGCTTGGCTTTTCCAGCTATTCAGTACGAGATTAGCCTCCATACTGCCCGCTAATCCCACCAGTAGGAGACGACGATCGCATCTCGATCCTGGTCAGCCTGCTTGCCCCACAGGCCATCCTTCAACCGCAGCGACAGGTAGTTCCTAAACTTCCAGTCTTCCTCCTCTTCGAGGGAGCCATCAAAGGCAGAGACCTCATCGGCCTTCCACTTTTTACCCAACTCCATCAGCTGCGCCACGATCGCATCCCGGTTCTCCGTCAAAATATAGAGCGTATCTGCCGGGTACTGCACAAAGTGAATGATGCTGGCGTCTGGCATAGGGCGATAGTTCGCCATCGCCAGCAGCGTATCCACCACGCCGTTAAAACTTAGCCCGTGTTTGTCGGGGGCAAAGACAGGCTTGGTAAACAAAAAGCTCTCCCACAGGTCAGGATGGTTCGCTAAGTCAGTAATCACCTGCGGCCCGTCGAACAGATTGAACTGCCGCTGCCACACCAGAGCCGCAAACAACTCTTGGGGCGCGTAGGTTTCTGCCAGATGTTGTACTTTGCTCAGCTCAAGCATGGGGGCACCTCAAAACTAGGCCGGGTTGCGCTGGGCCTGCTGTAGCTCTGCGATCGCAGCCTTGACCTGCTGCTGGTGCTGCCGCCGCCGTTGGTAGTGGGCTACACCCTGCTCAATCTGTGCGTTCCTAGGGTCATCGGCGTTACCGAACACCATGCCACCGAAGAACGAGACCCAGCCCTTCTTATCGGGTTCAGCCGTTTCGTAGTCGCGAATGCGCTCGTCTACGCATTGGCTCACATGGTCTAAAATCTCTGCATCAGACTTGTCAGCCCAGGATAGATCAATACCGGGATACTGCCGAATCACCTCCCAGATGTGAACCGGAATCGGCACCGTTACCCGGTTGTATGAAGCCTCAAACTGCACCTGCTCTAACTCCAGGTATACGTAGTTGTCGTCCAGCGCTTCATGATAGAAGTGAAACGTCTGCCCATAGGCGATAGTAGCTTTTGTAGACATGGTGAATACCTGCCCTAGATGAACGTAAAGTGAGCATAGGAAACAAGTCTATGCCCATCCTTACGAAGTTTGGGGCAGCTGGACAAAGCAGAACGTGCCCAGCCTATACCTTCATTAATCCACGGGTCTGTCGCGCCTCAGCAAGCTAAACACCTCCCCCTGCTCTGGCGCGATCGCCCCCTGCAGCACCCCACCACTCTATTGTCAGAGCTGCATCCTTTAGTGTGAGGCCGCAACGCTTTAGTGCGAAAGCCCAACATTCGATTGTCAGACCGCAATGCTTTAGTGCAACGGCGCAACATTCGATTGCAAGGCCGCAACATCTTAAGTTGCGGCGCGACAATGCTGCTGCAACAGCACAACCCTTTAAGTAGTCAATACACAATGCTTCTGTCATAGAGCAACTTCGAATAGTCGCCCGCTGCACCATTAACTGCTCAATATACAATGCTGCTGTCATTGCTGCAAATCAATCATTCTCGCCCTGCATCACTATTGTTGCGCCACACCTTGCTTCGACCCGTTGTAGCAGTCATCCAGGCTTTATCAAAACTGCTGGTGTTGGGTCACAATCTTTCAAATCGAGGCCGCAGTATGCTTCCTGCACCGGGCAATCTTGGCCATAGACGAGACAACGCCATTTTGGCCATGCAGCAAAAAGAAATCGAGCTGCAAGTCATGGTCAAAGCCGCATCCGATGCCGCCCGCCAGGCCGAATGGGACTTTCACAACTCGATTTTGGGCATGAAGGAAGCCGTGCGGGCGCAGTTTGGCCCCGACAGCAACGCCGCCCAGGCGATCGGCTACAAGAAAAAGTCAGAGCGCAAGCGCCCCCGCCGCCGCAGCGCTTAGTGCAGTTGTAGATACTGTTTAAGCTGCTTGCTGTAAGCTAAAGAACCCCGAACTTTTTGAAAAATCCGGGGTTTTTGGTCAGGGAAGATACTTCTTCAACAGCAGGCTGAGCTTATCTAGGGTCGCCTGGGGTGCTTTGTCGAGGGGCGTAATGATGGCGTACTTTAGCGCCGAGTGGGCCTCCGACTCGGGCGGATTGGCCGCAATGCGGTTCACCACTTCGCGAATCACCCGCTGGGCGTTGACGGCGTTCTTTTGCAGGTTGCCGATCACCATCTCAACGGTGACGCTGTCGTGGTCGGGGTGCCAGCAGTCGTAGTCGGTGACCAGGGCCAGGGTGGCGTAGGCGATCTCGGCCTCGCGGGCCAGCTTGGCCTCGGGCAGGTTGGTCATGCCGATGATGGTCGCACCCCAGCTGCGGTACAGCTCCGATTCGGCCTTGGTAGAGAAGGCTGGCCCTTCCATGCAGACGTAGGTGCCGCCCCGGTGCAAATCAACATCCGGCAGTTCCAGGCTTTCGACGGCATCGGCCAGCACCTTGGCCAGGGCATTGCACACCGGGTCGCCAAAGGTAATGTGCCCCACCAGCCCCTCGCCAAAGAAGGTGTTGACGCGGTTGCGGGTGCGATCGATAAACTGGTCGGGCACCACCATATCCAACGGCTTGGCCGCCTCTTTGAGCGAACCCACGGCGGAAGCCGAAATCAGATATTCCACCCCGAGAGATTTCATCGCGTAGATGTTGGCGCGAAAGGGCAGCTCGGTGGGCATGAGGGTGTGGCCGCGCCCGTGGCGGGCCAAAAATGCCACGCGAGTGCCATCCAGCGTGCCGAGAATAATCGCGTCGGAGGGGCTGCCAAAGGGCGTGTCAATGCGAATTTCTTCGATGTCGGTGAGGGCTTCCATTTGGTAGAGGCCGCTGCCGCCGATGATGCCAATCTGTGCCTGTGGTGCCGCCATGGTGGTTACTGTCTAAAGCTGGACTGCCTTATGATACCTGGGGTTGCTGTAATAGCCAGAGGCCGGTGGTGGTCATGCCTGAGTCATCTGGGCGCACCAGCAGAAAGTGGAGCCCCTGGCTCTCTCGTTTGCGCTGCTCAAAGCGCTGGCCAGCAGTGGCGACATCGGGGTCGCTAAAGGTGGTGAAGACCCAGCGATCGCACAGTCCCGCCTCCAAAATCAGCCCATCCGGCTCCCCCCGCACGTAGCTCAGCCAGGCGGGAGCATTGGCCTGAATCCACTGGGCCAGGGCCATCGCCTGCCGCCCCGCATCCACCACAATGCCAGGAATTGGCGTGGTGCTGGCCAAGCCCAGACGAGAGGGCATGAGATTGGGCGGCAGGTGGCGTAAGGGAATGGGTTCGTGGGGCAGGGTTTGTTCAAAGTCGTAGGCCGATAGCGCCGTAAAGCCCCAGCTATCCCCCCAGAGATTTTCCGGCAGGGGCAGCGGCGGTGGCGACTCGATGTGCAGCGGGTTGTAGGGCACCGGAATGGCGTTGGGCTGACTGGGATACCACTTGGCCCGCTGCTGAAGCCACTGGTGCAGGGTGGGGGTATGGCGCGTCGGTTCGACCGCAATCCCCAGCGACTTACAGCTAACGGTCAGCAGCGAGAGCGCCTGGGGCCGAAACACCTGAATTTTCTCGGGGGGGGTGCCAGCTTTTTCTAGCGCGAGGCCCACCTGTTCGCTCACCCAGGCTTTGTTCACCGCTGCTTGGGGAGCCGTAGCCCCGTAGCTAAAGGCAAAATCATCGCTGCATAGCAAGATTTCCCAGAGGGGTTCGCCGCTAGGGCTAGCCAGGGGCGGACGGTGCAGATCTGCCTGCCAGATAGTCATGATCTGGAGCTGGCCGAGACGGGCTCAGCACTGAGAGTATACCGCTGGGTGACAGCGCAGCAGGACAGCGACGCCCGCAGGCCAAACTCGTTGCGAAAGTAGGCCACCGGGCGATCGGGGCTGAGGCGGGGAACCCAGGAGGTGGCGGAACTCATACCTGAGATCTGTACTGGAGGAGAAGACTGCGTATACATTACCCAAGAGTACTCCAACCGATCAAATATTCAGATTTTTTACAGGGAGGATGCAGCATGGCGGAGGTGTACTGGCTAAAAGTGAGCCAACTCCGGTTTCAGCCTCTAACGTAGAAGGCACGGTCGGTTGGGATTTGGGTAAATAGCCCCGCCATAAATTGTAAATTGAGCGATCGCAAGGGTAAAAAACTGGCCAAGCTGGGACTTCCGCTGCCGATGGGCAACCATCCCCTTGACCAGCTTTGATTTTTTAACCGCTGCGGCCAAAACAGCGGCTTTTGTACAACCTGCTCACTCAAAATTAAGGTACTAGACTACTAGTCCATCGCATTACAGCGACCATAGCACTGACTCCGACGACGATCCACAGTAGAAAGGCATGGCGGGTGAGGGTGAGGGCTTGATCGATGCGATCGCCCCCAATCTCCCCCACTGCATCCCCCAGCAGCGGTTTCTCTTTCACCTGACCTCTATATATATTCTGTCCGCCCAGCTGCACTCCCAGGGCAGCGGCGTAGGCGCACTCGCTCCAGCCCGCGTTGGGGCTGGGGTCGGCAGGGGCATCACGGCGGCAAATAGCCCAGACCCGGCGGGGATTTCCCGACAGCAGGGCAATGGTCGCTACCGTCAGGCGGCAGGGCAGCCAGGTCAGCCCATCCTCAAAGCGGGCGCTAAACCAGCCCAGGTGGGTGTAGGGGCTTTCTCGGTAGCCAATCATCGAGTCTAGGGTGCTGGCGGCTTTGTAGGCTAGGGCCATGGGTACACTGCCCCAGGGCAGAAAAGCTCCTACCAAGGCGTAAAACAGCGGAGCCAGCACGCCGTCGGTGGCGTTCTCGCTGACGGTTTCGAGCACCGCGCGCAAAATCTCAGGCTCATCCAGGTTCTCGGTGTCGCGACCCACGTAGAGGGCCAGCCGCTGCCGCGCCAGGGGAATATTGCCCGACTCCAGCGGGGCCAGCACGTCTTCCGCCGCCCGCCGCAGGCTGCGCCCAGCAAAGCAGCTGGCCAAGAGCACCACTTCACACCCTAGCCCGACAGCAGGATGAACCATCCCGGCCAGGCGCACCATGCCCCATCCCACCAGCCCGCTGCCGAGAATGATGCCCAGACCGAGGAGAACGCCTAGCGATCGCTCCCCCAATGACGACAACTTGAGGCGAAAAATGCTCTGCGAACCCCAGGTAATCACCTGGCCGATCGCCTGTACGGGATGGGGCCAGCCCCAGGGGTCGCCGACGATGCGATCGAGGGCGGCTGCCAGTACCAGTGCGATCGCGTGGTTAAACCACAAAGCTGACATCATCCCCCTGGGCCGCCTGCCAACTGCGGGCATCGAAATACAAGTCTTCCAGAGAAATACTATAGAGGGCTTCGTTCAGCTTTTGGGAAAGCCGGTTCCACACCGCGAAGGTAACCCAGTCTTCGGCCTGGTCGGCCTGGGGGCTGTGGCGCGGCAACGGGTCAACCTGTTCACCTACGGCGGCTAATATTTGGCCCAAAAAAATTTGGTCAGCGGGCTTAGCTAACCGATAGCCGCCCTGGGGGCCGCGCACCGATTCCACAATGCCGGCCCGCCGCAGTTCAATCAGTAATTTTTCTAGGTAGGGCGGCGGCAGCCCCTGACGCGCCGCAATGGTGTGTACCGAGACAGGGCGGCGGGAGGGATGCAGCGTCAGGTCGAGCAGTGCCTTAACACTGTAATGTCCGCGAGTTGTTAGTTTCATCTGATTTAAATCATCCCGCCGGTTGCCACTATTCTACGGTGTTCATGGAGGACAAAAAGACGGTTCTTTTGTGCCCTAGGGCTACACAGTTAGGAGCGCAAAAAAAGAGAGTGCAAAAAACTATTTCGCTGTAGTATCATTTTGCGTGTTGTCATTAAAGTAGAGCCAGGTAGAACAGGTCTGCTGTTCCTGCTCAAAGTGTTTGGAGCAAACCGTTGTGAACGAGAATAGAGTGAATGGCTAAGGCAACCCAGGTAGAACCACTGATTGGTCAAGAGCTACTACAAAAGGTCAAAGATCTCGACGAGCTTAGCAAAGAAGACAAGGCAAAAGCCTGTGGCTATTACACGTTGACCAAGGCGGGCAAACCCCGGGTCAACATGATGAAATTTCTCAACGCCCTGCTTGAGGCGGAGGGTATTCAGTTTGATAGCGTCCAGAACGGCAACGGGCGCGGCGGACGGAGCGCCAGTTTTCGCATTACGGTGCAGTCTAACGGCAACCTACTGATCGGCTCGGCCTACACCAAGCAGATGGGGCTCAAAGCGGGCGACGAGTTTGAAATTACCCTGGGGCGCAAGCATATCCGGCTCAAGCAGCTGGGAGAAAATGGTGCCCTGATGGACGACGATGAGTAGAAAATCTGAGCGGTAGGTACTCCCTTTAGGTTTTGGGCGAGAGTGATCCGTTTTTAGGTCGCTTGAGTACAATGGGCGAACCAAGTCCACAAGGGTTTGGTTCGCCTTTTTTTAGTGCTCCTTAGCCCTCTACCGGGCTCACTCTTTGCCAATGCCTTTAAGGGGGCGAAGTGGCTCTTTTTACTGCTGGAAAGCGGGAGATTTTTTCATCGCCCAGCAGCAGGCAAGATGGGTTTGAAAATACAGAATCGTACGATTGGTTCATGAACTTTCCTATAGTTTTAGACATTGCCCTAGGGCTAGTCTTTATCTTTTTTGTGCTGAGCCTGCTGGCGAGTGAGGCCCAGGAAATTATTGGCACGCTTTTGCAATGGCGAGCGGAGCATCTTAAGCAGTCCATTGAAGTGCTGCTGGCGGGCAACGATCGCGATCGCGAAGCGTCGGCCCAGGCTCTGGCGGACGCCCTCTACGAAAGCCCCTGGATTCGCGGGTTGAACCAGGAGGCTAAGGGGTCGATCGCGCGATCGTTTCGGCGCATTTCGCACTTGATTGGCCGCGTTTACCGCACCCTGACCGGCCAGCGCAATGTGTTTGGGGTGGGCAAAACCAGCGGCCCCAGCTACATTCCGCCCGAGGCCTTTGCCAACAGTCTGCTAGAGCGCATGCAGCTGGGCAACCTGTGGCAGGTGCTGGCCAACGATCGCATCCACGGTTTTGCCCGCGATCGCGTCCTCGGCCCTGTCACCAACATTCTCAGCGACCTCAAGGCCAGCACCGGCAACGAGTTTTTGCTCAACAGCGAACTTCAGCAGCTAGAGCAGGGCATCCGTACAATTATCGACGACTTTCAGGCGGGCATTGTCTCGCTGCCCGAAAGCCTCGATCGCGTTGTCAACCGTCTGGAGGAGTTTGGGCTGATGGCAACGGATGTATTACCTGACGGCCATCCCCTCACTGAAACGTTTTTGCGTCGCCTGGAGTATATCAAGCGCGGGCTGGCCAGCACCCCCACCGAGCGGGCGGCTATGCTCAGTAAACTGCGACCCAACGTGGCCCAGCTGCTCGACATTTTTGACGACAACAGCCCCGCCTACAGCGAGTTAAAGCGTCTAGCTCAGGGCGGCAACCTCGATGCCCAGGCGCTGATCGATCGCCTAGCTCAGGCTCCCATTACCCCGGCTTTGCGCAGCAGTCTGGCGGCGATCGCCCGCAAGATCGAAGTTACCGCCGACAGCACCCGCGACGATGTCAAACTGTTTGGCCTCGAACTCGAAAAGTGGTTCGATCGCGGCATGGAGCGGGCCACCGGGGTCTACAAGCGCAACGCCAAGGCCGTCGCGCTGATGATTGGCATTGCCACGGCAGTTTCCATCAACGCCGACTCGTTTCACATCGCCACTCGCCTGGCCGTGGACCCGATTCTGCGCGACTCGATTACCCAGACCGCCGACCAGCTGGTAGCCGAGTCTACTGGCGACTTGGGCCAAGACATTGAGCAGGTGCAGACCGCTGTAAACCAAGCTCTTGATGAGATTCCCTTTCCGCTGGGCTATGGCGAGATGGTGATGCAGCAGCAGCTCGCCGCCGAGGAGGCCTGGCCGATTCCCTTTGTGCCGCGCCGCCTGCTGGGCTGGCTAATCAGCGGGTTTGCCATCTCTATGGGGTCAACGTTCTGGTTTAACGTGCTGAAGAAGGTGGTGAATGTGCGCAATACGGGGGAGAAGCCGGAGTAGGTGAGGTGGATGAGGGAGGTGAGGGAGATAGGGGTGATGGGGGAGTTGTTTGGGCAGGAATATATTTGTAGGCAGGCACTGAATCTCTATAAAACGGCTGAACTGGAGGGGTTGGTGACCCAGGCGGCGGTGGGGCGGCATCTGAGGCGGGTAGAGGCTGAGCAGCAGTCCTCCAATGCCTACGCCGTGGTGCTCTGTGAGGATGACTATCCTGGCTGGATCAATGCCGCTGATTGGGATGCGCTCCAGCCTGCCGAGCAACCCTATCAGCCCGTTTCCCTCGATCGCAGCGCCATTGCGCCTCGCCTGCCGGAGGCGATCGCCTTTACAGAGCGGGCGATGGCGATGCCAAATACCTATCTGTGGGGCGGCACGGTTGGCCCCAATTACGACTGCTCGGGGCTGATGCAGGCGGCCTTTGCCTCGGTGGGCATTCGCCTGCCCCGCGACTCGTACCAGCAGGAGGCCTTTACCCAGCCCGTCGCCTGGGATGAGCTGACGCCGGGGGACTTAATCTTTTTTGGCACGCCTGAACGCACGAAGCACGTTGCCCTCTACCTAGGCCAGGGCGACTATATTCACAGTTCGGGGATTGATCAGGGCCGCAACGGGATTGGTATTGACTCGTTAAGTAATCTGTCGCATCCCGTGAGCGCGGCCTACCACCAGCAGCTGCGCCGGGCGGGGCGGGTAATGACCAGCTACTGCTCGGGCGGCGCGCTATAGTCCAAGCAGCGTTTGCCTGTTTGAGGGTCGCCCTTGTCGTTTTTGCATGCTGCCTGGCTCAAGCGCCTGAAGCCTCTGGCCCGCTGGGTGGTGGTGGGTGCAGCGATCGCCTTCTTGCTCCACACCCTGGTGCGCCACTGGGATGACATCAGCTCCCTGCGCATTAGCCCCCAGGGCTGGAGCCTGCTGCTGCTGGCCCTGGGCGTCACGCTGCTGGCCCACACCTGGGCAGGCTGGGTGTGGAGCTGGGCCCTGCAAGCCCTGCAACAGCCCATCCCCGGCAGCTGGAGCGCCCCCGTTTACCTGCAAACCAATCTGCTGAAATATCTGCCCGGCAACGTCTGGCACTTTTTTGGCCGAGTGCGCGCCCTGCGGAGTGCGGGGGTCGATAACGGCACGGCCATCATCGGCGTCGCCCTAGAACCTCTCCTTATGGCCGCCGCCGCCCTAGTAGTGGGTATCGCCACCCCTACCCACTACTGGCCCTTGCAGCTCTTGAGCTTGGGCGTCGTCCTCGCCACCCTTTCTCCCCGCTGGCTCAATCCCTTGGTCAATCGCCTGGGCCGCTCCAAAACTGCTGCTATCACCGCCAGCGAATCTCCCTCACCTCCCCCAATTCAAAATTCAAAATTCAAAATTCAAAATTCCCCCTCTCCCGGTCTCCGCCACTACCCCCTCAAACCCCTCCTCGGCCAGTTCGGCTACATAGCCCTGCGCGGCATCGGCTTCTGCCTGGTGCTCAACGCCGTGACACCGCTGGCGGCGATCGCTTGGCCCAGTACGATCAGCGCCTTTAGCCTGGCCTGGCTGGGGGGATTGGTAGTGCCGGGCGCACCGGGGGGGCTGGGCGTATTTGAGGCGATCGCCCTCAGTCTGCTCCAGGGTCAGTTCTCTGCCGCCGTGGTGCTGAGCGCGGTGGTGCTGTACCGGGTGGTCAGTACCCTGGCCGAGGCTCTAGGAGCGGGGTTGGCCACGCTTGATCAAAGCCTTTCCAGTACACTCAAGTAAATTGCCTATCCCCAGACGGCAGTGATACGGTTTTTGATGGTCTTCCCCGTTGTGCCGAAGCTGCCATGACATCTACCCAGTCCCCCTCGGTTTCTGCACTGCCCGCGCTCACGGTTCCCATCGACATTTCGGTGGTGGTGCCGGTGTACAACGAGTACGACAGCCTGCCTGCCCTGGTTGAGGCCATCACTAGAGCGCTCGACGGGCTGGGCTACAGCTACGAAATTTTGGGGGTAGACGATGGCTCTACCGATGGTTCGAGCGATCGCCTGCGCGAGCTGGCCCAGCAGTATCCCCAACTGCGGGCGGTGATTTTGCGCCGCAACTACGGCCAAACCGCCGCCATGGCCGCCGGATTTGACCATTCCCGGGGCCAGATCGTGATTACTATGGATGGCGATCTGCAAAACGACCCCGCCGACATTCCCCGCCTGCTCGATCGCCTCAACGAGGGCTACGACCTGGTCAGCGGCTGGCGCAAAAATCGCCAAGACAACACCCTCACCCGGCTGATTCCCTCCAAAATTGCCAACTGGCTGATTGCTGGCGTTACCGGGGTTGAGCTGCACGACTACGGCTGTTCCCTCAAGGCCTACCGGGCCGAGGTGATTCGCGACCTCAACCTCTACGGCGAGCTGCACCGCTTTTTGCCTGCCCTGGCCTTTATCGAAGGGGCACGCATTACCGAAATGCCCGTCACCCACCACCCCCGCCGCTTTGGCACCAGTAAGTACGGCCTGGGCCGCACCCTGCGCGTGGTGATGGATATGCTCACCGTCTACTTTATGAAAAAGTTTCTCACCCGGCCCATGCATGTGTTTGGCAGCCTGGGGCTGGCGTCGATGGCGGCGGGCATTGCCCTGGGGGTTTATCTCACCCTGGTAAAGATTTTGGCTGACCAGGATATCGGCGATCGCCCCCTCCTTGTCCTTGCCGTTGTCCTTCTGCTGGCAGGTATCCAGCTCTTCAGCTTTGGCCTGCTGGCCGAACTGCTGATGCGCACCTACCACGAATCGCAGCAGCGACCCATCTATCGGGTGCGTGAGGTGGTCAGCAACGCTGCATCTCAAGATTAGACTGTCCTAACTAAAGAAATTTCTAGAAAAGAAGATCCCTACTTTATTCGGCGACTGTAGCCACCGTAGGGTGGGCACTGCCCACCATTAGGAAGAAAGTTTTCCGGAAATCGCCTAAATACTTTACTTTTCCGGGATCTCACCGCGACCGGCCCAACGGGAGGAGTTGGCGTTTTTGGAGTCCTTGGAAAGGATGTGTTTTTGGGTGAGATACGCCTAGCCCGTCCTCGGTATCCGGTGGCCCGTGAGCATTTGCGGATTGTTGAATCTGGGCAAACGTGCTAGATTCTGCTTCAACTCAATAGTTACGCTGCCTAATTCAGCGCTCGTTAAGAGTTCGCTGAAGCGGAGGAACCAACTTTTGGGGCTTATCTCAGGGCGAAACGCATCGCCAGAGAAGGGGATCTCTCACCCCTCGCCCGTCAGCTAACTCCGTCGGCCTTGGGAGAGAACGTACTGGAAGCTTTTTTTAACGCTATCCGTAGTTCTCCTACGACAGTTAACCCCTCGATGACAGTCGTCATCGAAGGGTTTTGTTTAGCACCACAACAAGGAGACAGGCTATGGAAATCTGGTCTGAGATCACCGCGTCGGTGGTCTTTTTTGGAGTCTTGGCCCTGATTGCCACCGAGCGCATGCACCTCACCGTTGCGGCCTTTTTGGGAGCAATGCTGCTGATATTTTTCCATGTGCTCACCCTCGACCAAGCGATTGGCTACATCGGCAACAGCCACGCCACCCTGGCGCTGTTCTTTGGGGTGATGGTGATGGTGCGCGCCTTTGAGCCCACCAAGATTTTTGAATACCTGGCTACCCAAATGGTGATTATGGCTCGCGGCGAAGGCAAGCGGTTGCTGCTGGGCATTGTGGCCATCACCACGCCGATCTGCGCCATGCTGCCCAACGCCACCACGGTCATGCTGCTGGCCCCGCTGATTCCGCCTATGGCGGCAGAACTCAACATCAACTTTGTGCCCCTGCTGATTTTGATGGTTTTTGTGGCCAACAGCGCTGGCCTGCTGACCCTGGTGGGTGACCCGGCCACCTTTATCGTGGGCGACGCAATCAACATGAGCTTTTTGGAGTATCTCACTAAGCTCAGCCTGGGGGGTGTGGTGGCGATCGCCACCATTGTCGTCATACTACCCATCCTCTTTCCCAACACCTGGAACAAAAAGCTGGCTGACCTTGACCACCTGCCCCACCCGGTCGTCAACCATCCCCGCATGCTGGCCCTGGGCGGGCTGATTGTCGGGCTGGTGCTGGTGCTGTTTGTGGTGGGCGAAAGCCTGCCGGTGCCGATATCTCCGGCGGCGATAGCTCTGCTCGGTGCCGCCCTCTGCCTGCTGCTCACCCACCACAGCGGCATTGACACAGTGCACAACATTCTGCGCGATGTTGACTGGAGCACGCTGGTCTTCTTCATGAGCGTGTTTGTGCTGATTGGCGGCCTGCAAGAAACTGGGGTGATCAGCTCGGCCTCGGGCCTGCTGGGGGTGGTGATCGGCCAAAATATTGCCCTGGGCGCGATGCTGCTGCTGTTTGTCACCGGCATTCTCTCCAGCCTGATTCCCAACATTCCCCTGGTGGTGGCGATGGTGCCCCTGCTGAAGGAATACCTGGTGAACGTGAATCTTGCCGGGCCAGAGCTGATGTCACCCGACTTTGCCGGGCAGATTCCGCCCGAAATTTTGCCGCTGTTTGCGGCGATGATGTTTGGCGCAACCCTGGGCGGCAACGGCACCCTGGTAGGCGCATCGTCGAACATTGTGGCGGCGGGAATTGCCGAGCAGCACGGCAAACCAATTTCGTTCCGGCAGTTTTTGAGCTACGGCCTGCCGATCATGGCGCTACAGCTCATCACCATCAGTGCCTACGTGGGGATTCGATTTCTGCTGTAGGCTGCGACTCCAAGGGGGCGATCGCTATGCCGACGAGTAGATGCGCTAAATCAAAATCAAAGCATTTAGCGATCGCACTCCAGAATCAACGCCCCTCTTTTTGGGGATGAGAAAACCCGCTAGCCAACTGTGGTTGGCGGGTTTCTTGAAAGGGCACCGTCATGGGATAGATATTAATTAGAGGTCATGCGATCGCCCCAATTAATACTTATTTTTTTGGCGATCAGATGATTTCATCGTGGATGTTCATCCTCAAGGAGATCTTTCAAATGCATGGGGATCATCTCCTCCCTGGGGAAGACTTCACTTTGTAAAATTATCCTTACGTTGTAGTGAGAGCTTGTGGAGCTTAGAGCTTTAACTCTCGCCTTTGCGATCAATTTTTCTAAGCAAAAACCCTTTCAGCTTGGCGAAAAAGCATCGAAAAGCAGATGTAAAGACTTTTGGATCACAAGCCAAGATTCTTTTGCTAGTAGAAAGCAACAGCGAATCTTGTACAAAATCCAATTTTGAGGTCCGCGATGAAACGACTATCTATAGGCACAATTTCAGCACTTTTTCTCGCAGGGGTAGCTGCGCCTGCCGCCTTTGCCGAAACTCAAGGAACTTTGCAGTCTCAAGCTCCCGGTCAGCAACAAACTCCTGGGCAGATGCAAGCTCCCAACCAAGCGCCTGAGCGGGTGCCTGGGCAAAATCCAGAGTCTTATCCTAACCAAACTCCGGGCCGCCAACAGCCGCGATCTCAGGATTCTGGGCAAATGCAAACCCCTAGCATGGATCGGACTCCCAGCCAGGCTCCTAATCAAGCGCCTGAGCGGGTGCCTGGGCAAAATCCAGAGTCCTATCCCAACCAAACCCCGGGCCGCCAACAGCCCCGATCGCAAGATTCTGGGCAGATGCAAACTCCCGGCATGGATCGGACTCCCAGCCAGGCTCCTAATCAAGCGCCTGAGCGAGTACCTGGGCAAAATCCAGAGTCCTATCCCAACCAAACTCCGGGCCGCCAACAGCCCCGATCGCAAGATTCTGGACAGATGCAAACCCCTGGGCAAACCTCAATGCCCAGCACTGAGTTGAACAGCATGGGCATGGGTGAGTCTCTCTCCACTGATCTAGTGAGCCCGTTCCAGCTGGCCTACATGGCCGTTAGGGGCGAGCTAAACCAAGGCGGCGGCGAAGGTTACTCGGCTCACAAGGCGCGCCAAGGCAATGCCGAGGGTCAAAACATCGTTGAAGCTGCTATCAACCAGGGCTATATCAGCAGCGCCCTCATGGAAGACCAGGGCTACATTGACAGTGTTAACCAAGTTCTGAGAATGCGAGCTTCTGACTGGAGAGGCTAGAGTCCTCCAGTGGTAAGGCTCTAGGGTCAATCTGCCATCCATAGGTCTCCCCCGCCTGGCGCGATCACAATCGCACTGGTGGGGGAGACCTGTTGCTGGGGGGCTAGGCGCTGGCTGGGCAGAAACGTTGTCTGAAGGCAGAGGCTATGTCAGCGATCGCTCAAAATGCCCCGGCTAAGTCGTAGCGAATCCGACTTTGTGCCGGTAGAATAGTTAGAACCGATACATTTATCTGATCTGTTCCAGAGTCGAACCCGCTTCCTGTGGTCATCGTCTGGAAAACGATCTACCGTCGATCTAGCACCCTTTACCGTCTACTCCGTGGGAGTCACCATGAGCAACCCGCCCAGCCCCGATCGCATTCTCATCTTCGACACCACCCTGCGGGACGGCGAGCAGTCTCCTGGGGCCACACTGAATGTCGAGGAGAAGCTGGTGATTGCGAAGCAGCTGGCCCGGCTGGGGGTTGACATCATCGAAGCCGGGTTCCCCTTCGCTAGCCCCGGCGATTTTGAGGCGGTGCAGAAGATTGCGCGGGAAGTTGGCACCGAAACTGGCCCCACCATCTGCGGCCTGGCCCGCGCCACCAAAGGCGACATCGAGCGAGCGGGCGAGGCAGTTAAGCCCGCCGCTAAAGGGCGCATCCACACGTTCCTCGCCACCTCCGATATCCACATGCAGTACAAGCTGCGCAAGAGCCGGGAAGAGGTACTGGCGATCGCCCCAGAGATGGTGGCCTACGCCAAAACCTTCACCGACGATGTGGAGTTTTCGCCCGAAGATGCGGGGCGATCTGATCCAGAATTTCTCTATCAGGTGCTGGAGGCGGCGATCGCGGCTGGGGCCACCACCGTCAACATCCCCGACACCGTGGGCTACCTCACCCCCACTGAGTTTGGCGACCTGATTCGCGGCATTAAAGCCAACGTGCCGAACATCGACCAGGCGGTGATCTCCGTCCACGGCCACAACGACCTGGGCCTGGCGGTGGCCAATTTCCTCGAAGCGGTGAAAGCCGGGGCGCGCCAGCTTGAATGCACCATCAACGGCATCGGCGAGCGAGCGGGCAACGCGGCGCTAGAAGAACTGGTGATGGCCATGCACGTGCGCCGCGCCTTCTACAATCCCTTTTTGGGTCGCCCCGCCGAGTCGGAGGAACCCCTCACCAACATTGACACCCGCCAGATCTACAAGACTTCGCGGTTGGTGTCGAACCTGACCGGCATGTTTGTGCAGCCGAATAAGGCGATCGTGGGGGCCAATGCCTTTGCCCACGAGTCAGGCATCCACCAGGATGGCGTGCTCAAAAACAAGCTCACCTACGAAATCATGGACGCCCAGTCCATTGGCCTCACCGACAACCAGATCGTGCTGGGCAAGCACTCGGGCCGCAATGCCTTTCGCACCCGCCTGCAAGAGCTGGGCTATGAGCTGGATGACCAGGCCCTCAACCGCGCCTTTTTGCGGTTCAAAGAGCTGGCCGACAAGAAAAAAGAAATCACCGACTGGGATATTGAGTCGATCGTCAACGACGAAACCCGGCAGACCCCTGAGCACTTTCACCTCGACCTGGTGCAGGTTTCCTGCGGTGACAGCGCCAAGCCCACCGCCACCGTCACCATTCGCACGCCTGATGGGCAGGAGCTAATGGATGCTGCGATCGGCACTGGGCCGGTGGATGCGGTCTATAAAGCGATCAACCGGGTGGTGGATATTCCCAACCAGCTGATCGAGTTCTCGGTGCAGTCGGTGACTGAGGGCATTGATGCGCTAGGGGAAGTGACCATTCGCATTCGCCACGAAGACCGGGTGTTTTCGGGCCATGCGGCGAATACGGATATTGTGGTGGCCTCGGCTCACGCCTATCTGCACGCACTCAACCGGCTGTACACGGCGTTGCAGACCGGGCAAGCCATCCATCCCCAGCGAGAAACGGTAACGGCTTCACTGTAAAAGCCACGGGGTAGATGTGAGGCTGATTCACTGTGTAGCACTGTTTCAGCCTTTCGCCCTCCAATTCTAAGGGAGCAGAGCTAGGGCATAAAGTCTTAGGGCCGGGTTGCGCCAACACCCTTGTGTTTGGCACTTTGAGAATTGGGGCTGTGTGATTTGAATTTGATATAACGTTGGTGCGCATGAACTGCGTGCAACTCACTTATTGCAAAGGGAGACACACCCCGGCTCGATGTGCTTGTTAGCTAGGGGCGGATTAGAACTTCGACTAGTAGCTCGCCCGACGTCTTACGTAGATCATTTTCGATTCCACGTGGATTTGCAATCCGGCCGTCGGGATCGTAGACGAAGCATACGAGAACATCACAGTTAGGGTGAGTCTCGTATCGGGCGATATCCTCGATGAGCTGGCTACCGAGCTCTTTGGCACCCAGACCCGGCCGCGTTTTTTTGATCTCGATGACCATCTGCTCTGACTTCAGCAGAAAATCCATACGAGACGTCTTGCCCGCGTAGCTTGGGCACCACTCCTCGGGACGGATGTCGTCAAAGTACAGTTGTAGCAACGCGTGCATTAGGTCTTGAACATCATATTCGTCTTGTACATCAAGGGTGGCGCGGTCCTCGCGCCTCGACCTAAGTTGCCGCGCAATTAGATGGAACCGCTCGCAGATCGAGCCGACAAGCTGAATCGGGTTGTATTCAGCCTCAGCAGAGCCAATGTCTCCGGATTCAAGATCTTCCTGAACCGCTCGTAGCACACCTAGCCCCGACTTAGCACTGCCGATATATTCCTTGTGCCCTGTAGCGGATCGGAATGACTCGATGTAAGGACTGCCTGGAGGAAGCCGCGATTCAAGGAACTGGAGGGTCTGGCTTCTCCAAGACGAGAAGGCGCCCGAATCGAGTGTGGGAAAACCGATAACGTTCGGTGGGTTAGGACGATGAGTCTGAATGACTTCCTCGCCCTTCTGAATAAGGCGTTGAACTTTCTCCAAGTCGTCCAAACTTTCACCCTAGCTAACTGTGTATTATGTGTCAGATGTGACGGATAAGTCCCTGATTGTAAGGTGTTATCTGTCACTTTTTGTGGTCCATTCCCCGGTAGGGGGTGTTGTTTGTCAATTATGTTGTATAAACTCTCTAAATGGGTGCTTATCCAACAGCCTTTAGTCTTACAATCTACAAAAGCTTGCGTTGGTAAGCAAAAGTGCTGTTGCACGGTTGACGGGGAGCGATCGCACCAACAACCTCTCCGCCAGTGTGGTACATGGGGTGAGGTCTGAGGTCACCCTACCCTTCACCTATTCTTACAACGCAGCCACCATTTCTGCGATATTACCCCTTTTTCTGCATTAGCGTCCAAATCGTTTGCAACAACGTTTCTGGCTCAATTGGTTTAGTAATATGCTGCTGAAATCCGGCTGCTAATACTTTCTGCTGATTGCTTTCTCCAGCATAGGCGGTGATGGCGATCGCCAAAATATCTCTAATCTGGTCGGACGATCGCTCCCTAATGTGCCGAATCAATCCGTAACCATCCATATCGGGCATGCCGATATCGCTAATGAGCAAATCAAACTCTGCTTGCTGCAGCTGACTTAAAGCCTCACTAGCCGACCCTACCTGAGTAACCTCTGCACCCTGCTGTTCTAGCAAAAAAGTAACTAGCTCTCGCGAATCTCTTTCGTCATCAGCAAAAAGCACTCGCAATCCGTTCAAATGCAGCTCTGAATGATTGTCAGACGAGGGATGATCTGGACGCAATTTTGAGCTGTCAATAATGGGGAGCCTCACGATAAAGGTTGAGCCTTGCCCTTCTCCTAAACTCGCAGCCTGAACGGTGCCGCCATGCAGTTCAACCAGGTGACTGACGATCGCCAGCCCCAGACCTAACCCCCCAAAACTTCGAGTGGTTGTGCTGTCGGCTTGCCGAAAGTAGTCAAAGACATAGGGCAAAAAGCTAGTGGTAATGCCTTTGCCAGTATCACTGACCGTAATTTGAGCATAGGTAACGGGGGGGCGTGGGGGTACAGCATGTTCTTCTTCAATTTTCTCTAGCCGTACCTGTACATTGCCACCCTGGGGTGTGAATTTAACGGCGTTGGAGATTAGGTTCCAAATCACCTGCTGTAACCGGCCAGAATCTCCTAAAACTTGCCCAACATCAGCATCAAAAACCGTCTCAATTTGAATGGATTTTGCTTCAGCCGCGAGTTGTACAGTCTCAAGCGCAGATTCAATCGTGAAGGGTAGATTTACTGGAACTGTATTTAAACTCAGCTTGCCTTGAAGGATACGAGAAACATCGAGTAAATCTTCAATCAGCTGCGCCTGCAATCTAGCGTTGCGCTCGATTGTTGCCAGCGCATATTGCGTTTTTGCGGCGTCTTGCTGTTTGGTTTGTAGTATTCTTGCCCAGCCTAAAATGGGGTTCAAGGGCGATCGCAACTCGTGAGATAAAACGGCCAAAAATTCGTCTTTGATACGATTTGCCTGCCGTAGTTGATCCGCTTGCTCACGGGTCATTTCATACAGTGCATCTAGGCGTTGATTGCGCTCTTGCAGAGTAATTTCTGCCTGCTTGCGTTCATCCTCGATCTGCTTGCGATTTGTAATATCGACCAGAGTCAGAACCGCACCGGTAAAGGTGCCAAATTCATTTAGCACTGGGTCCATTGTTTTGGCAAACCAGCGTGCTTGACTTTGCAATTCTAACAGCTGGCGCTGGTACGTTTCCCTAGCGCGGTAAAAGCAAGTGCCGTCTCCTACCCCCAAGATGGCATTCATTAACTCATAGTGAATTTGCCCTAAAATCTCTTCAGCAGGCTTATTGAAAAGCCGCATCATGGCCTGATTACAGCGCAAGATCTTACCCTGCTGATCGAGCAGGCAGACGCTATCGTTAATGGCATCAAAAGTGGTTTGCCACTCCCGCGCTGAAATTAGCGCTAACTCCTCGGCCTGGCGAATTCGAAAGAGCGATCGCACCGTCGCCAGTAGTTCAATCGGTTCAACGGGCTGGGCCAGATAGCCGTCAGCACCGCTGTCTAATCCTTCGGCCTTATCCTGGCTTTTGACAAAGCTAGCTGAAAGATGCAGCACCGGAATAAAGCGAGTTTGCGGATTGGCTTTGATCTGGCGGCAGACTTCAAACCCGTTTAGATCTGGCAGTTGTACATCTAGAATGACCAGCGCTGGGTCATGCAAGGCGATCGCCTCTAGCCCTTCGGTTCCTGTGGCTGCTTCTACGACAGCAAACCCCGCGTTCTGCAAAATTCGCTTCACGATGTAACGATTGGCTTCGTTGTCATCGATATGCAGAATGGTTTCGCTGGGCACAAACATCACGCATCCTCAAGCATCTAAAACGAGTCCGGCTTTAGCGAGGGCTTCTCGAAGGTGAGAGGCGGCTTCTGCTTGAGATGTTTTCTCCTTAGAAAGGATAGCGACACCTTGTTGAGCTAAACGACTCTGGGCTTCTACAGTTAGCTGGGTTGACGAATGGATGATCACCGGAATGGCCTGAGTAACGGGGTTGTGCCGCAGCTGCTCAAGTGCGTCAAACCCGCTCATCTCAGGCATTTCCAGGTCAAGCAGAATCACTGTGGGTTGTTCACACTCTGCCACCGCCAAGCCTTCCCGTCCACTTGCAGCTTCCAAAAACTGTAGCGGAATATCCGTCAACAACTGTTTAACCACGTATCGGTAGGCCGGGTCATCATCAATAAGTAAGAGTTTCTGAGTCTTGCCCTGACCCACGAGCGTATTGAGTTTGGTGAGCAAGGGCAATTGATCCACAGGCTTGATTAGGAATCCATCGGCTCCTAGGGCGATGGCCTGTTTTTCGTTATCCACGACCGTAATCACCAGTACAGGAATGTCGCGGGTCGCTTCATCACTTTTAATCTCTCGCAGGAATGTCCAGCCGTTTTGCCCCTCTAGCAAGATGTCGAGCACGATCGCCGCTGGCTGAAGCTGCTGTAGGGCCGCTCTGGCCTGAGCCAGGGTGCGGGTGGCGACCAGCTGATATCTAGACGCTTGCAGGTGTTTCTCGTAGATAAATAGCGTTTCAATGTGGTCTTCGATCGCCAGCACGGGCAGACGGGCTGGGTTCAGGGTGGTAATCGGTTGCAGTGAGTCGGGCAGTTCTGCCACGTTGGGGTAAGCGATTGGAATGCAGACCGAAAAGGTCGACCCTCGACCCAGCTCACTGTCAACGGAAACGCTGCCCCCCATCAGCTCGGCTAGCTTGCCCGATATCGGCAATCCTAGCCCCGTCCCTTTCACCTGCTTTTGTAGGTCAGACTCAATTTGCACAAAATCCTCAAAGATGCGCTCCTGATCGGCTGGTGCAATGCCGATGCCGGTATCAGACACCGAGAGCTGAATCATTTGACCGACTTGCTCGGCGGTGACGCGCACCTCTCCCCGCTCCGTAAATTTGAGCGCGTTTGAAATAAAGTTTCTGAGGATTTGGGCAATTTTCCCTTCATCGCTGTAGAGCGAGGGTAGGCCCTCAGGTTCGTCAAACACCAGCGACACCGAGGAACCCTGAACCAGCAGCGGCCGCAGCATGCCTCGCAGGGTGGCAAACAGGTCGCTCACGTCAAAGGAGCTAGGATTCACCTCGGTTTTGCCCGCTTCTACCTTGGCTAAGTCCAGCAGATCGTTGACCAGCTCTGACAACCCATCCGCCGCTTTTTGAATGAATGTCACCTGCTTTTCTTGCTCTGAGGACAGATCCCCATCCATACGAGTCAACAGCATGCGAGATAGCGACAAAATCGAGTTGAGCGGCGTGCGAAATTCGTGGCTCATGTTGGAGAGAAAGCGGGTTTTTAGCTCGTTGGCCTGTTGCAGAGAGCTGGCTTTCTCGTCTAACTCAGCATAGAGAGCAATCACCCCTCGGTTAGTGTCTTCTAACTCGCGGTTGAGGTAGGTGAGCTCTTCCTCTCGCTTGCGGAGTTCGGCCATTGCCCCCAGCAATTCCTGGTTTTGCCGCTGAATTTCGTCGTAGGGGTTTTGGGGCGATCGCCCCGCGACGGCCTCCCGAATCTGCTGGAGCTGTAGGTCTGTGAACAGGGGCGATTCTCTTTCAGAGAGGCTGCGCCAACGCTTCGGCAGGGCTTTGCCGATCCGCACGGTAGTCCCTTGCTCGGTCGATTCAATTTCAAAGGCATCCATCAGTCGGCGCGTGCCAACGATCCCGAGCCCCATGCCGGTAGCAGACTGGTAGCGTCCGTTTAAAACATCGCGCAGATGGGGAATGCCCCCGCCCTGATCCTCCACCTGAATCAGAAAGATTTGGGGGCTTTCTTGTAGGTCAAACGTCACCGTGCCACCCTGGGCGTACTGAAACGCATTGCGGGCAATTTCTGAAACCGCCGTTGCCAGCCGCGCCTGATCTTGTCCGTCAAACCCCAGCTGTTCGGCCAGCTCGCGGGTGCGCTGCCGCGCCTGCACTACATCCTGTTCGTAATGAATTTGCAGGGTGAAGAGGGTGGTCATGCGCCCGTTCCTTTCGCCGCCAACATAGTTACATCGTCGCGCTCACGGTGGAAATCGCGGTGCAGCACCCCGGCGATCAAACTGGGATGCTTTTGACTGAGGCCGGGGTAGCGATCGAGATTCCACTGCGTACTGATGCCATCGGAGTGCATGGTCAGCAGCCCATTGAGGTACCAGGGGTAGGTAAACTCCTTAATCTTACGAACTTCGTGCCCCACGGTGCCGTTGTAAGACATCAAGTTGTGGTGTTCGGTCGCCGAAGAAATGCTGGCCGCAATGTTGCCAATGCCCGCAAAGCAAACGGTCTGCTGCTCAAAGTTGATTTCGGCGATCGCCAGGGCTGCCCCTCGGGTGCTGCGTAACGCCCCATGGGCCGCTTCAATAATGCGCTGCGGCGACTGGTGATGGTGATCGTGAAACACTCGAACAGCGGCGGTCGCCGCACTGGCCGCCGCTGGCCCATGCCCTAACCCATCGACAACGAGAAACAGGCTGCGGTGCTCATCCCCGTCCCAGGCCCAGGCATCCCCAGAAACCTCTTCTCCCAGCTTGGGTAACGCGACCACACCAATTTCAATGATTTTTGGTGGCGAATGAGTAGACGATTTTGCCCAGATATGGGCGAGCAGCGCCGTGCCTTTGTTGGGCTGCGAGTAAATTTCAAACAGGTCAGAGAGGCGGCGAATGGCACCCAGCCCGTTGCCTGATGTTCCGGCGGTAGAAAAGCCGTCTTGTAGGCATTCTTCCACATCTACCATGCCAGACCCTTGATCTAGCCCCAAAACTTCGATCCCGATGATGTCATTTCGTTCGAGCGCCCGCAGCAGCACCACGCCGCCGCCTGCGTGCCGAATCAGGTTGTTCGCTACCTCGGTCACCAAAAGGCCCACCTTGCCCCGCTCGGTTTCTTCAAAGCCAAGCCGGGTGGCCAATGCTAGAGAGGCGCGTCGGGCTTCCCCCGTTTGACTCTGCTCTGTGATGGCGATCGCCGTAGATTCATTCAATTGATATCCTCGAATTACTTCCAGCGTACGATCATTACCTTCGTCCCCTCTCCCACCACAGACTCAATTTCAAATTCGTTGGCCAGCCGTTTTGCGCCCCCTAGCCCCATCCCCAACCCTCCCCCTGAGGTAAAGCCATCCTTAAGCGCCATTTCAATATCCGGAATGCCCGGCCCCTGATCGTCAAAGGTGAGCTTGAGACCGCGCCGCCCGCCATTTTGAAGCGTTTCTAAGGTGAGAGTTCCTCCACCGCCATAGTCTAGGGTGTTGCGAGCCAGCTCGCTGGCAGCGGTGACAATTTTGGTTTGGTCTACTAACCCAAAGCCAAGCTCAATGGCAAACTGGCGCACGGCTTGCCGAACCAAAACCACGTCCGCAGAAGATAAAATTTTCATCTCCTCAATCTTCTGCATCGTCCTCTACGTCCCATTTCGTAGCCGTGACCTGGGCATTTGCGGATTTGCCCGCCGTCGCTTGCAACAGTGCCATTCCCTTTTCTACATTCAGTGCGGTGCGAATGCCGGTGAGGGATAGCCCTAGCTCCACCAGGGTAATGGCGACGGCGGGCTGCATGCCAACCACCACCGTCTCAGCATCCATGACCTGCGACATTTTGGCAATATTGCCTAAAATTCTACCGATGAAAGAATCAACGATATCTAGCGCAGAAATGTCAATTAAAACCCCGTTTGCATTGGTTTGACTAATGCGATTGGTCAGGTCATCTTGTAGCGTCATCGCCAGACGATCGTGCATATCGACCTGAATAGTGACGAGCAAAAACTCGCCCATTTGAAGGATGGGAATCCGTTCCATCAGTCTCTCCTTTAACCTACTGCTCTCCTCCAGCCTACTTGCGGGCGATCGTGGTTCCCATGCGCTTTAGCGCCATCAGAAAGGCATCCGCTAGGGTTGCTTTTGTCGTCACATCGGTCAAATCGATGCCGAGATACACAATCGTTTGGGCAATTTGCGGTCGAATGCCGCTGATAATGCAGTCGGCCCCCATCAGGCGAGCGGCTGTAACGGTTTTTAGCAGATGTTGAGCGGTCAGCGTATCGACGGTCGGCACTCCGGTAATGTCAATAATGGCCACTTCTGAGCCGGTTTCAACAATCTTCTGCAACAGCGATTCCATCACCACCTGAGTGCGGGCACTGTCAAGGGTGCCAATGATCGGCAAGGCCAAAATGCCGGCCCACAGTTTGACCACTGGGGTAGACAGTTCCATCATTTCTTCTTGCTGCCGCAAAATCACCTCTTCCCGCGACTTCTGGTAGGCTTCTACCACCAGCAGCCCGAGGCGATCGAGCAGGTCAGTGGCTTGCCAAATCTCTTCGCCTAGCTCAGCCGGGTCGTGCAGCTCCTGCCGCAGCCGATCAAACAGCGGTCGCTTAAATGAAAAGACAAAGGTAGCCGTTTCAGTAGGCGTAAAGCCTTTGTGGGAGCGCGATCGCGAAATGCTGGTCAGCATCTCCCGCACCTCTCGCCATTCGGTCGCCTGAACATTGCTCAAGTTGCCAGATTGAGCCGCGCTGCGAAGCAGCTTGATAAATTCTCGGCACTCTACCTGTAGCTCTGCTTCTTTAATTAACCCTTTGCGGGTATTGGTCGCGATCAGCTCTTGATTCCACTCCGACAGCAGTTCTGCCTCATAAATTTTCAGTATCTCGGGTATTTTGCTGCTGCGAGTCATTTCCATGGGGCATTTCCCTTCATCCATCAGCCGAGCGTTGGTTTTGTTCTAAATCTGCCATTGAGGGGCAATTAGCGCGCCTTCAATGGCAAATCTCGAACATCACCATCAGTGTATGACTATTCCAGCCGAGTGGTTTTCCCGAGAAGTGATTGCGCAACGCGATCGCCCAGGTTCACTGCGGCAGGGGTTTGGTGACCTTCACCAAACCCTTGCCGCAGTGAACCTGCCCTCCCTCGGATCGGCGGCCAGTGGTTGGCCGGGTGCCCCCACCCGGCCAACCACACCCAAACCCCCGTCAAAAAGAACACCCGGTAAGCCGATAAAATAGTGACATCGAGCAGCAGGTGATCGCCCGTGGTACAAGCTCAGCCCCAGCTCAAAACCTTTAGCGACTTTCTCGCCTACGCCCAGGAGGTCGAAGGCTACTACGAACTCACCAACGGAGAACTGGTTGAAATGCCGCCAGAGTCTGATGAAAACCTATATCGGGCAATGCGGCTCTATGAAGCCCTCAAGTCCGTTATCGATATGCGGCAAATTCGCCTTCAAGGTTTGGCGATCGCCATGCCGGGGCAGCCCAAAAATCGCTATCCCGACCTCACGGTCTTGCGTCCTGAGCACCCAGAGCAGATGCGCGAGCTGGGCCAGGCCGCCATCACCCTAGAGATGGCCCCTCCCCTGCTGGTGGTAGAAGTAGTCAGCCCAGGGGCCGAAAATCGCCGCCGCGACTATTTAGAAAAGCGCAACCAGTACGAGTGGCGCGGCATTGGTGAATATTGGATTCTCGACCCCGTAGTGGGCCAGGTGACGGTGTTGAGCATGACCACCCAGGGCTACAGTGAAGCCACCTTTGCGGGAGAGACGGTGGTGGTCTCGCCCAGCTTCCCCGACTGGGCGCTAACTGCTGAGGCCATGCTGGCTTTGGGCTAAGGCTACGATTTGCGATGCAATCCGCTGCGG
The DNA here is from genome assembly GCF_034932455.1 of Leptolyngbya sp. CCNP1308. NCBI lineage: Bacteria > Bacillati > Cyanobacteriota > Cyanophyceae > Leptolyngbyales > Leptolyngbyaceae > Leptolyngbya > Leptolyngbya sp. CCNP1308. The sequence goes on along the minus strand of NZ_JAYGIH010000105.1, from coordinate 101,154 downwards.
CACCGTGCCCTGTCTACCGGCCTAAAATCCTTCACTTAACCTAACAGTGGCAATTTTACCTCTACCCTTAGAGTAAAATCTCGACACACCGTTGAGGCTGGGCCAATGCTAGATCGCTTCTGGGAAGTGCTGGGTTATGTCTTTGCCCTCAACGCCGAGGCCTTTCGCATCGCCATCACCGTACCGGCGGGGCAAAGCCTGGCGCTGCTGGTGGTGCTACTGGCGGGGCTCTCCCAGGGCATTGGCCAGAGCATTATTCTATTTGTTAATCAGGTGCGGCCTGCCCGGTTTGCCATCAGCCTGGGCATTAACGCGGTGCTGTTTGCCTTTGGCTTTTTGGCCCTGGTGCTGAGCACCTGGCTGGTGACCCTGACGCCCTGGGCGCAGAATATGCCCTTTGGGCAGCTGGTGACGGTGCTGGGCCTGGCCTACGCCCCTTTGCTGTTTAGCTTTTTGGGGGCGCTGCCCTATCTGGGGGTACCCATTCTCAATGGGCTGTCGGTGTGGCATTTGCTGGCCATGGTGGTGGGCTTTGGGGCGATCGCCAACCTCGGCATTGGCAACGCCTTTAGCTACGTAGCCCTGGGCTGGATTTTGCTACAAGTGCTGCAAACCACCGTCGGTCGCCCCGTGGCCAGCCTGGGCAAGCGCATTGCCAACCGGGCGGCGGGGGTCGAGCTGGTGACCCGTCGCCGCGATCTAGTTGAGTCTTACCGCGATCGCATGGCTGACACCCCCACCCGCTGGCAGGAAGAATTTACCCAGCGCATTGCCGCCTTCAACCAGGGGGATGTGATCGCGGCAGTTACTGGAGAACCGACCACTTTCGCCGCAGCGGGGGCGGGAGCGGGGGAATCTGCGATCGCCGTAGACCCTGGCCCCAATGCCGAGCGCCTGGGCAATCGCTTCAACGCGCTGCTGGGGCTAGCGGCCATGGCGGTGCTGACGGTGGTGGTACTGGCGCTGCTGCGGCCCATTCGGGCCTGGTGGTTCGGCTGGTTGAGCGGCCTGCCCAGCCCGGCGCTGCTGCTGCTGAACTTCATCTGGATTGGGTTTGTTGCCCTGGTTGTAGCCGGGCTGCTGGCCCCGCTGGAAACCCTGGGCTGGTGGGCGGGCTGGTACGACGACGAGGTTAACACCACCGTCAACGCCGGAGATCTGGCCGAGCCCGTGGCCGACCCCAGCCAGGTCAGCCGCTACGTGGTGTATCTGGATGGCATCGGCATCTCTAGCTTTGAGTACCTGCCCGACATCGAAGAATTTCTCGACACCCTGACCGCCACTTTGCCCAAGGACGTGGCCCTGATTCGCGGCATTATGCCCTACTCGGTGATGAACGCGCCCCTGGACCAAGACCGCCCGCTCTCATTCCTCTGGCGCTACGCCGACAAGCTGCGGTTCGCCAACCCCATGAGCGTGCTGGGGCTGCTGGTCAACATTCGCAACGTGCTGATTGTGGGGGTATCCGCCGACAAGCGCTACGGCCCGCTCTACAACCAGGGCATCGCCCAGGTGGTGTTTAACGGCCTGGTAAAGAATGGCTACCCCATCGGCAGCGGCACCCCCGTCACCCTGATGGGCTACAGCGGCGGCGGGCAGATGTGCTGCGCCAGCGCCCCTTACCTCAAGCGCGCCCTCGGTGCCCCCATCGACGTGATTTCCCTGGGCGGGGTGATCAGCGCCAACATCAATATTCTCAAACTGGAGCACCTTTACCACCTGTCAGGTGAGAAGGATGTGGTCGAAAAACTGGGACCAAAGATTTTTCCGGGCCGCTGGAAGCTGTTTCCCCTCTCCTACTGGAACCGGGCCAAACGGCGGGGCAAAGTCAGTTTTGTTTCCCTAGGGCCGGTGGGCCACCAGGTGCCGGGGGGCATTCTCGATCCCAAGCTGGTGCTGCCCGATGGCCGCAGTTCCCTAGGGCAGACCATCGACACCATCAACGCTATTCTGCGGGGCGAAATTTTAGAGGCTGAGCTAGAGCGGGGCGGGAAAGCCAACAATTACGACATTTTTGCTGCCAATCCCCTGGTGCAGTACCAGAGCTACCCCCTCAACCAGCGGCCCGACCCGAGCCGTTATGTGCCCATCGGCGAGTGGGTCGGGCGGCTAATTTTGCCCAACAAAGCCGAGCGCTTTGGCGGTGTCTTCTACGAAATTCACCACGCGCCAGAGGATCATCGGCGGCTGGTGGGTCAGGTGGTGAAGCTGCGCTGGTCAGACAACCCCCTCACCCAGCTGCTGGTGCAGGCCGTTACCCACGACGTGCACTTTAGCGCCGATGCCGAGTACGCCAGCCGCTTTGGCGGGGTAATTAACCCGGTGCGGCTTAACCACTGGCTGCGGGTAGACCCGCTAGAATCCCTCGCCGGGTCGCTGCCAAGCGACGACCTGATCGTAGTGGTAGAAAATCCCCAGGTGGTGCTGGATCGAGATGGGGTGACGCTCTTAATCAGCGCTCAGCCTATGGAGGTGACGGGGCGCTACTACGGCCTGGTGCAGTTTTTGGGGCCAGAGGTCGGCGATCAGTGGCGTGTGCGGCATTTTAATAAAGCCAGCCGCGCCTTCGACGGCCCTGAGGAGACGGTGAGCCTGCCCCCCGTGGCGACCATGGATGCCTACGGCAGCGATCCATCCACGACCAAGGATCTGGAGCGATCGCCCTACAACGAGTCGGGCTGGTACATCTACGGTGCCCAGAACGCCAGCGGCACCTTTGTGGTGCAGGCCCTCGGCCCCCGCGCCCTGTTTCGCCTTCAGCCGGAGCGGGTGGTATTTGGCGGGGCTAAAGTGGCCTACCGCTACATTCGCAAAGAATCCTGGGCCAACGTGGTGGCCCAAAAAGGTCGGGTGAGTTCGGTGCTCTGCACGGCCAGGGATAACGGTCGCCCGGAGGCGATCGCAGAGGCCATCGACGAATGGCAGGTGGGCGATCGCGCCCTGCTCCTTCACACCTACGGCGGTATTGGCGGCAACCACAAAGAACCCGCCGCCTTTAGCCCGATTTTCTTTGGCCACTTTGCCTACGGGCGGGCCGAGGTGGTGCACGACCCCCTGGCCGACGAGCGGCGATTTGAGCTGCGCTACTATCAGGTCTACGCCCACAACATCGACGGGCTGATTGCGGGGACAATTCACTGGTCGCGGTATCAGGGCGATCGCCAGCGGGGCTGGCTGGGCACCCGGCCCACCTGCGATATTCTCGTCAAGCTCGATGCCTTCAACCGCAACTACTACTTTGACGACGAGCGGCGATCGCCCCTCACCCGCATGGAGGCCCACCTGCAAGCGATGACCGCCCGCTACCGCATCGGCGACGGCACCGGGGGCACCTTCGTCGGCCCGTCTAACAACTGCTCCCAAGATTCTAACCAGGCGCTGTTTGCCAGCCTGCAGGGCACCAGTCTCAGCTTCTACCGCCACGCCGATGCTCTGATCGATCAGCACCCCGACCAGGCCGAGCCCCTGCACCAGCTCGCCCTCTTTGGCAAAGAGCTCAAAGACACCCTGCAACCCCTGGGCAGCCTGCGCCCCGCCTGGGAAAAGAATGAATTTAATCTGGGTAGCTCGATCGAAGACGAGCCGCTGCGCAACCTACTGATGGGGCTGGGCAGCTGGCGCACGGTGTTTCCCCGCAAGGCCAGCGATGTGGTGGTGCACAAGTTTCTTAAGTACGGTGCCTCAGCCTGGGTGCTGCGCACCAGCCAGGTGGGCGGCCACGCCCCCGACATTGAACCGATCGCCCCAATGACGTTTTGATGTTGTGGCCCTTGAGAACGAGAATAAGGGTTTACTAGAGAAAATTACTGGGGCATTGGCCTGACATGAAGGCAACTGAAGCCAAGCTACTCGCGTTTCTCAAGAAATCGACACAGTTCATCATTCCGATTTATCAGCGTACGTACTCATGGACTGAAAAGGAATGTCGTCAGCTCTGGGATGATGTCTTGCGGGCAGGTCGCAATGACAATATCTCAGTACACTTCATCGGTTCGGTAGTGTACATCGAGAAGGGTCTCTTTCAGGTAATGAATCAGCCGCCGCTACTAGTCATTGATGGGCAGCAGCGGCTCACTACCATAACGCTGCTGCTAGAAGCGCTGGCTCGGCAGTTGGGCGATACCGAACCGTTAGATGGGTTCTCAGCGAAGAAGCTGCGTAGCTACTATTTGCTTAACCCCCTAGAAGATGGCGATCGCGGCTACAAGCTGCTCTTGACCCAAACCGACAAAGATACCCTGCTAGCCCTCGTACAGCAAAAAGACTTGCCAAATGAGCAATCACTGCGCGTGCGAGAGAACTTCGAGTTTTTCGAGAAGCAGATTATGGTCCACAAAGACGACCTTACTCTGCTCTGTAAGGGGCTGTCTAAGCTTGTGATTGTCGATGTGGCGCTTAACCGAGACCAAGATAACCCCCAGCTCATTTTTGAGAGCATGAACTCGACCGGGCGAGAGCTGAGCCAAGCCGACCTGATCCGCAATTTCATTCTCATGGGGCTGGAACCCGACCACCAGACTCGGCTGTACCAAGACCACTGGCGACCGATGGAGGTGGAGTTTGGCCAGGAAGCCTACGGCAGCTACTTCGACAGCTTCATGCGCCACTACCTGACAGTGAAGACTGGCGAGATTCCAAATATCCGCGATGTCTATGAGGCCTTCAAAAACCATGTGCGAGTTAAGGACAGCAATGCTGCCGGAGTCGATCAACTGGTGGCCGATATCCACGCTTATGCCCGCTACTTTTGCGCCATGGCGCTCGGTAAAGAAACCGACAAGGTGCTAGCCGAAGCCTTCCAAGATTTACGAGAACTGAAAGTCGATGTGGCCTATCCGTTTTTACTGGAGCTGTACCACGATTACCAAAACGGCATCCTGGCGCGGGAGCACTTACTAGAGGCGGTACGACTGACAGAGGCTTACGTATTTCGTCGGGCCGTGTGTGCCATCCCCACCAACTCGATGAACAAAACCTTTGCTACCTTTGGCCGTGCGTTCAAGAAGGATCGTTACCTGGAGAGTATTCAGGCCCATTTCATGCTGCTGCCGTCCTATCGACGGTTCCCAAAGGACGAGGAGTTTAAGCGCGAGATCAAAGTACGCGATCTCTACAAGTTTCGTAGCCGCTCATACTGGCTGCGCCGTATGGAAAACCACGATCGCAAAGAAAGAGTGCCCGTGGACGAATACACCATCGAGCACATCCTGCCGCAGAACGAGAACCTGTCGAAACCCTGGCAAGAAGCCCTTGGCCCCGAATGGCAACGCATTCAGCAAACCTGGTTACATACCTTGGGCAATCTTACATTGACGGGCTATAACCCCGAATACAGCGATCGCCCTTTCCCCAACAAGCGCGACATGCCAGGCGGCTTTAAGGAAAGCCCGCTTAAGCTCAATGCCGGGCTGGGGCTAGCCGAAATCTGGGATGAGGCCGCAATTGTGTCGAGGGCAGAGCGGTTAGCAAGCCAGGCCGTAGGCGTATGGAAGGCCCCTGCTATTGCCCCAGATATAGTGGATGCGTATCGAGCTGTACCTCAGAAGACCGATGGATACACCATTGAGGATCATCACTATTTGATGGCGAATGCTATACGGCCTCTGTTTGAGGCATTTCGATCGCAGGTGCTCGCCCTCGACCCAGTGGTAAATGAGGAGTTTCTCAAGCTCTACGTGGCCTACAAAGCGGAAACAAACTTTGTCGATGTGGTGCCTCAGGCTAAGCGGCTGCGGCTGTCGCTCAATATGCGGTTCCCGGAGGTCTACGACCCCAAGGGCCTGTGTAAGGATGTGACCAATCTAGGCCGATGGGGCAATGGGGATGTGGAAGTTGGGCTAGAGACGCTGGATGAACTGCCCTATGCGATGGGGCTGATACGGCAGGCGTTTGAGAAACAGATGGGCAATGGGGAAGGCACAGAATGATTAGTAAATCGAAGGTAAGCAAGGGAGGTCCGAGAGCGTGCAACGAAGAAGCTAGAAGCGTCTTTTCGCTGCTTCAAAGGCTTTCTGAGCGAACTTGGCCTGGATGCTCTACGCTAGGGACATATTTTTCTCTAGTGCCGATCTAATGCGCGTTGAAGCTTGCTGTCAGGCTCTGTTTGAGAACCTATTGCCCGATATCGACCCCCAGCGCCAGGGACTGTGTATCGATGTCGGGGTCGGCACCTTTGCCTTTTACTGCGAGCTGTTTGCCCGGTTAGGGTTTGCCACCGTCGCCGTAGAGCCTTCCCCCACCGACAAGCTGCGATCGGTCTGCCAGCAGTACCCCATTCAGCTAATCGAGCAGTGTCTATCCGATCGCGTCGGTACCCAAACCCTGCACATGGGCCAATTTGCCAATGTCGCCAACAGCAACTTTAGCTCCCTCTCTGCCGACTGGTTTGGAGCCTCGGCGATCACCCGCCCAGTACCGACCCTTGACCTGGCGACCTTGCTCAACCAGATAGCCGCCACCCAGATCACCGCCTTTAAGCTCGATATCGAAGGTTGGGAACCCGTGGTGATTCAGCAGTTTACCGCCTTGCCTACCGAACAACTGCCTCGGGTCGTGATGTTTGAGTACGGCGGCGGCGGCAGCCGTACCCAGGGTGAGAAGGGCTGGTCGCCACAATTTTTGGCCGGTTCTATGAATTGCCTGCAAACTCTGCAACAGCGGGGATATGGCTTTAGCATCATGGTTGACTATGCGTCGGGCACCCCGGCAAAAGTGTTTGACCTCCAAGCCCTAGACCTGGCGAAAGACGTGCCCTTCTACCCCAATGGGGTCTATGGCAACATTCTCTGCTTTTACCAACAGCATTTCTCAACCAAACGCATTCAAGCTATCTGCGCCCCCTACGGCGGCGGACTGGCCAACTGGCTCGTGAGCAAGCTCGTGTCTTAGCCGTCCGAATCTAGGCTCTAAACCCCTTGGGCAATTGCTCGTCATAGTAATAGTGCGATAGCGATGCCACGGGTTCTTCCTCCATCGCGCTCCCGACAGGGGCATCGGCAGCCGCCGCCAAAAAGGCATTTGGGTCGGCTCGATAGGCCGCTAGCAGAGCCTTCTCTTCGTTGGAGAGATCGGGGGAGCTGTCTTGCTCAATCTCTTCGAAGGTGGTCTCGATCAGCTCCATCTGCGCTTCGGCAGCGCTCAGCTCGTGGTGGGTTTCGCCATTGAGCAGTTGTTCGAGGGGTTGCAGTTCGTCTACGTGGCTGGCGAGGGCTTGCAGCTTCTCTTCGTAGGTTTGGGTCAGCTGCTGTAGCTCCTGCTGATGCTGGGTTTCTTGTTCGTCTAAGGTTTCTTGCAGGCGGGCTTCCTGGCGCTCTAGGGCGGCTTGCAGTTTTGTCTTTTCGACTTCAGCGGTACGCAGTTTGGCCTGGTGCTCTTTGAGGGCTTTCAGTAGGGGTACCATCTGCCCTTTGAGGGTCATGTGGTCGACATCGAGCTGGTTAAACCGCTCTGATAGGGTAATGTAGGCGCGACAGAGGCGAGTGTAGCGCTCCACCATCTGATTGACGTGCTGAAAGTTTCTCACGGCCGTCTCCAGGCGATCGGTAACCATAGCAACATCCTGTCCGATAGAGGGCGTTGAGGTCGGGGCTGGGTATTGTTGACCCTTACCTACCACGTTTATTCTAGTAAGTTCAAGCCGCAGCGGATACAGTTAGGGCTACGATATGCCTTTAGCCTGTAGATTCACTTCCCTTGGCCCAATCACTGACAACAGTCATCCCCAACGACAGGTTGTGTTTCGGGGGAGGTTTTAGTTAATGTGTCAGAATGTTGGGTAACTATCAGCCCGTCTTCGCTCCCACTCCGGCAGTGCTGTGCGTACTTATAAAAGCCAAAAGATCGACCAGAACGCCGACTATCCCTGCCCTTGTCGCCGCAATGGGTGTATTAAGCCCATTATTTTGACCGAGGCCTTTGGCTGCGATCGCTGCCAGCAGATTTTTGTGGTGCAAGACGACGGTTACGTCATCGAGCAGCTCTCGACCCACTATCCCTACAAGCGTCTCTGGCGCTGGACGGGCCAGCAGTGGCGTCTCGATCGATCGTCCCTGAGCGTCAGCTATCTGCCCTTGGTGGTGCTAGCCGCCTTTGGCATGATGGTGTTTTTTTTACTGCTGGCCACCCTGCAAACCCCCGACGGGGCTCAGTCGGTGGCGCGGCTGCTGACCACCCTGGCGGTATCGCTGGCGGTGGTGGGCATGTTTTGGCTGGCCTCTCGGCGTTGAGTTTATGGTAAACCTAACCACTCAGACAGACTTTAGCGCGGCGGTTGAGCAGGTGCGGCGGGCCGGTCGTGACCTGGTCGCCGCTGGGGCCGATGCCCAAAGCCAACTGCTTGAGGCCGTTGCCACCGCCATTGAGGCTAGCTTCGACGACATTCTTGAAGCCAATACCCTCGATCTCGAAGCCAGCCTAGACATGGCTGTTCCCGAACGGGTGCTCGACTGGCTCAAGCTCACCCCCGAGCGGCTGCAAACCACCGCTAAAATTCTGCGGCGATTGGCCTACCTGGGCGACCCGCGCGGGCTGCTGCACCCCGCCCCCAGTCGGTTGAGCAAGGCGGTAGCGGGCTATGGTCAGGTGGTGCCCTTGGGGGTAGTAGCCCTGGTGTACGAGGCGTTTCCAGAGCTGGCGGCGATCGCGGCAGGGCTTAGCCTGCGCACGGGTAATGGGCTCATTCTCAAGGGCAGCAACGAAGCGGGGCAAACCAACCAGGCCATTTTGCAGGCGCTTTACCAAGCTCTAGAGTCCACGGGGCTATCCCCCGACTGCATACTCTCGCTGACCGAAGAACAGGGGGATGTAGCCCGCACCTGGCTTCTGCAAGACCCTGGCGTCGATTTGATCATTCCCTACGGCCGGCCGAGTCTGGTGCAGCAGGTGGTGCGCCAGGCTGGGGTGCCGGTACTGCCGACCAGCATGGGCAACTGCTATCTCTATTGGTCGGCCACCGGTCAGCTCGACACCGTTGTTCATATGGTGCTCGACAGCCATCGAGGGGAGCCCGACGCGGTCAACGCCGTAGAAAAGGTGCTGGTTCACCGCAGCTGCAACCCTGCGGCTCTGGTGCAACTGTGCCACACGCTTTGGGATCAAGACTTTGAGGTGCTGGCCGATGAAGACTTGCTGCCCGACCTGCCCGATGTGAAACCAGCCACTGCCGCCGACTGGAACCGCTCATTTTTGAGCAAAACGGTGGCTTTGCGATCGGTAGACAGTGTGCGTACGGCGGCAACCCTAATCAATCGGTACAGCAGCGGTCATGCCAATGCGATCGCCACCGAAACCTATGCTGAAAGCAGCCGCTTTTCCCAGTTAGCCACCAGCGCCGTAATCTACATCAATACCTCTCCCCGGTTTGTTAGAAACCCCGCCCAGGCATCCTCTATTGCCCTGGGCATGACAGCCCAGCGCGGTCGCTGCAATGGCTTTGTGGGCCTCGGAGCCTTTGTTACCACGCAGCATATTTTGCAGGGGATTGAATAAGCTAGTACAGTTGCAAGCCATAGCGCGTCAAGCAAAGGGCGCAGGCAAAGAAAGCTGTCTATGCTGAACCAATCTGATAGGGTTGGTCAGCTTTGCCTGCTGGCGCGGGCTTCACTCTTTCTTAACACTTGAAGACTATCAAATCCAAGGTCGGTAAAGTTACGTAGAAGGATCTAGGCTTGCAGGATAAAATTCTGGTTTTATATTAAGACTGTTACTTCCAACCGCAGGGTTGTTTGCAAGCATAGTTCGGGTATTGGTGCGATCGGCACAACTCTGTCTATCTCTATAGTTGTTAGTAATCTTATTAAATGTATTAATTAACCGAAAATTTTTCGGAGGATTTAAAAATGGATATCGCTCTGAAGTATAAAGTTCCAGGTCTGGAAGTCGCATCTTCAATGATGTATGGCTTTCCTACAGGTGCGAGGGATTTATGGCATCCGTCCGCTGAGCAAGTGCTAATGCCAGCGGAATATCTTGAACCTTACGAAGTAGACATCAAAGTCCAATCTGCCACAGCCAAATTAGAACTGACAAAAACTTTTAGCTGGAAGCGAAAGACTCAACTAATTCTTTCTAAAGCAATCAAGCAAAAGACTCAATCATTTCAATCTCTTCTCCCCAAGGCAACAAAGGGAGGGGGAGCACTTGACTATTCAGGAAAATTCATCTTTGATGCTCGCTTTGATGTATTTACGAACATCAGCCATATTCTTGGAAATATAGCGGAACCAGTTTTTTTAGCGCAAAAGCTCTTGAGTGAGCATCTTCAAAAAGATATTAAAATTCACATCATTTTAAGCTCTAGGGTGCCTAAATACAGCATGCCTATGGACGTATACAGATTGCTTGGTAATCCTGTCATTTTTACAGATGATGATGTCTACGGTGAGCTTGTTACCTGTTCAAAGCAGAGGGTTTATAGTACTGCACCTCACTTTTTGAATTTCGAGTTTCCAGGGTACAAAGAAAAAACGTACGAGAGAGTATTTGTCGCCCGCCGGGGAAACCGTAGCTTAATCAACAATGATGAGGTAATTAAGTTTCTGGAGGATCGGGGGTTTAAAACGCTTTACTTTGAAGATCTATCCCTCGAAGAGGAGTGGTCAATTGCTCGCAATGCAAAAGAAGCGGTAGTAGTAGCTGGTGCTGCCAGCGGCAATTTCGTTTTAAATCGTGTCGGACTGCGAGATAATGCTGAGCCAGGGAGTGGGCTTAAGCTAATTGAGCTTATGTCTCCTGCATGGAACTTTTTTGAGCATCGGTACATGGCTAACACCTTAAATGGCAAGTGGTGTTGTGTACGAGGTCAGATCACCCCTCAAATGCTCGAAGCGCTCGATTTCTCTGAAACACCTCCTGACTCGCTAAAATCTCCATACAAAGACCCTTTTAGGGTAGATTGCCAGACTATTCAAATGGCGCTTGACTACCTCTCCATGGGTAAATAAGGAGTGTTACGGGCGGGGTGATGGGGCAGGCGAACAGCCAGCTCACGCAGTGACCACAAAAATAATGGCGGGTCGCACTGTGCAGGCCGCCAATCATTGGGCTACCCAATGTAACTTTGAAACTTTTGCTGGGGTAGAGGCCAAGGGACTTGCACTAGCTAGTTGTGAGGCGTTACATTCTCTAAGCCTGTGTTGTAGTTGACGGTTTGCGGCTTGCCGATCTGAATGCTGTTGGCCTCAAAGGCTTGGTGCACCCGTAGCCGAAACTCGCGCCCCACAATCCACTGCTGCATGGGTGTGGTCTTGGGCCAAACGCGGACGAGCATGCCGGTGTGAGACAGATCGTCAATGCCTAGGACTGTAGGACGTTCTGGCAGGCGATCGCGCCATTCTGCCTCGCTGTAGAGCTGTTCGCAGACCTGCTGCAAAACGCTGAGAACCTGCTTAAGATCGTTCTCATAGGCCACCACCACCGAAAAATCGACTCGCGACCACAGGCGAGTGAGATTGCTGACATCGGTGATGTTGCTATTGGGAATGGTGATCAGCTGTCCCTCGCTATTGCGGAGCTGAGTTACGCGCAGGTTGAGGTTTTCTACCAGTCCGCTTTTCTCCCCAATTTGAACTACATCCCCTACAGCAAACTGATCTTCAATCAAGATTAAACAGCCGTTGACCAGGTCTTTGACCAAGCTTTGGGAACCAAAGGAAACGGCTAAACCAATCACAGCGCCCCCGGCCAAAATTGAGCCGGTAGGGATGTTAAATAAACTGAGTGTCCAAATAATTCCCACAATGACCAGTACCGAGGTCGTCAATCCCTTTAGGGCATTGGAGATCGTTGTGGTTCTTAGCGCAATGCGCTGCGATTCTCCTAACGGCAGGTAGGGACTGGTTTTCCAGGAAAGGGTTAAACGGTCGATCAGGCTGCTGCTGCTGCGAATGGCTAAACTAATGCCAAACCAAAGGGCAATAAATGCTAAAGGCGTTGCCCATACGTAAAGGCTCCACCGCATTAAAAGGGGAACTGTGGCCACGATGCGAGCAATGCCGATGTACCACATCAGAATGAAAATCCAGAACAACGCCTATTTTAGAAACTTGTCAATGTCTAACTGACGCTGCACGCTAAATTGGTGCTGCACTGTTGTGAGGAATTGCGATCGCATATTCGCCATCGCTCTCGCCTCAGGTTTTTCTCCTGCCATCCTCTCCGGTGGGGCAGTCGGTTCTGGTGACACTTCCTCTGCGCCGGTTTCTAGGGATGGGCTGGCCGTGATTGCGGCTAACTGGGTTTGATATAGGCTTTCCAAGGTTTGCTGCCTGCGGGTCAACCTACGCCGCAAAAACCAGATTACGGCGCTGGCCAGCAGCAGCCCCAGCAGAATTTGCAGCGCCTGCCAGATTCGCTGAATAATTACCTCTGGCGTGCCCAACTGCCTGAACTGAGTCACCTCATCCTGAAGAAGCGTCTGCCATTCCTGGGCGAGTTCATCTAGCGTTTTGCCGTTGAAGTCAGCGTCGGGTTCGGTTACCGTTACGAGGCGGATAGGGCGAGACGACTGATCGTCACTAATTTGAATAATGGATTGATTGCTGAGCGTGGCGATTGTCACGGTTGGGACTTGTTGGCTGGTATAAATTCGGTAAAAAACCCGCCACAGGCGCTCATTTACCTCTTCAGCACGCACCTCAACCGGCAGCAGCCCCTCTGGAACGCTGTCGCGATTAAAAATCGTCGGCGAGGTGAGCTCAAACAATTCTTTGCGGTCTAGGGGCGATCTGATCGAGGCCGTTTCGTATTCTCCGTGCCGTCTGACCCCATTTGGCGCACTGAAGGCGCTATTGCCAGAGGCGGGTAGGGAGGGCAGCTGTCCGTGGGCGATCGCACCACTGCCGAGCACCAGCGCCAGCGTGATCAGGCCGATCAGCACCAACCGGACTGCCAAACGAAGGCATCGGTTAAATCGAACCATTTTGGAGGGAAGGGGTTGAGCACCTAAATACTAAGGCTGTCGATGGCAACTGCGATCGACACTTAGAAAAACACTGCTAACTCTACGCGATGCATTAGCCCCGCAACCGCCCCAGCTCACTTCGCCAGGAGGCGATTAGGGGATCGCTTTCCACCGCTTGCCCAACTTGCTTGACCCGCCACTTACGAATAGCCAGTTCATTCTGCGCCCGCACGATCGCAGCAGAGGTGCGGCGATTGAGGTGAGGAATGGAGCGCGTTCTAGAGGCGCGATCGCGCTGCATCGCCTCATACTCTTTGGGCAAAATCACGGGTGCGCTCTCATCGGCCAGTTCTTCGCGAATCACCTGTCGCTCCCAAAGGCCGCTCTGCCACAGCATCACCCCAACGATGAGAAAAAACGGGAAAAACCCAATTAATATTAAGTCCGGCTAATAACCCTTAGAATAGTAGAGTTGAAAGACGAGGATAAGGGTGATGGGGCGTCGTCTTACCCTGGCATCACATTTGAGCACCGAGGAACTCGAACAGTGTTACAAATCGGCTAAGAGCGGGATTGAACGGGGGCATTATCAGCTGATCTGGCTATTGCAATCTGGCAAGGGTACCGCTGAGGTCTCTGAGGTTACCGGCTACACCCCACATAAGACTTTGGTCAAATAAGGACGATCCCAGCCTATTTTGAGGCATTTCACCTTTTTGCAAACATTGGCAGAGAACTTCTGAGAGAGCAGGTTGAGGGCAATGTGTCGAAGGCAACCTTATCTATAGTGTCCCCACTCTTCTTAAAATATTGGCTATTACTCTAGAGCAGAAGTTGAGGTACTACCCCTAAAAGCTAAGGGAACAAAGCAATCTGAAACAGTAGCCTCCGGGTACTAGCCCCTACGGATTGGCCTTTTGGGAATCGGTGTGATGTGATTCGGATTTGGGAGGAGTCAGTAGAATATTCACTCCACCTACTTCACTTGCCCCACCCACTCACCTACTCCCCCATGTCCCTCCACCTCTACCTCCTCCGCCACGGCGAAACTGAATCGAGCCAGACCGGCACCTACTGCGGCTTCACCGATGTAGACCTGACCGCCGAAGGCCAGGCCATGGCCCAGGCCTTTGCCGACAAGTATCAGCGTCTTACCTGGCAGGCGGTGTATGCCAGCCCGCTCAAGCGCACTGTGGCGACCGCCACCCCCATTTGTGAGGCGACGGGCCACACCATGCAGCTGCGCGACGGGCTCAAGGAAATGTACTTTGGCGAGTGGGAGGGCAAAACCCACGATGAGGTGCATCAGCAGTATGGCGAAGACTACCTGCGCTGGCTGGCTGAGCCCGCCTGGAACCCGCCCACGGGCGGCGAGACGGGGGTGCAGGTGGCCAGCCGCGCCGCCTTGGTGGTGGCCGAAATTGAGGCCAACCACACCGATGGCAATGTGCTGATTGTCTCCCACAAGACGACGACCCGGCTGATTCTCTGTAATCTTTTGGGCATTGACGGCGGTCGATACCGCGATCGCATCGATCTGCCCGTGGCCTCGGTCAGCATTATTTGCTTCGATAAGTATGGCCCCATGCTGGTCAAACACGGCGATCGCTCCCACTTGCCCGAGGAGCTAGACGCGAGACCGGGTACTTAGGATGGAGAAGTTGAGGCAGGTGGGGACGGTAAGAACTATCCTAACTCCCTCATCCCCCCATCTTCCTCATCTCCCTCCTCCATAATTGCCAAATTTCAGGATCGGGTATGAAAATTCTGGTGCTCAATGCCGGGTCGAGCAGCCATAAAAGCTGTCTGTTTGACCTCAGCTCAGCAGATGCTGACCATTCCCCGAGCCCCCTGTGGCGCGCCGCCCTCGACTGGACTCACCAGGAGGGTGGTGTGGAACTCACTGCCACTAATGCGGCAGGCGATTCGATGCAGCAGGTGCTGTCGACTACCGACAAGGCCGAAGGCATTGAGGCCATGGTCAAGACCCTGGTGCAGGGGCCAACCCAGGTGTTGGGCGACCTCGCCGAGATTGCCGCCGTTGGGCACCGAGTCGTCCACGGGGGGCACAACTATCAAAATCCGGTGGTGGTGGATGACGAGGTAAAAGCCACCATTGAGAGCCTGATTCCTCTGGCCCCAGCCCATAACCCGGCCAATCTGCAGGGCATTGAG
Source organism: Leptolyngbya sp. CCNP1308 (assembly GCF_034932455.1). Lineage (NCBI taxonomy): Bacteria > Bacillati > Cyanobacteriota > Cyanophyceae > Leptolyngbyales > Leptolyngbyaceae > Leptolyngbya > Leptolyngbya sp. CCNP1308. Next base: position 86,081 of record NZ_JAYGIH010000105.1, on the reverse strand, counting down.
GCGATCGCCCAGAGTCTAGGCACCATCCCCCAGGTGGCGGTGTTTGACACGGCCTTTCACAGCCATATGCCCGAAGCCGCCGCCACCTATCCCGGCCCCTACGCCTGGGTCGAGCAGGGCATTCGCCGCTACGGGTTCCACGGCATTAGCCACCAGTATGTAGCTCAGCGGGCGGCAAAGATGCTGGGGCGAGACCTAGAAAGTCTGAAGATTCTCACCTGCCACCTGGGCAACGGCTGCTCGCTGGCGGCGGTCAAAGACGGCTTCTGCGTCGATACCACCATGGGCTTCACGCCGCTGGAGGGGCTGATGATGGGCAGCCGCTCGGGCAGTGTAGACCCCGGCCTTTTGATTCACCTAATGCGCCACGAGGGCTACAGCGTAGATGACCTCGACACCCTGCTGAATAAAGAGTCTGGGCTGAAGGGGCTGTCTGGCCTCTCGAACGATATGCGCCTAGTCACGGAGGCGATGGAGCAGGGCAACCCCCAGGCCAAGCTGGCCATTGAGGTGTTCATTCACCGTCTGCGCCGCGAAATGGGGGGCATGATCGCCAGCCTGGGCGGGCTGGATGTGGTGGTGTTTACCGCTGGCATTGGCGAAAACAAAAGCCTGGTGTGGCAGCGAGCCTGCGAGGGGTTTGAGTTTTTGGGGCTCCGGCTAAATGATGATCCGAGCCGGGCGCAGGACGACCAGGACATTGCAACGATGGATTCGGCGGTGCGGGTGCTGGTGATTCATACCCAGGAGGAGTGGGCAATCGCCCAGGCCTGCTTAGCTCTGCTGCAACCCGCTACAGGGCATATGTAGTTCAAAAAGCTGCTTTAACTGCTGTTGGTCTAGCAACCAGTCGAAAGGCCGAAAGCCTTAAAATTCAACGGAGAGGGAGGGATTCGAACCCTCGTTGGGTGTGACCCCAAAGCAGTTTTCGAGTCTGCTTTATTAATTCTTGAAAAGCCCTTCCAAAAAGGCTTTGGAGACTCTAACTATTTCATTGAACTAATCTTGATCTAGTGCGGCAGACTTCATGTCTGCGATCGCGGCGGCTTACCCATATTTTTTGGTTTTTTACTCTTACAGGTGGGGCAGGTTGGGACATTGCACCTAAAACCCTAACCATTGGGCATTTTCAGCAGATCCCAACCTAGTCCCAACCTCTATATAGGTTGGGTTGGTTGGGATAGACCAGGGTAAAACTGCTCAACATGCTCAACATTTACCCAACAAACTACCTATACACCTGATATATCAATGATTTGGGGTTGTTGAGCACTGCTCAACAACTGCTCAACATGCAGGTGAATTGGTATCCCATCACCCTGAGGTTTGGCGGGCGGCCCCCTGGGCAATCGCGGTGGGGCAGGTGTACCATGTCGAACCCCTGCGCTAAGATAAGTAAAAGCCGTAACCCTGCACCGGCAAAGCTTTCCCTACCGTGAATACCTCTCCTTTAGAGGTGCGCCCACAAGGCCCGTGGGTTGCTGTGTATTGCCGTGCCACTGCTGAGGTGTTTGGCGGGCTCTACAGCTCTGCTGAGGCGGCCACATGGAACGTGCCACTGCTGGGCATCAGCCCCTGAACCCGGCGCAGTTTGGCCAGCTCGCGGCTGAAGCAGTGAATCAATGCAAAATTTTAAGGGCTGACTAATGGCCTACAAGCTGAATATCGATATCAAGTCAGGCCCTGTTCAACGGCTGGGGCAGTTCTCGGGAGTGGTGCCCCAGCTTGCGCAGCAGATCGTTGCTGACTCGGCAGAGACGATCGCTCGGTACGGCAAAGAGTATCTGAGCGGGGTTCCTTTCACCAGTAAGACTGGCACCCACACGATCCAGAAGCGCACGGGGCGCGGTGCGGCCTCAGTGACAGCCCAACATCCCTACGGCTCACCATTTCGCTCTCGCGTGTTTGCCAGTGCCCACAGTCGTTATGCAGGCAACCCCGAAGAGGTCAATTATCTGGCGGTGCTGGAATATGGCCGGGGTGAGATTCGACCGAAGTACACGCCATCAGCAGCCCGTGGTGACTTCGCTAGAGCCCGCCTCACTATCCCTGGTGGCCCCCACAGCTTGGTGAATGGACAGAACGGCTTCAGAGGCATCAGTGGCCGCTACAGCTTTGCCAAAACCATCCCCCCCATGGGTGGCAAATTCTGGATGGAAGCAGCTGCCCAAGCAGCTGGGCCAGAGATTGAAGCCCAGGCCAATAGTTTGATTGATGAAACCTTGAAGCGGTATGGACTATGACATCTCAACTTCGCCCACGACAGCAGCCTCGGCAGCGCTTAGCCAAAACCGGCATGAACGGCAGGCTCTGGCCCCGTCCTAGCGTCGATTGGATTAGCGACCTCGTGAAGGTCGCAGCCGATCAAGCTATCGCCACCGATGGGCGGCGAGCCTTGCAAACGGTAGGCCACCTGGTAGAGCAGCGCCGCGACCTGAACGAAACTTTTACAGGCGCGCTAAATCAATGTTTGGGCCTGATCGGGCGTCTTGAACGTCGGGAGGCCCAAACCTCCACAGTGCTGGATTCAGTATCCCAGCGGTTTGACCAGATCGATAAGGCCATTGCTGACCTGTCCCGGCAAGTCGAAGCGTTGCGCAACCTCACTCCACCGCCGGAGCAAAATAAAATTTTTAATGAAGGCCTTGTCGAGGCCCTGGTCAACGGCCAGGGAGAAATGAATCGCGCCCTGGCAACGGCGCTCGACGAGATTCGCGAACTGCTCCAGGCGAGCATCGACAATGCTGAGCGGGAGCGTGAAAACGCCACCCCGCATGCCTGGGACGTTCGGTAAAATTAGATCAGACGTATTGCTGCCCCACGCCAGCGATCTAGGGTGTGGGGTTTTCCCATAATTCAGGAGGTTTCATGGGCGCGACTCTTCACTCGATCTGGCTTCAGGCCCAGATGGATTTGCCTGACAGCGAAATTAAGCTTCGTCGGTTTCAAAAGTCAGCCTCTGCTGGCGTGGCTGACTTCAGCGACAACGGCATGGGCGGTCAATCCATCAGCCGTGACCAGCTTGCCCAGATGCTTGCTCAGCTCCGCCCCGGCGGGCGGATTGAGTTGAGCGACTTCACCCTTGTGTTAGATGCCAACGATCAGATCCACTTTGAGAGCACGAAGGCTGTCGGCCTCGATGAGGTGCACCGGCACTACGACGATCGCACCCAGGCCCAGATGAGTAAGTCTGCTGGCCGCCGTGAGCCATCCTTCGGCGCAGCTCTCCAAGGGCTGTGGGCGTTGGGCAGTTCCGAGGAAATCTAATGCCTCCACAATCTCCACCCAACAGCATCTGGCTACTACTTGAATCAACTGCTGACGGTCTGGCCTCCACTAGCATTTCTGACGGGCACCGAACACTAACACTGGATGTGGATCGGTGGCACTGCCTCCCCGGCACCTGGCGCACCGCAGTGAGTGACTTGCAGCGCATCCGGCAACAACAGGGTGATTATGCTCGCTTCAATCTCCAAGTGTGGGACCCGATCGCAGCCCCAGCCCCTCAGGCTTAAATCCATGAACATCTAACCCCCCTGGCCCTGCGCCAGGGGGTTCTTTTATGGCACCAACTATTAACCCCTGGTTGATTAATTAACGATTTAGTTTTTTCGATAACAGTAGCTCAATTGGCTAGAGAGTCTGTAGCATGGCATATCTTCATCGTCAGAATCTGAATTTGACTCCATCCAGAAGACGTCTCTTTCGTAGGCTTCTGCAACCTCTCCGTTAACAAAATAGGAGCAAAAACCGTTCTCATCCCAATCTTGGTTAGGACAATAAGCACTCATCTCAATTGTGGTTGTTTGACCATCTAACCAATTGAGAGAAGCGTATTGAGCACCGGCTCCACTACCAGAACTTATAACGCATGGCTCTAATCGTTCAATATCATCACCTTGAAAGGAATAGCAAACCCCGACGGTATCAGGGTATGGCCTGGCTTCAACTGAGCTAATCCACGATAGAGATACTGTCAAGATAGAGAAGCCAATCGTAGTAAATGGATTAAATAATTTCATTGAATTACCTTTAGCAACAGATTTTGCTTTTGAAAGTATGCCCGGATGGGCTCTGTTATTGTTTCGGCCACCTTTGGTCATTCACAGGAAAGTTCACTTACGCCCCAGCAGGTAATTTATGGCAGGCAACCCCGAAAAAACCCGGCGAAACGCACTACTAAGCACTGGCCCACGAACCGCTGAGGGAAAGGCGATCGCGGCCAGAAACCGAACTACCCATGGGTTGTTAGCCAAGCAGCCGCCATTACTCGACAGCGAAGACTTCAGCACGTTCGAGGGCATCTTGCAGGGGCTAATCAAGCAGTATCAGCCTCAAGGGCCGCTAGAAAATCACCTCATCCAGCAGATCGGAATGTGCATGCTAAGGCAGCATCGAGCATGGCAGGCTGAGGCCATTGCGGGCGATCGCCATGCAGCCAATGCCACGTTGACTCAGTACTACCCTGAGGAAAAGTCTGGCGGCGGGTTGGATGCCCTTGTAGCTGCTCTGGCCACTGGAGGGGGCGATCGCAGAACACCGACACACCCCGAGGTGCTGACTACTGAGCGGCGGTGCCTGGCGGCGCTGGCCGAAGAGTTAGAAACGGCCTGGCTGGGTGCTCCCAAAAGCAAGGCCGCATTCTCGAAATGGTGTCGTCGCCCAATGTTTGAAGATGACGACCAGCAGAGCAACTACACCTGGGCTTGTGGTCACATCGCCCAAGCTGTGGCTGAAGCCTGCAAGGGCTACCCTGACCCAGCCCGCCCTAAGGAGCATGACCACACCCACCCGCTGCTGATTGGGGTGTACCTGAGCCATAGCTGCCAGCAACCTCCCGAGACTGGCGACCTGTGGCTCAGTGACGCCCTCTATCACCGGGAACGTAGCCAGACCCTATGCGCTGCGATCGCGGCCCGCATTGAAGCTATCGACCAGGCGCTGACCGAGATTGAGCACCTCACCGCCCTGACAAAACAAAGCCATTCCATCAGCGATGAGTTGGAGTTAATTGGGCGTTATGAGAGCCGTAACAGCCGACAGCTAAAGCAGGCCATAGAGCAACTACAGCAGCTCCAGGCAGCCCGCCAGTCTGCCGACGGCATTAGTTTGAATGGCAAAAAAGGGCTGCAGCTTAAGGTGGTAGGGCAGGGCTGATTTCACCGCTCCAACAGGGGCCGCCACGGTGCTAACCATGGTTAGCACCCACTTTCCCCCGAAAAAAGCCGAAGAAACAGAATCCTTATTGGTGGTGCGATCGCAAGGCGGCTTTTCGCTGGTTAGCAGATAGGGTAGTGAACACGGAAAGCCCTGAATTCTAACGGTTTCAGCTACTTCTATGGTACCCAACCAGCGGCGGCGGTGCTTACCGGGGCTAGTCCGGTGGGCGCGATCGCAATGTGAATATGCTTGAACAGCAAAAAGGGCTCATTGCTGAGCCCTGAAAGACTTATTAACCTCGAATTACTTTAGGTTGATGTCTATAAGCTTAATTAGAGAGGTGAATGCCTCAATACGGCTGACTACATACATCATCAGCAAGTCTGTGAGGTACCACACTTCCCAGAAAACTAAGAGGTGCTTGTTCATGCCTTGTCGTTTAAATCTACTGAGGTGCTCAGCTCTCAACTCGACCTTCATCTCTTCCTCCGGCCCCATTAGGACGCTGAGAGGTGAAGCAAAGTTTTTGATGAAAAAGAACTCATCTCCCAGCGTCGCAAGGGGAGGAGGACTAGACCGGCTCTCTTTCGGGAACCCAGGCAGATAGCCTTGAAATAAAGTCGTTTGCATAGCTAACGACTGCTTCTCCATCCTTGGTGAGATGGTAATACTGCCGTTTTGCTCCTCCTGCAATTGGATCTCCCTCAACAGAGGTGATAAACCCTCTGCTCCGCAATCGCTTGAGGCTGGAGTAGAGGGTTCCAACTGAGATGCACTCGTTTCCCCTGCTGCAATCGGCAATGGCCCGCTGAATGTCAAGTCCGTAGACTCCTTGACTACCCGAATTACTAATTGCCCAGAGGATGAGTAGTTCAGTCTGAGCTGGGAGTCGTTGGTCTTTCCATTGGTGGACTGGCTCTGAGTTTGGGGCATATGACGGCTCTTTTACTAGTAATGGATCTTTGGTTAGGGTTTGCATGGCTGGTGATCTCTGGGTAGGACTGGTGAATAGTGTCACTTTATTTAGTATACCTTTCAAATCAGATAATTGCAAACCCAATAATTGCAGACCCGATAGCTAACTTGCTAGCTAAGGCGATCGCATTCTCAACCCCTTGTCAGCAGAGGCGTTGCCGCCCCGTGAGCACTCCCACAGCCGATTGCGCAAAATAGGGTTGCTGTACTGCGATCGCCCTGCCGACCCCGTTGCCGGTGCTAACCATGGTTAGCATCTAACCAATTCCGATCGCGGCGCAGGGCTAAACCGGTCAATCCGTCGGCTGGCCAGATGCTGCTCGATCGCCTCCAGGTCAGCAGGTAGAACGTTTACCTCAGTATTGGTCGGGAACTCAAGCCGACCGCCACGGATTTGGAAGCTCTCTTTATCCACCATGGGGTTTTTAAGCATCACCGGCACGGTGCCCGCTGGGCGGATGGGAACTGTGGGCTGCACCCTGGCGGATAGCGCCTCGGAGAGCACCCGCTTAGCCTCGCCTGGGTTGTGATCCCACAACTCCAGAATCTCGCCGACCATGCCAGCTAGAGCGCTTGGAATAGCCCGGCCCTGAATCGTGGCGGCTGGTAACGCAGTACTGGCCGTGTTGGCGGGTGTAGGCAGCATCTCCCCCTCGGCCACGGCGGCGATCGCCTCCAAAGTGATCCTGGGGTTCGCCCTCAACGCCTCGGTCAGAGGTGGCAGCTGTGACAGTAACTCCTGCCCGGTTTCGGTAACGGCCAGGGTCGCGATCGTGGCCACTACCTCGCCCCCCTGTACTTCATTGAGGGAATCGCGAAGGGTAACCAGGTCATCTTTCCAGGTCGGCGGAATTTTTACAGGCGTCATGGCCATCGGTAACGCTCCAAAGAAAATTAATACTCTGTCTCACTGCTAGACCAGTGCTACTCATATTGTAACCGGGTAACCCTTTGGCATAACACGGTTACAGCGTCTTATTATTCTCATGATGAGACAACTTAACGAGAAAACAAGGTTTTTGGGCTGTCTCATGCTGTCTCATGTTTCCTTGCCTGACCCGATGCCCTGAAACCCTTATAAACCGTTGTTTTCTACTAGACAAAATACAAATTATGTCTAGTAGAATAGGGAGAGGTAAGAGGGATTGACCATGAGCACCAACGGCCAGGCCAAGGTGTTGACCCATAACGAAATTGCCCGGCTGTTTGGCGCGATGGACTCCCCCCGAGATCGGGCGCTGTTCGGCATCATGCTCTACTGCGGCCTGCGGGTGAGCGAGGCGATTTCGTTACGGCCCAGCGACATTAAGGGCTCGGTGCTGGTGCTGCCAGCCAAGGCGACGAAGGGCAAGCTGGCCACCCGGCAGATCGACATTCACCCCAAGCTGGCGGCGGTGCTGGTGGCCTACGACAACAGCGGGGCTGAGTACCTGTTCCCCGGTCGGCATGGTCGGGGTCGGTTGGCCCGGTCGTCGGTTGATTGGCTGCTCGACCAGGCGCTAGCCTATGTCGGGCTGGATGGGCTGGGGATTAGCACTCACAGCTTTAGGCGCACCGCCCTAACCAATCTGAGCAATGCCGGGGTGCCTCTGCGGGTGATTCAGGAGATTAGCGGCCACCGCTCCCTAGCCTCGTTGCAGCGGTATTTAGAGGTGAGCCCTGAGCAGAAGAAGGCCGCGATCGCAGCGCTGGGATATTGAGTAGGCTCGAAGACTAGAACAGTCGCCCGAACCAAGGTGGTGCTGTTTGCGGTCAAATCTCTCTTGTGGGTTACGTAGGAAACAAGTGCTATTCGTTCAACACCACGAACAGTTTTTGACAGCCAACGGTGGCATGCGGGTTCCAGAAGCTTTTCCCAGTAGCTTAGTCAACGAGAAATCAAGGGTTTCAGCATTTTCTTGGGAAATGACCGAACTATTGATTGACTTCAATGTGGGTGCAGTCCTGAGACTAAGCTAGGTAATAAACGCATAACCCGGCAAAAAGTCACTATAAAGACAGATTTAGATGGATGACGTAGTTTAGCTTGTCAGGCTAGGATGGGACTCCATGACCAAGCAGGTATAACGGATGTAAGTATGTTTTGACGTTTAGGAAAGAGACTTAAACCCCTCACAAGTGCAAATGATCTGGCTTAACTATTTTTCAACCTGTCTAAGTGCTAATTCTAGGCTTCATATATAAATGTCTTTATATATTGTAGGTTTTGGAGGTGAAAATGATAATACCTCAATTCGGTTAGAAACTAAGAAAAAGCGCTTCATCCCAAACTCACAACCACCTGAAAGGCCTCCAGAATCGCTTAAAGAAGCAATCAAAATATGTACAAGTAAAGTTCCAGGAATCACGTTTAGAAGAGCTTCTGCAACTTACAACTGCGTAGGCATGGTTTTTGCTTCCAGAAGGACTGCTATTGAACCGGAACATCTTCAAATGATAATTGAAGATGATGGTTATAAAAGGATAAGGGATGAAAAAGATGTAAAGATTGGGGATATTGTTCTATACCGAGATAGAAATGAATATACCCACATCGGTATCATTGTTGGAATTGAACCGGATATTAAGGATTGCAGGTTTGAATTTACTGTTCTAAGCCAGTGGGGAAGAGACGGAGAATATGTACATTCTGTAGAAAAAGTTCCAGAAGAATATGGAAATGATTGGGAGTTTTGGACTGAAAGGGAGGAATTTAACGGTGGCTGAAGAATGCATGAATTATATCGAGAGTACTCAGTTTTCTGCACTTGTGAATCTGTCAAGTGGTCGTAGAACCTTTGAAAAAATATGTGGCAGAGATTTGGTGGTAAAATCGCTACTCGAAAAGCTTCTTGATTCAGAAAGTGTTTTTGGCTGGCAAGTCCTGAGCAGAGTAGCTACTCTCTCTCAACAAAAAAATGATTGTCAGTATGAAAATCCAAATGATGTTGCACTTGCAGTCTACATTTGGGCTTTAAGTCTCGTAAAATTGGAATTGGCCGAAACTGCTGCACAATTTGCCTTGAGCGCTCCTAATTGTTGGTGGGCTAGAATATTTGCGCTGCACATACTGAAAAACATTCATCCACAAGATAATGCTAGTTATTCTCGTAAAATTGTCAATTTTGGTGGGAAGCTAGGAAACGAAAGGCCACTAAGGCAAAGCCCAACCCGGATCATGGCTTACTCAAGTGCAGGGTTTCAAAATGTTAACCCCTACAGCAAGTTCATGAGTTTTCCTTCTGTTAGGAAAACTCATACGCATCCCCACAAGAATAAACCATTACAAATGGCGTGGAATATTGAAGGCAGAAAACATGTTTAAGTGTAAATGGATGATACTTTGCGAAAAAAGCATCCGAAACGAGGAATCTGACAATATAAGCATGATAGAGGTATTTGATTCCTTGAAAATACCTTCACCTCCTTCTGATGAGCAGAAAGAGGAACAGCAAAGATGGCTTTTCCCGCATAGATTCGACTTGGTAATTTATTGGCAAAATGAAGAGGATAATGAAATTGATAACAGCTTGCTAGTTCAACACGGAAGCAAAGAGAGTAAGGCTGAGTTGCAAAAATTCAAGCTAGAAATAAAAGCCCCTGATGGCAGAACTTTGTTGCAAGGTAATTTGCCTACCGCGCAAGAAAGAAAAGACTATATAATTGTATTGCCGTTTGATGGAATTCCAGAGCCGGATGATGGTAAATATCAATTTGAAATTTACGAAGAAAAAAGTGATGACTGGTTGAAAATACAGTCTACAACATTAACTATTTCTTGCTCAAACATTGAGGATATATTGGCGGAGCAATAAAATTATTGTGTTAGTGCTCAAAATTAGTAATGGTGGCAGAAATGGATCCTAAATTTGCAAATATTTTAGTGTCCTGACCCATTACTCTATCCTCTTAACGTTGACCTATGGGGCAAGGTTGAGTACGGCGGCTATTCATAGTGCCTAAACCAATTGACCCCGATGAGTTTGCTAAACTAGGGCACTTAATAGACTGAGCAGCGAGTTCCTGAGAGCACCAAATCAGGAGATACACCCAAAATCCCCCCCGGCTACTGCTGCTGGGTTACCTAGTATCCTCAGCAGCAGGCGGTGCTTAGTAGCCTATTCCTGAAGGTTTAGTCCGCGATTGCAACAAGTAGATCTAGATATCGTTGCATCACCTAGGGGCAAACTCAGCTAAACGGATGAATTCAGCATGAATCCATCCCTGCCCCACCTGGTACCAAAGATTGCACTCTGGCCCAATGCCGGGAACTGAATCTACAGAAAAAACGCGGGCAGGGAGCGAAACCTGCTGACCCACTCTAACAGTCCCGACAACTTTCCCTTCAAAGCTTGGGCGATCGCGCACATTTACTACTGAGCCTGGAGTTTGCCCATAAACGAAGCCAGGAATAGAGCCGGTTTCGGCATAGGCCACGACATCGGCCTCATCGTCATCTGTGCAGTAATAGGTACTCTGTGCGGGCAAAGAGCTTGCTGTTGCCAGGGTCGCGATCGCGCCAATCAGAAGCCCCTGAGCTACCATCATTGCCTTCATCGCTCAACCTGCATCAAAGCTCTAAGCTAGCCTCCAGCAGGAGCTGATGTCGAGGGAAATCAACCATAGACAGGGCTAAGCCCCCCTCGGTTACGGGGGTTGCGATCTACGCTGCGCCTTTGTTCAAATTCATCCACCGATGCTGTCTCAACGCCAGTTCTAGCGGCCCGCTCCACATCGCCAGGGTTGAGGTTAGAGCCATTCATCGCGATGTTGACCACCACACTTCTCGAGCCAGCTGCCGATGCCTGCGTATTCCCGCCAGGCTGGCGAAGGTATCGCAGCAGCTGGTCAGAAAGTCCTGGCACGCGGCTAAAGCCATCGTCTACACCCTGCCAGTTGCTGCCGCCCATCCCTTGACGGCGCATCCACTGTTCCAGTTGCGCCCCAGATTGAATTTGCCCGCTCTGTACGGCTTGAGACAGCTGCGCCGCCCAGTTTTGCCCTCGACTTCCGTTTGGCTGCGCCCTCTGCCCGGTTAGGATGTCGGCGGTGAAGTCGGCATAAGCACGAGGATTGCTAGTCTCATCGTCGTGGTATCGCAAATTGTATTGCGCAAATCCCAACATATTTCGGCCTGTGCCACCCCGACGACTGAAGTAGTCATCAGCGGTGCTGCCACGGCTGTAGACTTCGCTACCGCCAATCCCCAGAGCCAGCACTAGGGCCGATCGCCCCTCGGGAGTACTGGGATTGAATCGTGGGTCTAGGGATGATAGCTCATTGGCAAGACCTTCCAATGAATCGTACCCTTGCCCTAGGTCGGGTAAACCGCCAGGGCCTCCGGCACCCGCCACTGGGGCTGTGGGGAGCGTTCTGTCTTGGGGCAATGCTCGTCGGTTATCGCCGTGACCAGTGGTCATCACTAGGTTGCCGTTGGCGTCATAGAGTCGGACGAAGTTTCCATAATTCCCCGCCGTGCCGTAGTCTAACCGGCCCCCAGGCGCTGAAGGTATCATAATCTCGGCCCCGGCAGAACTAGAGTTGGGCGATTCACTCCGAGCATCATTGCCTTCGGGAATGTAGTAATCAAAGCTGTGGAATCCGGCCCTGGGTCTGTGCGCCCCCGCCGCCCGTCGAAGCATGGCGATCCGATCGGCTTGGTCAGCGTTCGGGTCGTAGACCTGTCCGCTGACGGCGGCATTTGAAAACTCGATCCTTCTGCCCTGCTCCTGGTAGGCTTGGGCCATTTGCATGAAGTAGGCGTCAATTTCCTCCCAAGACAGCGACGTGCTGAACTTGGTATCAATGTGGTTGGGGCTGCTGCCGCCGATGTTAGCCCTAGGCCCAGTAAATAGGCCCGAGGCGATCGCCGCCAAAGAACCACCTCCGGCCCCGCCTGTTCCACCGCCGCCAATCCCACCCATTGAAGCCACAGCATCTCTAACGGCTCCGATCGCTGCGATCGCCACCGGGAAATAGCCTTCAATCTTGGCTAGCAGCCCATCGCGCACCCCTGCCGCTGTCACTAGGGCGAACGAGGTTTCCATGAGATACGGCACATACTTGGCCGTCAGAGTCTCAATGTCCGCCTGGGTTTTTCCAAACAGCTCGTGCATTTTGTCCACGACATCTTGCAGAACCCCTCCCTGCTCCTGCTCCTCACGATGCCACTGGGTACCGAGGGCGTGCCCCTGCACCATGGTCAAATTCAGATCGGTCAACGTTGAGCCGCCGCTGGTGGCCCCCTGCCGCGCTGTCACCACGTCGCCAGGCGCAAAGCGGAAAGTATTGTAGCCAGGGGTAGCCGTTACACCACCAGGCGTGTCATTAAAGCTATCGTCAACCCCCAGGAGCCGCCGAGCCAAGCCCATTGCACCCCTAGCCCCAGGTAGAACGGCATCCACCCCCACTCGCGCACCCGCGCCAACAAAAGCCTGGGTGACGGGGTTTCGCATAGCGGCCCCATACCCTGGCGCAACGGCCCCCACAACATTTTGACCGAGGCCAAAGGCACCTTTCAGGATCGTCATCATCCCGTCGAAGCCAGCTTTCAGCCCCGGCAATAGGTTGTTGTCAGTCGCCCATTGGATGACAATATCGCTCATCTCAAAAATTTTGTCGCGGATTTCAGGGGCTTTCTCAACCAGCCATTTAGCTCCCGTCTCCATTAAATCCATGGCTCCGAGGATCTTTCCCTCAACGGCCTTTAGATCCATGCCATTGAACCATTCAGCTATGCCAGTCATTTGCTCATCAATTTTGGTCTGCAAGCCCATGAAATTGCTCATAGCCTGCATCACCGCATTGTGCCGCGCCGCCTCTTTCTGGCGCATTTCGTCGGCAGGGCTGGCCTGAAGCTGCTTCATGAGTTCCTCGACCCGTGCGGCCCCCTCGCCGCCGCCCGTCGGCAACTGCCCACCATTGGCGGCGCTGAGATTGGTCAATTCTTCGTAAGCCCTCAAATCCTGAGCCGTCGCATCTCGCCCGAGGAACCCGCCCACGATGCTGGCGGTTTGCCGCTGAAGACCAACATTATTGCCGATCAGCCCCTGCACAAAGTTGGGATCTGCCGCCGCCGCCGATTGAAACTCGCTCGCCGACATGCCCGACATCTGCTGCAACCGGTTGGTCGTGAACCCTAGGCTACGCTGCGCATTCTGAGCAATCTGTTCAGTGTCGTTAAACCGGGTATCGAGCTGCGCCTCACCAATCCCTGCCAGGCGCATGTAGGCCGCGCTGGTGCTGTAGGGGTTAGCTGTCCCCCCATAAGACATAAAGCTCTGCACCCCGGCCCCAGCCATCTGGGCATTGTCGCGGAATAGCCCCGCCGTATTGGAGTTACCCCCCGTCAGACCCGCAAAGACATCCTGGAGCATTCCGAAAGCGCGATCGCTGACCCCCTGCCCCGTGCTCTGCACCGACTGCATCCGGGCACTGCCCATCACATCAGCGTACTGCTGAATGTTGGACTCAAAGCCGCTACGAATAGCCCCGCCCACAACATCGGCCAGATACCCGCGTGCGCCCTCGTCCCCCTTCTCGCCACCAGTACGACTGTAGAGACCCACCATCTCGGCGGTAGCCTCTACGTTGAGGCCAAGCGCCCTGGTCAACTCCTGCACCGCCCGCACCATGGGGCCAGCCTGGGCAGGGTCACTGATGGCCCGGTTCTCACGCAGGCGATCGCTTAGGCCGGCCGAATCTTCAGCGGTGTATCCAAACTCTTCGCCCTGGCGATAATTCCGCAGGGTGCCGAGACTCCCCAGGCCGAAGCGCTGGTTCATATCGGTAATGTCTTTCTCGTAGGCCCGTGCGCCCCCGGCACCGCCCGCGAGGCTCTGGAAGAATCCGCCAATTCCCCCACCGATCGCAGCCCCGGCAGCCATCCCCGCAGGGCCAAAGAGCAGCCCCGCTGCACCGCCGAGGCCTGTGCCAGCAGCCCCGAGCAGGTTGCCGCCCTGGGCTTGGCCCATAACTTGGCCGCCCAGGGACATGAGCGACTGCATCTTGGTCCACTGGAGCAGTTCGCCGATGCCGTCTTTTTTCTTGCTATCCTCCTGGATGGTGCCCCGCAGCCCGCCCAGCGAGTCGATTAGCTCCTTAAGGAGTGCCGTTTGCCCTGTATCCCCCGGCAGCGCCCCTGGGGTCGGAATGTTTGCCCCAGACGGCTGTGTCCATGGGTTTGTACCAGGGCCAATAGACAGCGGCCACTCTACCCCAGGGCTCGCCCCCGCGCCGCCGCCCGGCACACCCGGATCGGTGGTGGGCTGTGGCATAGGGGCAGGCGCACCAAAAACCCCACCAGGCGTGCCGGTTGGCATTCCTAGCGGGGTGAAGGGCGCTACCTTGGAGGCTATGCCCGGATCAAACGAGCCACCCGCTAGCTGCTCAACCTTGTTCTGAAAACTGGTTAGGTCTTGCTCAAGTTTGCCAAGATCCTGTGGGACGCGATCGGCATTGACGCTAATCCCAATCTCTACATGGCGCTCGGTCATTGCCTTCCCTTCATTCGCAGCGATATCCAAAGTTTACTTGCAGCATCTCTATGGTGCTTTGAGAGCAAGTTGGCCCAATTAAAAGCCCCTGCCAAAATGACAGGGGTACGGTGCTAACCAATGGTTAGTAGATCCGCCGTTTTTCGGGGGGCGTTTCGTAAAACTTGCGGATAGCCTCTGGGTTCCATGCGTGGTGGCTCCAGCCCTTGTGCGCGCCGTTGCTCGTAATGATGTAGTGAACGCCCTGCTTGAAGTAGCCCGCCCGCAGGTCGGTTTTGAGGCGGCTTGCGGTGATTGCATCACCCACCCTCTGGGTGAGTGTCTCAGGTTTTACCCAAGTTTTTCGCTGAGAAGAGTCAGCGACTAATTCTTCAAGGACACTCAGAACCCGATCCGTTTGTGCAGAGTCCTGTTGCTGCTGTTGCTGCCGCTGCTGCAACAATTCCAAAACTTGAGCTAGAAGTGTTTCCATAGTTTTCTCCTTAGTTGATGTTTGTTAGTTGCTAGGGCTTGCGATCGCTAGCGCTGGCTGCGTTCCCAAGCCGCCTGCAGAATCGATTGATTCAGGAACTGGTGATAAATCCTGGTGTGCACCGAGAGGTCATGGCCCATCATCTTGGCCGCGATCGCAGGGTCGAGGCCAAAGACAGCGGTACGGGCGGCCCAAGCGTGGCGCAGGTCATAGGGCAGCATGGGCAGCTTGCGCCGGTTGAAGAACTGAGCCACCTTGACGCCATAGTCAGAATTGCGACGGGCGGTAAGGTTAGGCCGCTTGAAGTGGCCTTTGCAATACAGCTCCCACCACTCACGGCGACATGGCCAAACCTGCCGCCAACCCGTCTTACCCTCTAACACCGTGCAGACGCCTGGCGGCTCCTGCAACGCTTGAAGGTCCACATGGAAAATCTCATGGTCTCTGAGTCCGTAGGTGGCCATGAGGGCGATCGCGAACCGCCACGCCGGGTTATCCATCCCCTCGATGGTCTGAATGATCGCCTCGTCGGAGGGGAGGTCGCGGGGGTTGACCGCGCCAGAGCTGTAGCGGCCCCGGTATTCAGCTATGGCAACGTCTACTCCAGCAAACTTGGCAAGTCTGCCGTAGGCGTTGCAGGCGCGTTGCCTGCAACGAGTGTCGGGCGGGTAAAGCTGGGCCGTCTGGATGAGAATGGCGGCCGAAATAAGCTGCTGTTGCGGCAGCCTGCGGAAGGGCATCAGGTAATCTTTTTCCCAAGTCGTCTCGCTCGCGGGGTTTCGCTCGCGGCGGTTAAAGTAGTCCACCTCAAATGCAGCTACCCAGTCAGCAATGGTGCGCTCCCCGAGCGGGTCTACCTGCGATCGCGACCAGTTAGCCCAGTCGAAGCGTTCCATGGTTAGCTCGTTGCGCAGGCGCAACGCCTCGGCCTCGGCTCGCTTGAGTCCAGCAGCGTTTAGGTAGACGCCACCAAGATTAACCTGCTGCTGATGGGGTTTGGCTTTGGTGCTGGTTGGCTTGGGCGGTAGGGTTGTTTGCAGGTAAAGCGTGTTGCGCTTCAGGATGATCGAGACCTTGATGTTCCCGGCCTTGAGGCGGGCATTGGCCTCAGTTAGCAATTTTTTGCTCTGCATAATGACGTCTCGTAAATGATCTTTGTCGTTCACCAGGGGCCAGTAGAGGCCCCTGGTGAACCCCTTACCCCTACTCGCTTACCTCACGGCCCCACCAGCAGAGGCGGTCTGCCGCGCGGCTAAACAGATGAGACAGGCGATCGCAAACACGGGCTAGAAAGTTGAATGCTGAACGGTACATGAGATTTCCTCGAAAGACATGTGTGTGGAGAGGTCATTGCAGGGCTGATGGCAGCCCCAAGACGGTCTATGCTGCGATCGGTCGGGCGATCGGCTTGAATTCGAGCACGTCCTTACCAGGGCAACGCTCAGCAGCGGCGGCAAAGATGCGATCGCGGGTACCCAGGCCTAGATAGGTATCGGGCACCTCAAGGCGGAAGCCATCAAGCACAAACTCAGTGCTCACCGGCTCACCGGCAGCGGTGTAGATGGGCTCGTAGCCGCCACAGCGGACGTGATACCAGCGGGTGGCGGGGCGACGGCCAGGGCCACGTTTAGCAGCGCGGGTGGTGGCGATCGCGGTCGATTGAAGTAGCATGTTGTTTACATCCTTTGACTAGGGTTTACTGCCCCTACCGTTTGGTTCTCAGGCCCCCGGTAGGGGTTTGTTGTGCCTGGGTTAGTCACCTCCCCAGGTGTCGGTCATGCACCCAAAGCTTTGAGCATCTGGGGTTTAGTGAGGTGCTTCCCTCCTTCCCTCACCCCTCGCCAGGCAATACCCTGACGGCTGCACTCCTTCCGCAGCTGCACCGAGGTCATGGAGCGCAGGTAGTCGGTACTGCTGGGTTGCTCCACCTCAATCTCGGCAATCCAATCATCGGGACTGGGTACCTCGACCCGTGCCACAGCCACCGGAGTAGCGACCTCAGCAGCCTGGGCAACCAGTGCTGCCGTGCGTGGGGGCAGCGGCTTGGCAATCAGCGCCTCGGCCTCGGCCATCAGCTCCTCCAGCGTGGGGAAGTCATCGACCACCGGCAGCGGTGCGATCGGGGTGGCCTCAACCTGGGGCTCAGCACGGAGCCAGAGAACGGCCAAGATGGCGATCGCGTACAGAAAAATCTCAAATGCGGTCATGGCGAAACCTTGAATAACGACGGCCCCGTGAAGTGATGGGGCAATGCCGGGGCGGGGAGTCGAACCCTGCCTACACCGTCCGGCGAATGTGTTGGGCCTTATCCTCAATCGCAGAACCCATCCTGCCGGGAAGCCGTTGGGTGGGGTGGCGCTGCCCTTGGGTATATGTCCACTATAGCAAATCAGTTTGCTATGTCAACAATCAATTTGCTATTTAGCGCATTGTTTTGCTATAACTAATTTGTTCAGTAGCAAGTGAGGGCGTATGCTACCCCTGTCGTTGCCCAATACATTTGTGAAGCTGAGTTTTGCTGAATGGTTCAAGCTGGCCCGGTCGAGGGTTGGTGTCTCCCAGCGTGCGATCGCTGATTCTCTGGGAGTATCTGTGCAGACGGTTGGCAACTGGGAGGGAGGGCGATCGGTGCCCAGCCTAGACCCAGACCAGATGCTGCGGCTGTGTACTGCGCTTGGTGTTTCCCTCGACGCGCTGGCCAAGGCGTTCAGGGGTGAGGTTGAGACCACCGACTAAGCCACCTGAGCGATCGCACTCGGCCCCTGCGATCGCGCTCCTTGACCAGGGCACCATAGATTCACAGCGGCGATCGCATATCTGTGTTAGATGCAAAAACCTGAAAATCCCCACAGGCACCGCTGACCTGTGGGGATTTTGTTTTGGGAACCCTGGCCATATTGCGAAGGGTGCAGCTATGGACTCTGGGGAATGGCCCGTTGATTGGGCGATGTATGTCGGCAATAACGGCCTGGGGGCAGACCTGCTCTGGCTGGTGGGCGTTGCTGTGCTGGTAGCGGTGTACCTGAGACAGCGGGCGTAGGCAGCAAAAGCTCCAGATGCACCTTGACCTTGAGTTAAAACCCTGAAACCCTTACTGGAAAAGGACTTTAGGCTATAAACATGTATTTCATGTAT
Organism: Leptolyngbya sp. CCNP1308; assembly: GCF_034932455.1. Classification (NCBI taxonomy): domain Bacteria; kingdom Bacillati; phylum Cyanobacteriota; class Cyanophyceae; order Leptolyngbyales; family Leptolyngbyaceae; genus Leptolyngbya; species Leptolyngbya sp. CCNP1308. Next base: position 67,865 of record NZ_JAYGIH010000105.1, on the reverse strand, counting down.
TTAGTGTGATTTAGACATCTTAAAACTGAAGAATCCTGCATACTGTCTCCTGACAGATAAGAGCGCATTTAGATTTGCTTACAATAATAATCCTTTGACACCCCCCAGATAGAATAAGCCTGAAAACTTGGGGAGTGGTGAAAAGGTGCGAATGGTATGGCTGTATATAAGGAACTATTGGACAAACGTACTAAGTATATTTTCAGCCCTAGGGCTTGGATCGGTTAGCGTCTTAGAATCTTGGGATCAGGGAACCTGGGTATGGGGAAGCCCTTACGGCATTATTTTCATAGTAAGTGCACTAGGTTCTTTATTTGGGCAAGGGGTTCAACTTCTGGATTCTCCCGGGAAAAGGAGCTTGCAGCTTGAATTTGAAAGAGCAGTGTCCTCGCTGGCTGAAAGGAGGGAAAGTGATTTGGTCATTCTCAAGAATGAACTAATGTTACTTTCAGAAATGCTTGAATTTGGGTCCGAGGAGAGAATAAGTCTTTATGCTCATCAAAATCAAAAATTTGTGATGATTTCAAGATATTCCAAGAATCCAGAATACGATAAGAGAGGGCGAGGTATACAAAATGAAGACCAGGGAATCATTGGGAAAGCATGGAGGGATGGGCAGGCTTTCGTATACGATCTTCCAGAATGTAACGGGAACGACGATTTTGAATATCTGCGGGTTATGGAGATTAACTGGGGTATAGATCGATCAATTGCTCGAAAGTTTTCTATGAAAAGTAGAACTTTTGGGGCTTATTCAATCGAAAATACTCAAGGCATTAGATCATTTGTATTGGTTTTTGAGAGCATGGACCCAGTGGGTTTTCTTCAGGAAGATTTAGATAATCTCATGCAAGACTCTAAGGAAAGGAGACGAATATCCTTGTTGTTGGATCATCTGAAAAACGTCACGCCCGAGCTTGATATTCCTTTGAACGAAGGCATGTAAGATGGCACACTTAGCAGACGTTTTAACTTATATTTTCGAGAATTATCCAAGCAAAAATTTAAAAAGCAAAGATCCTTTGAAAGGCTTGAGCCCTAGAAAAATCATTTGGCTTGCTTATCTAGCAGACTGGAAGAATGCCATACTCAACGGTCGCCAGATATCGGATGCTGCTTGGAAAATAATGGACTTTGAACCAAGTTTAGAGCCAGAATCTCTATCTGATGTAACGCTTTTTGCTGAAAGGAAATCAAGAAGAATACTCACTCCTCTAAGAACTGCTTTAATTGGTAATGGTTTGAGCAGGCAAGAAACGGGACTGATTGATGAAGTTATTTCAATAGCTAGGAACAGAACGCCTGAAGAACTCAAGCAGTTAGTTTATTCGACATACCCTGCTCTCTCGGGAGACGGGAAAGATACAGTTGACATGGTCGAGCTTGCTAGGAAGTATCAAGATATTATGCCTCAACGAAAGTTGCAAAGATCCAAGTAAATTAAACAAAAAAGTGCTTATAGACACAACCTTTCTTTAGTGCGACGGACTTTATAGCCTTGAAGATTAAAGACTCTGCTTCATCATGCTTACTAGTTCATCATGCTTACTAGCACGTTCGTGACTTTGCTCACCATTCCGGTGCAAACATCGGGCAGCACAACGTGATCGCCGTAGTCGAAACCGTGGGGGTTGAGCTGGTGCAATTCGAGTGGGGTGTAAGGGCATTGCCAGGTCATGGTGGTTAACCTCCGAGGTAAACGGCTCTCTCTTTCTCGCGGCGCTTGACCAGCCCCGGCAGCACCTTACCCCCTGCCTTTGTCCAGCTCATCAGTGCATCAGCGGCGGCCTGGTGGTTACCTGCTTGGGCATGGCGGTAGGTATCACTGCCCGTGAACTGCGCTGGCCCCACGTTGTAGCAAAAGCTGGCCAAAGCGCTGGCCTGATGCTCAGCGAGTCCCAGGGGTGCGATCGCAGGCAGGCAGTTGCGCTCCAGGTAGGCCAGCAGTTCGCGCTCGGCCTGGGCCTCGTCAATGGTGCCGGTCGCCCCAGGTGCTTTGGTGCCATAGCCCCATGAGTGCTGCTGAAAATCCCAGTAGGGGGTAGGGTGGAAACCTTCAAAGCTCTTAATCAGCTCCGTCATCCCTGGCGCATCGATGGCAGGATTAGAAGCCGCGATCGCCGCATTGGGGTTAATGGCCAGGCGCAACACATCGGCGTAGGGACGAACCCATTCACCGCTGGCCAAGTCCTTAACCCGGTAGTCGAGGTGGGCCCCGGTGCTGCGGCCCGTGTTGCCCGTGGTCGCGAACTGCTCCCCAATGCCATAGCTCCCAGCGGTGCAGCTATCCAGGTGCAGCCAGAGATGTTTCTCATTGCCCACGGTGTAGGCTGCACCGATGCCACCGCCACCGCTCTGGGCCTCACTGAGACATTGCACCTCCACTGGCAGCACCGTGTAGAGCGGGGTGCCAACCGGCGTGGCCAGGTCATAGCCCTCGTGCCAATCCTTGCCCCCAAACACATGCCGCCAGCCCACGGTGGAGCTGATGGTATAGCCCTCCAGGTCTACGCCTTTCCTCAGCAGGTCGCCGGGTCGGGAGAACGCAACCACCTGTTTACTCTCGGCAGCACCAGCCGGAGCCTCACCATCGGCGGCAGGCTGCTCCATCCCTGGCAACATAGCCTTGAGCCAACCTGGGGCATTGCGAATCGCGGCCACATAGACCTGACTCACGAAGATGATTGATAGCAGCGTGGCCCAGGTAATCGCATCGAATTTAAGGTCTGACCAGGCAGCGGCGGCGCTTACTTTACGCTCAGTGTCGGCTTGGGTTTTTCGGAGGGCGGTAACGTCGGCTCCGAGTTGGGTAAAGCCTGCGTCGGTGACGGCTCGGAGTTCCCGGAGTTCTCGGTAGAGTTGCTCTGTTGCTGCCGTGAGTCTTCCCAGGTCGTTGTTAGTTTGGTTTCCCATGTTTCTACCCGCTCAGGTTTCCAGATCCACAGCAGCACTAGAGAGAATGTGAGCCAGCCAGCGATTCTTAAAAGGTTGGCGATCGCAGTCATTACTCAGGAGTCTCCCAGTTGGTGTCGGCGCGGGTTTCGTCACCAAAATTCCAATCCCGTTGGGTCACGGCCTCAAGGATGGTTTCGGCCACATCAAGGGTGAGCCCGTTTAGGTTGATGTTGTCTCGGGAAAGGCTTTTGACGATGGCGGGAATCAGAATCATGACGATGACTAAGCCGCCAACAATCTGACCAAAAAAGCCGTTTTGAGTGCCGTACATGGGGGTCTCCTTTTATCGTTTTGGGTATGTGGTGCCCTGCTCAGGGGGCCTGCTTTCTGCTCACGATTCTGCTTTCTGCTCACGAGCAGGCAAACCTAGAGCAGCGCAATCTCGCTGCTCTAGCTGCTTTGCTCGCCTTGCTCACTGTTTTCAGGGGGGCTCTGTCTGAGCGATCGCAATCCGTCAAGAACTTTTTTGAAAGCGCGATACTCAGGGTTTTTATCGGTGCGTTGACCGCTGGGCTTACCTAGCCATTCCCAAGCTTTGTTGTAAGACAGCGGAGCATCAGCAGGGTAGACGTGCAGTAGCTCGATAAATTGCCGTTCTAGTTCGTCATCCTGGGGCAGAATCTGCATCAAGCTGGTGTCGATGTAAGGCACCCCAACCACCGACCAGGCGCTGTCTACGTAGGCGATCGCGCTAAAGGTATCTCCTACCTGTCGGGGCATCCCTTTTATCGTTTGCTGGGCTTCGGCAAAGCCCTGGGGCAGGTTGGTAACGTCGGTAGACTTGGCTTGGTTTGTCCACTTCCACAGCGCTAAAACATTCCATCGGGCCAGTTTCTGCTGGTCAATACCGAGACTCTTAACGCTGGCATCATGGCAGGCCAGAAAGGCAAAAACGTCCTGCTTTTTGCCCCGGATAACGATGTCATTCAGCGCCTTGGCCAGTGGCTCACGGGCATCCTTATCCACTTCAGAAAGAAAGCTGACCCACTCATCAATCAGCAGCAGCTGGGGCTCAAACTTAGGGGCAGGTTCACCAGCGGCGATCGCCCTTTTGGTGGCCCGGCTACGGCGCTGCACCTCTTCCCCGGCGTCAATGATGGCGGCCAGGATGTCGTGGTGCTCAATCATGACGACATTGCCGACCGGCAACCCCATCCAGGTGTTGGGCGGGGCGTCGCCGTGGGAACTGCCATAGTCGAGGTCACCGATCTGCAATTTGCCCTGGGGGTGGGCTTGCAGGAATGCGGCAGCCAGGTAGTTCATGAGCTGGGTCTTGCCGTCGCCAGTGTCGCCCAGAATCAGCCCCGACTTGGCCTTAGCAAATAGCTCCAAGCCGTTGGTTTTAAGTGCTTGGCTCTGCTCCATCCGCTTGGCAATCGCGGCGGCCAGGGGCAGCTGGGAAAACACAGCGGTTTGGATCTGCACACGCTGACGGCCCAGGGCGTTACCCACGGGTGCCAGTTCAGCCCCAGCGCTTTCCCCGGCCAGGTTGAGCGCTCCCTTGAGGTTGTTGAACACCTCCCCATAGCTGAGCTTTTGGCGTAGGCGGTGGGCATCGGCGGCGATACACAGCCCGGCCCCGGCTAGCACTCGAAAGGGCGTAGGGTTGATGGCGACCAGCCCCGCCCCGATGGTGCCAACTACGGCAACGGTCAGGGCGTGGAGTTGGCGTTCTAGGTCACTCTGCGCCTGAGACATTCTTGAAGCCCTCCACGGTGGGGTTGGCGATCGCGTCACGGGTTGGGGCGGGTTCGCCGTCGGCCAGGGTTTGCATGGCTCGGTTGATAGCCAGGCGCTGCACCAGCTGCTCGGGGGTGGCCCGCCAGTCTTGGCCCAGGTCATAGAGCAGGTTGTTCAAGTCGGTGGCGGTGCGACCCTGGTCGAGGTAGTCGGCGGCGCGGTTGCGCACGGTCTGCTCCAGGTTCACCAGGTCGGTGTCGATCTGGTATTGCAGGTAGGTATAGGCCTGCTCGCCTTGCTCTGCCGTTGCTTCAGGCTGCTCACTGGGTAGGGCGGCGGACTGCACATTGCCGGTGCTGCGAGCGGTGGGGCGGGGCGTTTTGCTGATGGCGGTAGAGAAGCTGCTGATGGCGATCGCGGCGGCCAGCAGCCCAAACAAACCGGGGCGTAGCTTAAACAATGCGTTCATCATTTCCGTTGCTCCGTAGCGTTCAGAACTTCGATCCATAGGGCCTGCTCAGAGTCGCTGAGCAACGGCTGAGCAAGCTTTTCAGAGGCCAGACGGTGCAGGGCATCGCGATCGCTGGGGGTAGGGGCTGGGGCGAACCGCCACACCAGGGTGAAGGCTCCCATGGTGGTGACCATGGCCCACGGCCCCAGGTTGGCGACCATGCCCTTCCACCGTTCCAACTCGGTCAACTCGGCCCGCTGGCGTAGGCCCTGGCGTTGGATGTACTTCTCTGCCCCGGCCTCTAGGCCGAGGTAGATGCCCAGCACAATGGCGGCGAGGGTGAGCCAGTAGCGGGGGTCTGCAAAGCGTTTCATGGGTGGCGGTTCTCAGGTTTTGGGCTTAGCTGGCGGTGGGCGGCTCAGGTTGATTGCGGGAGCGATCATGATCAGCAGGGGTGACGCCGTTGGTTTGGCACCACCAGATTCGATATGCGGCCTGCCAATCGGCAAAACTGGGGTAGTCGCTTTGGCTTGGGGCTGGGTTGAAGTTGAACAGGGCGGTGGCTCGGGTAGGGTTTGCGGTGGCGGTGTGGGCTTAGCTGGCGCGAATGCCGCGAGGGGTGGCGACGGTGCCGATCACTTTGCGGGTGTCAGGGTCAATTACTTTGCGGCGATCGCTGTCGCCGTGGGCGGCGGTCTCTCCGACGCTGCCGTGGCCTTTTGCTCTGGTCATGGGTTTTCTCGGTAAGGGTGGATGGGCTTTAACCGGGTCATCTACAGGGCGATCGCGCTACTGCTGACGGTGCTGGGCCAGAGGTAGCAGCCTGTTCAGGTTGTCTACGGCATCCATGATTGCCAGGGCGCGATCGCGGCGCTCTTCCGGCGTCTCGTCTGGGAACTGCGCAGCCAGTCGCTGCTCTAGACGCGGGTCAATCTCTCGGGCGGTTTCAATGGTCATAATTGGGTATGTCCGTTTCGTGATGGTTTCGGGCAATCCCCCGGCAGGCTTCGCGGTTAGTCGGGGGTTTTTAGTGGAATGGTGCCAACCATGGTTAGTACCTTCAGCGGGTGGCTAAAGAGATAAAGCACCCCATTCACCGGATAGCTGTAATCCCTCGTCAGTAGCCGGTAACGGTGCGATCGCGGGCTGTGTCTGGGGGGGCTGCTGACCCCCGATGTAGTCCTGAGTGATTAAGGTTTGCAGGTAGATATCAGGGCTCACACCAGCAGCTGTGGCCCGCTCTCCAATAAGCTCGGCGTAGTCACGGGGTAGAAAGAATCGCTGCTTTGGCATGGCTTAAATCCGGTAGATTCCTTTCAACTCGGTCTGTTGAGGGTTTTGGCAGGTGCTCACCCCGATCGCCTGGGCTACCCCACCAACACCAGGCAGCAATGAACCGCCCCCGGCGATAACCTTCACTGGGCACCGGGCAAAGATGTGGGCACCTTTGGTTTTGGCTTCATGGATGCGGGCGCGTAGCCAGGGCTCAAAGGCTTGCTCATAGGCCCATTTGAAGCTTTCGCCGCTATAGCCATAGAACTCGAAGGTGCGGGCCTCAACACCTAACCGGATAGCCTCGGCGGTGGGGGCCGTGCCGGTGGTATTGGTCAATCGGCTAATTTCCTCGAATAGCTCTCCCACACCGCCATTCAGGCTCACCACATCAATCATTTGGCGGGTGGCGGGGTCAAACCCTGCGATCGTCGCGTTCTGGTAACCCAGGTCTAGGACAGCTACCGCACGGCCATCAGCGATCGCGTAGGACGTTCCCAGCCCTTCAGGTACCGCCCGAATAGCAGTAACGTTCACGGTCAAGCGGCGGCCATTTACCTCCACGTCATGCAATCCGACCAGTGGGTTTAGCGCATCGGCCATGTTGGGGCTAGGGATGCTGCACACCAGAGTGACGTTAAACAGCTCTACGCCTGCGGGTGCCAGTTGCCCCAGCATGGCCAGAGTGAGCGGTCCGTACCAATCAGCTTTGAGGCCATCAGCCACACTCAGCAAAGTGGTGGAGTTGTCGAGGTTTTCACCAGCCGCGAATTCACCAACAAAAGTGGAATTGGTGATTTTGACCCGCAGCTGCACCGCTGAGGCGGCCCCAGTGCGGGGAATCTCGCGGGTAACCAGCGATCGCAAACGGTAGAAATTGGCCCCGTCATAGGCCTTAGAAAAACCTGCCCCGACTGCGATCGCAACCTTGACCGCATAGGGACTATTCGGGACAGATACGGACGGGGTAGGCAGTGCGCCCCCCATGGTTGGCTTGGTCTTTGAAGTGGCTAAAGGCATTGTCGTCTCTGGGGTTAGAGGTGCTTTGATGCAAAACCGAGCGGCTTTCTGAATCGGTCTGTAGGGATCCGTTACGTTCGGTTTCTACAATAGTGATAGCATATATCTGGATATCCGGATATCTAAATATCCGGATATTTATGATGAGCGCAAAATACTAATGCAAAATAGGGGCAGCAAAATGGCTCAAGAATTGATGGATCGCCGGAAACACCCCGACTACAGCAGCATTACGGCCTATCTGCCCAAGGAGAAGATCCGTAAGCTCAAGGCGGCTGCCGCAATGGGTGACCTGACATTAAGTGAGGCGGTTGAAGAGGCTCTAGATAGCTGGATGGCCGGGCAGTCCGGGCAAGATTCCGCTTGAGCGTAGCAGCAGCTACGGCGAGGCTTTGTGACAGTTGGGGCGATCGCTGGACTAAGCCTCCAAAAAACCAGGGCTAAACACTGTGTGCCAGTTGCCCCAAAACGGCCAGATTTTCCAAAATTCATAACGGCAGCATAGGCATTTCTGGCTTTTCTCGCCTTGCCTAGTTGCCTCACCAGGCAACTACCCAACTTTTTTTATTGGCCCTGATGCTAACCACGGTTGGCATCAAAATCTTTATAAAACGATTTTGGAGATTATTCGATTGCCAATGATTTGGATAATGCTGAGAAATCTATTTTTAGCTCTGAAAATGGCACACAGATAGTGTCAGTGTCAGTGCCAGCAAGGGTTGTAGGTTTTCCTTGCATGATCCGAATCTAAAGTGTTTACGCTAGAATCTACAACCATGATGGATACAAACACAATCTCTCGCACTGGGAAAAAAGAACGAAGCGGTCAGCCTTGGCCGGTTCGAACTGGCCGCTCGGCTGGTGGATTAATCGTTTCAGCTCGCCTAAGGCCAGATCTTTATGAGCGGTTTGATGTTGAGCGCAAAAAACTTGGATGCAGCAAAAACGATCTGATCGAGATGGCCTTGGAGCAACTGTTGCAAAGCCACTAAGTTAAAAATCCCTCAGGCCGCCACAGCCTGAGGGATTGAAGGGTTTAGGAGTACTTTCCAGAAAAAACTTACTTAGGAAAGCAAATGATTCAAAACAAAAGAATCGCAGCGTTACCGATGGAGGTGCGCCATGATTTCTAGTATCTTAACAGCTCACCAAAAAAACGGCAAACTATTGCCCAGCAACGGTAACCGCCGTTTTGACAGCACTCCTGCTATCTACTCCGGGCCTCCCAATCCACAGTTAGAAAGCCTGGTAGACCGTAGCTATACGCGCGATCGCTCTCGCTTGGTAGATCGCTGGCTAATCTATTGTGACGCCGAATTTGCTGTTGCCCCTCTATCGAAAAAAGGGGGTGCGCTATGAGTACCCTCCAGCAGTTAGAGCTATTGGGCTATGGCCCTGGCGATCGCGTCAACTACCGGGCGTTCCTCCCCGGTGCGAAAGACTCAGGGCGAAAGGCGTCGGCTGTGCTGCCCAATCTCCCATCCGAGCTGGGGCAGTGGCAGATTGAGGGGCGGGGCGTCTACGTGGTGGTCAATTCCGGCGGCCATAAGGATGCCGAGATTACCCAATGTCGTGCGGTTTTCTATGAGCACGATTCGGTGAAGGCTGACGGGCTTGTTAAGTTGCAAGCGATGTTCCCCGATGAAACTTTTGAGATTAAGCCTCGGGAGCCCGGCGACAAGGAAGATCAGTGGTTTGTCCCCAAGCGGGTGCAAATTCATCTATGGGCAGCACTGGGCCTGCCAGAGCCTACCTTTCAAGTCGATACAGGCGGCAAGTCGATTCACAACTATTGGGTACTGACTGAGCCAGTGACCCCTGGCCAGTGGCGATCGCTCCAGGCTGACCTACTGGAGTTTGCCGACGGCGATTGCACCCTCAAAAACCCCTCCAGGGTGATGCGGCTGGCGGGCTACACCCACGCTGAGACGGGGCAGCAAGCCCAGGTGATTGCAGCAGGTGGACAGCGGTACGACTACGCTACCCTGAGGGCGATCGTCCCTCAGCAGCAGGTTCAGCAGCGCTCTAGCTGGGCTGACTTCGACAAATCTTTTACCCTCCCCTGGCCTGGGGCGGTACCCCTAGAGGCTTGCCTTTCAAAACCTAACCGGGCGCTGCTGGCGGAGGGAGTCTCCGAAGGCGGGCGCAATGATGGCGGGGCCAAGCTGGCCCGCGACCTACTGGGCACCGCCGACTACCTCCACAGCCTGGGGCAGCGGTTCGACGGCGATCCGCGTGGCCTGTTTGAGCTGTACTGCGATCGCTGCCACCCTCCTCTAGAAGATAGTGAGCGAGAGACTATCTGGCGATCGGCAGAATCGACCAGCCCCGGCCCCTCCCTCAGCCCTGAGCTGATCGACGGCTGCATTAAAGGAGCGGCATGGCGAACTACCAAAGGAGAGCCTCAGGGCGTAGCAGCCCCGGCGGCTGAGAAGCGCGATCGCCCCAAGGCAGTGGAGAAGAAGGCCCCCGCCGTAGCAGAGGCCCCTAAGCTGGCTATCAAATTCAGGGCGGTAGAGGCGTTTCTCGGTGAGCACCTGACCTATAACGAATTGACCAACCAGATTGAGCTGGATGGGGAAGTCATTGAAGACCCCGCCGACCTGCGGCTAACCTTGGCCCTCGACCATGGGCTATCGGTCTCCCAGTCTGACTGTGAGGCGATCGTTAAGCGCTTGGCCAAGACCAATAGCTACCACCCGGTAAAGGACTATTTAGAGGCTTGCAGCCGTGAGCACGGCACCTCAACCGCGATTCTTAATGCTTTGGCAGAGCGCTATTTTGGCTGTTCTGAGCCGATCTATCAGACTTTTCTCAGGAAGACTTTGGTGGGGGCTGTGGCCCGAATCTTTGATCCGGGCTGCAAGGTGGACACGGCACTAATCCTGCAAGGTGCCCAGGGGTTTGGTAAGTCGAGTTTCTTTAGGGTTCTGGCTGGCCAGCCGTGGTTCGATGATTCGATGGGCGCGGCTACCAGCGAGAAGGACGAACGGCTCAAACTTCACCAGTTTTGGTTTCTGGAATGGGGAGAACTTGAAGCTGTCTTTAAACGGAAAGACATCGCGGCGGTTAAGGCGTTTCTAAGCTGTCAGATAGACACTGTCCGCCCGCCTTATGGCCGTAACGCCATCAGCCTTAAGCGGCGGTCAATTATCGTCGGCAGCACCAATCAGGATGAGTTTTTGACGGACAACACCGGCAACCGGCGGTTTTGGGTGGTGCCTGTACGCAAGCGGGTAGACCTGGGGCTACTGGCTCAGGAGCGCGATCGCATTTGGGCGGCGGCGGTTGCTCTCTACCATGCGGGCGAGGCTTGCTACCTCAGTGCCAACGAAGAAGCGATCGCGGCTGAGTTTAACGAGTCATATAAAACTGATGACCCATGGACAAGCACGATCAGCCTCTACCTAAAGGAAAACTCACGGGGCGAAATTACCACAGCAGAAATCCTAACCCACGGGCTACGGATCGAGGTTGGGCAGCAAAATCGCTCTCATGAAATGCGTGTGGGTGAAATCCTAAAAACGCTGGGATGGTTACGGACAGAACGACGTACTGAGTTTGACGGACGACGGCGGCGGGTTTGGGTAGAGCCAGATCCCGTCCCACATCAGATCCCAACCTCTGAGGTTGGGCCAGGTAGGGACAACGTTGGGACAGCTCCAAAATCCCCAGCTTATATAGGGTTTTCGGATTCGTCCCAACCTACCCAACCTCAAACCCCGAACTTAGAAGTTTGTTCTAACGGACACTCTCCCCCTCCTCCCCCAGACAAGTTTGAACCGCTGACCGACCAGGAGTATGCAGAGCTGATAGGGGGCAACTATGGCCAAACATGACCCCGCCGAAATCTGCTCCGACATCCACCGGGTATTGCTGACCATCGTTAGAGGCTATGGCCGCGATCGCCACGGGGCAGCTAATGAGATCTTTGACATGCTGGGGCGGCTTGACCCAGACGATAAACAACAGCTATGGGTCTGGCTTGACCAGCGCGATCGCAACTTAAAGCAGTGGCTGATGACGCAGGGTAACCAACGGAGGGCAGCGTAGTGGCTAAAGATTTGAAAGCTGAGGTCGAGGCACTCAAGGCCCAAGTGCAGCAGCTGGTACAGACCCACCGGGCGCTGGGGCTGCCCACCTCTCCCTGGGTCTCTCCCCAGCAGGCGGCTCAGTTGCTGGGCACCAGCCGAACGCGGATCACCTCTGAAATCGAGCGGGCGGAATACGCCAGAATCCACGGGCTAGCCTACGATCTGACCTGGGGCACCCACTACCGCAAGAATGGGCAACACTGGCAGATTAACCCCGTCGAGTTTGAGGCGATCGCATTTCTCCCCCCTGAGCAACGGCCTTATATTGAGTTGCCTAGCTGATTAGCCCGTCGCCAGATCGCCTCGTGCTGCAATTGGTCAATCGCTGCGTGGTAGGTCTTGGCATGCACCGCCACGCTATGCCCCATCCACCGGGCGGCAATGCTATCAGGCACCCCCATCACCGCTGACCTAATCGCCCATGCGTGGCGAAGGGCATAGGGGTGATGGGGGATTTTTCTGTCTTTGGGGCTGCACAGATTTGCTCCTACCTTTTCACCCAGCTGCTGGTTATCTAGTAGTGTGCCGTCACGTCTCTCAAAGTGAATTTTTGGGAATACAACATCAGCTAGATTGAACTGCGATCGCCACCTATCCGGCAGAGGCCAAACATCGCGGCGGCCCGTTTTGCTATCGCCCAGAATCGATATCTTGCCAGTGTCAGTAGCGACGCCCTTGGTATTGGCAATTCTAAAAACCTCGTGGGGGCGTAGACCATAAGTGGCCAGCATTCCATAGACCCACTTCCAGCCAGGGTTAGCGATCGCGGCCCAGATGTCCTCTATCTCGCCATCGCTGGGCACATCGTCGGGGCTTAAGGGTTTGGGCTCATACCGTCCTTTGACACTGCTGAAATCCACTTCTAGGCCCGCAAACTTGGCGAGCTGCCCAAAGGCGATGCAATCATCGCGGCGGCCTTTGGTATTTATTTTGGAGCGCTGCTGTACGTGGCTGAGTAGCAGCTCTTCGGTTAGAGGCTTGTCAGGCAACGACTCTAAACGCTCTTGGTAGTTCTTGCGGTAGGTGCTGGCCTTGACCGTATCCACCTTCACCGCTGCATACTCTTTGCCCCAGTCGGCTGCACTCTTACCTTCTGGGCTGCCCCCGCATTTCTCCCAGTCGGCCCAAGCGAAGCGCTCCATATTCAGATCAGACTCTAAGCGCTGGGCCTTGGCCAAAGAAACCTTTACCCCGCTAGGGTTGGCAAACACCCCCAGGGCGATCGTTGTCTGCTTATTGCCCCGCCCCTCTCCAGGGCGCTTAGGGAGAGAGCCCCGCAAGGCCAGCTTGCGCCCTCGGCGCATGATGGCAATCCGGCTGAGTCCCTGGTTAGCCTGCTCGATGGCCTGGTCTATGCTGTCCATGGCGAAAATTTGATCTAATTCTGATCTAATTTTCCACGCAAACAAGGCATTTTTAGTATAAAAAGCTGCTCTAACTGCTGTTGAGCTAGTTGCAGTCGAAAGGCCGAAAGCCTTGAAAGTCAACGGAGAGGGAGGGATTCGAACCCTCGTTGGGTGTGACCCCAAAGCAGTTTTCGAGACTGCCGCATTCAACCACTCTGCCACCTCTCCAAAGGGGCTTCGCTATTCTACCGCTGAATCGGGTTCGCAGGCGACCCCAGAGCCGAAAACCCTCAGAAAACTGGCAACGAAGCGGGTGTTGTGAGGGGACTATCTAAAATTGCGCCCTTTGCAGGGGTACCGCAATCCGGGAAGATGAAGTAGCTCTGTTACGCCCCTGCTCACTGACTGCTATGGTGCCTGGTCTTACCGACGATTCGCTGGCTGAGAAACTGATTGACCTGGCCCTACAGCGGGGAGCCGAAGCGGCGGAGGTGCTGCAATCGCGATCGCGATCGCGCCCCGTCTTCTTTGAAGCCAACCGCCTCAAACAGCTCGAAACCTCTGCGGCTCTCGGTACGGCCCTGCGCCTGTGGGTCAACGGACGACCTGGGCTGGCGGTGGCCTACGGCAATGTGGACCCCGAAGCCATTATTGATAAGGCCCTGGCGATCAGCGCCCTCAACGACGCTGAAACCATTGACCTAGTTGAAGGCAACAGCCGCCAATACCCCAACATGGGCCAGGAAGTGCCGGTGGAGCAGCTGATCGAGTGGGGGCAGGCCATGATCGATCGCATTCGCAGCGCCTACCCCGAGGTGATCTGCGGCGTCGATGTGGAGTGCGATGTGGAAACCACCCGCATTCTCAACACCAAAGGGCTCGACTGCCGCTACAGCGACGCCACTCTGAGCGGCTACCTGTCAGCCGACTGGGTGCGGGGCGACGACTTTTTGAGCGTCAGCGATGGCCAAACCCAGCGCGATCGCCTAGAGGTAGATGCTTTGACTGACCAGGTATTGCAGCGGCTGGCCTGGGCTGAAGAATCTGCCGAGGTCAGTACCGGGCGCATGCCGGTAATTTTTACCGCCAAGGCTGCCGATATGATTTGGGGCACGCTGCAATCGGCCCTCAGCGGCAAGCGGGTAGTCGAGCGATCGTCGCCCTGGAGCAGCGCCCTGGGGGAACAGATGACCTCACCCCGCATTACCCTGCGACAAGACCCGGAGGCGGGGCCGTTTAGCTGCCCCTTTGACGATGAGGGCACCCCCACCCAGCGGCTAGTGTTTATCGACAAAGGGGTGGTGACGCTGTTTTACTGCGATCGCGCCGTCGGCCGCACCCTAGGGGCCGGGTCTACGGGCAACGGTTTTCGGCCCGGTCTCGGCAGCTATCCTACCCCCAGCCTCTATAACACCCTGGTTGAGCCAGGGTCACAGTCCCTAGAGGAAATGATTGCCGACATTGACAACGGCTTGCTGGTCGATCAAATTTTGGGCGGTGGCCCCGGCATCTCCGGCGATTTTTCGGTGAATATCGACCTGGGCTACCGCATTCACCAGGGCAAATTGGTGGGCCGTGTTAAAGACACCATGGTGGCGGGCAACATTTACACCGCCCTCAAAGACAATGTAGAACTGGGCAGCGACGGCGACTGGAATGGTTCTTGCTACACGCCGTCGGTGCGGCTAGACGGCCTGTCGATTACGAGCGGCTAATCGGCTGACACTGGGGGCAAACGTAGCAGCGCCTGCCGCCGATGGCGATCTTGGTGATGGTCTCACCGCAGCGGTGGCAGGGTTTGCCCTGGCGACTAAAGGCCCAGTGGCGGTAGTCGCGGCGGCGGTAGCCGGTCTGCTTGAGATGGGTCGCCAGGGCCAGGTCGTTGGTAATGCCGCCGTGGCGGTACGACTGCTGAGGCAGGTCCAGGGCGGCGGCGGCAAAGGCGGCAATTTGCTCAGGCGTACAGTCTACGGGCCGCTGGCTGGGGTGAACGCCCGCCACGTAAAGAATTTCGGTGCGCAAATAGTTGCCGATGCCGCCGAGGAACCCCTGATCGAGCAGCAGGGTGGCAAACTGGCGACGGCGAAAGGGGGCGCTCAGGGTGCGTTCTGTCACATCCTCTGGGGTTAGGGCGGTATCGAGGGTGTCGGGGCCAAGTTTGGCAATGTAGGGATGGGCGGGCACTGCGTCTGCCGGTAGCACCTCAATGTCTGAGGCACTGTAGAGCAGCGCCCACCGGCTGGGGGTATGCACCGCAAAGCGCAGCTGACGGCGGCTGGCGGGAACGGCATTGGGTTTGCAGATCACCCAAATGCCGTAGAGCTGGTTGTGGCTGTAGACCCCCAGCCCGTTGTCGAAGTAGGTGACCATGGCCTTGCCGTAGGGCTTGACCGCCGTCACCGTGCGGCCCACCAGCTCATCCTCGTAGGGTTTGAGGTGGTCAAAGGCAAAAAACACATCGGCGGCGATGTTGCCTGCGATCGCCCGATGGAGCTTATCGGCCGCCCGGCGAATTTCGGGGCCTTCGGGCATGGTCTACTGCTCGTAACCCCAGAAGGCCATCAGCTCGCGGGCGCGGGCCGCCCCTTCGGTATCACCCTGACGGCTGTACAAAATGGCCGCCAACTCCAGATTCGAGAGCGCCTGGGCCTCTAGCCCCTGCCCGTGGAGGGCCAGGCCTAGGTTGTAAAAGGCGGCAGGGTCATCGGGCAGAGCGTCGGCCACCTGGCGGTAGGAGAGCACGGCTTGGAGGTACTGCTCCCGTTCGAGCAGCAGTTCGCCCAGCAGGGCGTGGGCAGCCACTAGCTCGGGGTCAAGGCGCACCGCCCGCAGCAGGTAGTCAAAGGCCGCCTCGCGATCGCCCTGCTGGTAGAGCACGTAGCCCATCTGGTGCTGGGCATTGGCGTTTTGAGGCTCTACCCGCAGCGCTTCGCGCAGGTTTTTGGCGGCTTCGGGGTAGTTCTCTTGCAGTAGGTAGATGCTGGCAATGCTGACGTGGAGATCGCCGTCGTTGGGGTTAGTGCGCAGCCCTTCGTTCAGATAGGTGAGAGCCTGGTTGTAGTCTTCTTGCTGAATGTACAGCGACCCCAGCGCCTCGTAGACCTGGGCGTTGCCGGGGGCAATGCGAACCAGACTTTGGTAAGTAGACAGCGCTCCGTCGAAGTCGCTGCGCTCGATTTGAATGCCGCCAATGCCTAAATGGGCGTTGACCTCGCGGGGGTTGGTGCTGAGAATGCCCTGGTAGGTGTCCAGCGCATCGTCAAGCTGGCCGTTTTTGTACTGGCTGTGGGCCAGACCGTAGCGAAAGGCCAGATTGTCGTCGTCGAGGGCGATCGCCCTTTGGTAGGCGTCAATCGCCTCGCCGTAGCTGCCCTGCTGCACGTAGAGATAGCCAATGCCCGAAAACAGCCGGGGGTTTTGGCTGTCAATGGCCGCCGCCTGCTGATAGATGGCGATCGCGCCGGCGTAGTCGCGGGCCGTGACCTTGGTCTGGCCCTGGCGCAGCAGTTCATCCACCTGCTCTTGCTGGGCGGTGCTGAGGCCGTTGCTGCTGTTTTGCGCCAGCCACAGCGGGGGCACAGGCTCAGGAGCCTCGCCCAAGGTGGTTAAGGCTGGGGACGGTAGCGCTGGAGCCGCCGCCTGGACGCTGGGAATGGCTACCCCACCGCCCATTAGCCCGCACAAAATAGCGATCGCCGCGTGACTGCGTTTCACAGGAAACTCTCCTTACTGTTAAGCCAAATCGTTAAAGGTGCACTCTATATATTACAACTTGCCAACCGCTGTAAAGAATGGTCACTGTCGCACCGCTAGCCTCGGGTGATCCCGTAGCATTTAGGTATCAGGGTACACCAAACAGCTAAACCCTGACCCGCTACACCGCATCGCTACAGTCTGCCAACATCAATATCCTTAAGCCGCGAGGTGCCAGTCATGAAAGGTCTGAATCTCTCAGTATTTGGCTACTTTTTAGAAGGGTTAATACAATATCTTGCCGAGCCCGTCGGCAGAATTTTTGGCCCCGACGATGACAACTATCCCAAAACCGGGGTACAGCCCTTTGATGGCGACGCCTACGCCGAAACGGTCGAAACCCTCTAGACCATCCATCGATTTTTGTAACCCATTCTGTACCTAACGCCCCTCACTGCCGCAGTGGGGGCGTTAGCTGATTGTGTCTAGCTGAGCTAACGCACCGTATGTGGTGCAGTAAATATGGCACGGCAAAGTTCTTCGCCGTGCGCTACGGTCTTGGGGTTCCATCCTGAATAATGGCTTTGCATTTCAAAGCCCATAGGGCTCGGGTTGAAGGGCTACCTGGTTAGCGATCGCCGCATAGAGCCGGTCAGATATCAGCGTATAGGCCTCATCGGTTAACCCCGCCGGGCTTTGAAACGCCTGCCCCGCAAAGTCTTCGTAGAGCGGGTAGAAATTCAGCACCTGGGCATTGGCCGACTGTGTCTTGGCCTGATTAGCGACGGCAGCTAATCCAGCAAAACCAGTGCGCATTTGCTCTAGGTAGGTATTGTCTAGCTCGCCTAAAATTGCCGATTCTTCAGGAGTCAGAGACTCTGGCTTGCGGCTAGAGATTTCTGGCTCAATGGCGATGATCAAGCGCTTTTTGTTGGCCGCCGCCCAGCTCACCATCTGCCGCATGTGGCGACCGTAGCGATCGATGCGCTGCTCAAGTTCGGCTTGGTCAGCGGGTAGGCGATCGCTGAGAGTAGCCTCCAGAGTGGGCGAGTAGAGATTGAGCGGTTCTGCTAGGCGCGGCTCTGCCTGCTGCCGTTGCAGACCGTAGCGTTTAATCCCCTGTACCACATAGAGCTGATCAAACCAAGCCCGCGTCTGCTCGCTGAGCTGAGCGCCAACCGACTGGCTTTCCCCAGCCAAATATTGCTCTAGCCCCGGCACATCGCTGCCCCGGTCAGCGCTGGGCAGCATCAGGTCGGCATAACCCCCCATCACCACCACAAAATCTGGATTGTAGGCGGCTACCCGCTGGGTCAGCATGGCCAGCTCATTGCCCGAGGCGTAGCCGGGTACCGCCGCATTCACCACCCGGTATTGCCCATCGCGAATGCGCGGCGGCAGCGCCAGCGCCTGTTGCACCTGGTCAGCCCGAAAAGGCAGGGCGCTGGGCTGAAACTGAGCGGGGTTAGCCCGCTGCTGGGCAACTTGGTCGTTGAGACGGGTTTCTAGCTTGCTGGCAAAGGTGGTCTGGTTGTTGGAGCTGAGCTGGCCAAAGGCCGTCGAACCACCGAGAACAAAAATTCTGATCTCCCCTGCTGCCTTAGTGCTGGGCACGGCTTCGTCGTCGCGAAACCCGCTGTCGTTGATTTGCCAAAAATTGCTCTGCTGGTTGCCCGCCAGCCGATAGCCCAGCAGGGGGTCGCGCACCGCGTTCAATTCGCCGTCGTCGGGCAGGCCCGCGTAGGGCTGCCCCTCCCGGCTGACAAATCGCAGGTGGTAAGACTCGATCACATCAGAGGCCGGATTGGTGGTGAAGCGATCGCTCGTGCCCGTGGCGTGGGCCACCAGTCGCGTCAGCAACTCAATGCCAACAGGAATGCCAATTAGCAGCAGAAGAAACATTGCCAACCGTAAGCGGCGACGCGATGCCTTCTTCTTGTATTGGTAACTGCTGTACATAAATCCGCCACTCTCAAGTCCGACACATCAATGGGCAAATTAGCAGATCGATTGTAGGCGATCGCTGCCCATTCACAGCAACGGCCCTCGAATTGCGTTAGAAAAAAATCAGCTAATCCATCGGTGCAGAGCCGCGCCATAGCTTAACCCCGTGTCTCAGAAGTTGAAAGGGCAATTTATGTTCCGCAATGGCCTAAATTGCTAAGAATCTACACAAACTGGGTGCTTTATGCTTACCTAAAGATCATCTTGTCGGCGTCTATCTACTTCAATTGGAGGATTGTAAAAATCTCGCCAGTGAAGTAAGCGATCAAATTTATGCACTCTTCGACAGGTTTCAGATCAGGCAATTAAATTTATTTGGGTCGCAAACGGCAGCGGTTGGTCAGTCCTGATCTCAGGACTTGTAAATAGCAAAATAGTGGGTTTGTTTGGCGAGATATGGGCTAAGACGCCTAAGCTGTTCTACGCTGCTCTGGCCTGCAATCTACAGCTTAGAAAAAGCGGTCTCAGCGGGAATTTGAACGACCGTTGCAGGATGGCGGTAGCTTAGCAGGCGATAGGCCGAGGGAATGTAGTAGAGCGCCAGCAGGGTCGCGCCGCCAAGGCCGCCTGCAATCGCGATCGCCAGCGGTGGCCAAAACCCGGTGGGGTCAACCATCAGCGGCACAAACCCGATGATCGTGGTGACGGTAGTGGCAATTACGTGGCGGGTGGCCTGAAACACGACATCTTCCGTAGCCTGGGGATGGCCCAGGCGGGCCTCAGGGTGCTCGCGCAGGGCGGCCAGCACCACAATCGAATCGTTGATGGCTAGGCCAATTAGCCCCAGGGTGCCGAGAATGGCGGTGAAGCCAAAGATCGAGCCAAACAGCTTTAGCGCCAGGGCGGCGAGGCCCACCGCCAGCACCGCCACCGACCCAATCAGCGCCGCCAGCCCAAAGGAGTTAAACGACAGCACCAGCGTCGCCGTCATCAAAATGCCGAGAACGCCCACGGTGGAGAGCAAATTCCCCACGGCGGTTCCCCTGGCATCGGCTTCGCCGCCGTACTCAATCCTGTAGCCGGGGGGGAGTTCAAAGCCCTGTTCCTGTAGCCGAGTTTGGAAGGCAGATAACACCGTGCTCGGCAATGCCCCGGCGGTGATGAACCCCTGCACGGTGTTGATGCGCTGGCCGTTGCGGCGGCTGATGCTGGCGGTGTCGGGCACCAGCTTCAGGGATGCGATCGCATCCAAAGGCAGTTCTCCCTGGGGGGTGACTAGATCTAGCGAGGCGATCGCCCCCAGATTCCCCTGCTGCTCTCCCGGCACCCGCACCCGCACCGGAATGTCGCGGCTGCCGTCCAGCACCGAACCTCCAGTCCTCCCATCGAGAGCGGCACTGAGCTGACCTGCAATAGCCTGGTTATCGAGTCCCAGACGACGGGCCTGGGTTTCGTCCACTTCCAGCGCCAGCTTGGGTAGCGCTTCAGTGAGGGTGGCGCGGGTATGTACCACGTCGGGTACCTGGGCAAGTTCGGCGCGGAGGCGATCGCCCACCGCCCGCAGCCCCGCCAGGTCTGCCCCATAGACCCGCAGCTCAATCGGCGCATCAAAGGGTGGCCCCTGCTCTAGCTGCTTCACCAGCACCTGGGCCTGGGGAAAGGCCGCATCCAGCTCGGTTTGCAGTGATTGGATGGTTTCCCTCAAATTATTGGTGCTGACCAGGTGAACGATACCCTGGGCGTAGTTTTGGGCGTTGCGGCGGTTGTCGAGCACGTTGTAGAAAAAGGGCGGCGCGCTGCGACCCATAAACCAGTGCACATCGTCAATCTCGGGATGCTGTAGTGCTAGCTGCCGCACCTGGCGAATTTGGGTCTGGGTGGCATCCAGCGTGGCCTGGGTGGGCAGCTCAAACTCAATCTGAAACTGGTTGCGGTTGGTGGGCGGAAAAAATTGCTGGGGCAGCGTGGCAAATACCGCAAAGCCAATTACCGGCAGAATTAGCGACAGACCCACGCCGAGCCAGGGTCGCCGAAACACCGCCCGCAGCGTCCACCGATAGCCGTTAGCCAGCGCTGCGTTAGAGAAACCGTGCTGCCACCAGCCCCAGCGCCAAGGTAACGGGTTCCACCGATGCAGTCGGGCCACCAGCGAGACAATCACCGTCAGCGATAGCGCCAGGGAACTCAGCAGTGCCAAAATTACCGTCAGCCCAATGGTGCCAATAAATTCCCCCACGCCCCCCGGCGACGATGCGATCGGGATAAACGCCAGCACCGTGGTCAGAGTTGAGGCCAGCAGCGGCACCAGCAGGTGGTGCACCGTTTGGGCCACGGCCTCCCCCGGCGCCATGCCCGCCCGCAGCCGCCCCTGCACCTCATCCACCACAATGATGGCGTTGTCGATCAGCAGCCCCAGGGCGATAATCACCCCGGTCACTGACATCTGGTGTAGCGGCACCCCCAGCACCTTCATGGTGCCAAACACCATCAGCGTGGTCAGCGGCAGGGCCAGCCCCACCAGCAGGGCCGACTTCCAGCCCAAGATCAGCAGCGACACCCCAATCACCAGCAGCGACCCGGTAATCAGGTTGCTGATCACCCCATTCAGCCGCTGCTGCACGTACTGGCTTTGGTCGAGTACGACCTGGAGATCTAACCCGTCGGGCAGTTCACGGCGAAAGTCGTCTAGTACGGCTCTGGCCTGCGCCGCCCACTGGTCTACCCGCTGGGCTGACTCGACCTTGGCCGAGAGGGCGATCGCCCCCTGACCATTCACCAATGCCAAATCCGTCGGCGGGTCTTGCACCGCCTTGGTGACGGTGGCAATATCTCCCAGGCGCGCCACCTGCCCCTCGCTTCCTGCTGCGATCGGAATGGCGCGAATCTGCTCCAACGAGCTGAGGCTGCTGTTGACCTCCAGCAGAAATTCTGAGCTGTCGCTGCGAAACTGCCCCGCCGACACCTTGGCATCGCTGGCGGCAATCTGCTGGGAAAGCGCCGCCGCCGACAGCCCCAGCCGCGACAGCTCCGTGGCGGCAATATCCACCCGAATTTCTTCATCGGGTTCGCCAAAGATCTCCACGGTCTCCGTACCGGGAATGGCCCGCAGACGATCTTCTAACGCCGCCGCCAGCCGCCCCATGATCGCGTAGTTGGGGGCATCGTCTCGTGTCCAGGTGAGCCCGACGATCAGGGCGCTGGCCTTAGTGGAGCTGTCGGCATACTCGGGTACCGAAGCGGCGGCGGGCAGCTCGGGCACTGCGTCATCCACCTTGCTGCGCACCTTGGCCCACACCGGGTCAACGTCAGGAATCGTATCCTTCAGCTCCACCGTGATCACTGAAATGCCAGAGCCGCTGGTCGATCGCAGCGACTCAATTTCCTCTAGCTCAAACAGCCGATCCTCAATTTTCTCTGTTACCAGCGTCTCTACCCGCTCCGGCGTCGCCCCCGGCAGAAAGGTAGTAACGCGGGCGAACCGCTGCACAATCTCCGGGTCTTCTAGGCGCGGCAGGGTAAGAAAAGCCGACAGGCCCCAGACAACGATTAGCACCAGGGTGAGTAGAAGGAGTTGGCGGTTGCGGTAGAAGAGGTTCATGGGAGGAGGGTGGGGAGTGGGGGATCAGGGAGATGGGGAAGGTGGGGGGGAGGGAGTTTTAAGTTTTGAATGAGAGCTGTCGGATTGAGAATTCAGAATTCAAAATTCAAAACTTGCCCCCGGCAATATCAGCCTCCAATCCCTACACCCCTAGGCTGGTGCGGGTGCGGGAGCCGACGACGCCATCGACCGTTAGGCCTCGGCTGGCCTGATACTGGCGCACGGCGCGATCGGTGCCGGGGCCAAACACCCCGTCGGCCACTACTGGAATGCCGGCGCGGGCGATCGCCTGCTGAACGGCCCGCACATCGTTGCCTCGGGTGTAGGGGTTGGCCAGCCGCAGCACCCTGATAAAAGAGGGCGCAGGTTGGGCTGGGGGGGTAGCGGGAGCCTGACTTTGTAAACGAGCCCAGGTCTGGGGGCCGACGACGCCATCGGCAACTAACCCCCGACTGGCCTGGAATTGACGCACGGCGCGATCGGTGCCGGGGCCAAAGATGCCGTCGGCGGTGACGGCGATGCCCAGGCGACCGAGGGCCTGTTGCAGCGTCAGCACGTCGCTGCCCGAGGTGAGGGGGTTGGTGAGCCGCAGCAGCCGGTTTTGGCCCGGGGGCGGGGCGGGCGGCGACTGTTGCAGCCTGGCCCAGGTTTGGGGGCCAACGATGCCATCGGCGGGGAGGCCCTGCGATCGCTGAAACTGCTCGACGGCGATCGCCGTCGCCGGGCCAAAGTAGCCATCGGCCACCACATTCGCCCCCCAGCGCACCAACGCCTGCTGCACCTGCTGCACATCCTGACCACTGAGGTAAGGGTTGGTGAGCGATAGCAGCCGCGACCCTGGGGCGGTAGGCACGCCGCCGCCCCCTCCCGACACGGTGGGCCGGTTAGCCAGATAGGCCTGGGCCTCTTGACTGAGGTAGCGGTTGCCGCTGGGAGTGCGACCGCCCGCCAGGTACCGCTGCCCGGCAGCACTCAGGGCCACCCCCGGCGTGCCCGCCAAAAACACATTGGCCTCCGACAGGCGGCGGCGCAGCAGCCCTTCTTCCACATTGGTGCCGGGATTGCGGTAGAGAATTAGAGCCGCCTCAATGTTGTGCCACTCCTGGTTGCGCAGCACCCGCGAAATGGTTTCAAAGCCGCTGGCCCCGTAGAAATAAGCTCCCAGGTTGTAGGCAAAGCTGAGAATGGCTCCCCGCTGGTTATCGTTCATCGCGGTCCAGGCGGCGATGCTCTGCTGAGGGGGTAGGTAGTTGTTGGCGACCTGCGCCATTAGCAGTTCGTCGGCCTCTTCTCGGGTGATGCGATCGCCCAGTTTAAAGGGCTGGCCATTCTTATTGCGGGTCGAGCCCCAGCCAATGGTGATGGGCAAATTCCCGGTTTTGGGGTCTGGGTAGGCTTGTAGACTCAAGCCTTCAAAGGTTTTGATCAGGTCTAGACCTGGCATGGGCACCCCAGCCATAGCAATTACCTCGCGGAAAACGTCAGAACTTACCGCAAGTGTATCGATCTGGGGTGTCCTAGGGCGGGTTTGAGGTTGCACAGCAAGCATGGCAGGCTCCTACAGGGTGTGATGTTGAATCCGCTTGAGCTAGCCCCGATTGTGCTGGGCAAACGGTGTTTGCCCCTACGCAAGCTGTCTGATTGACATTGGGGTTATACAATGCGGATTTGCTATGCGCTGGCAACCCCAGGGGGCTGACCAGCCCTTGATGCTTTAAAGGAGAAAGTTTCTTACGGCACGCTGACGGTTTGGCCGGGCACCACCCGATGGGTACCGGCGGTGATGACGCGATCGCCCGCTTCCACCAGCCCTGCAACGAGCACGCGATTGCCCTCGGTGTGGACAATTTCCACCGGCTGGCGGGCCACGGTAGCGGCGGTAGAATTCTCACCAGTCGCCGCCACATACACCGACCACAATTCCTGCTCTCCCTGCACCAGAGCGGTAGCGGGCAGCCAGAACCCGGCGGTGGGCTGGGTATCTTGTAGAACTAACCGGGCGGTCTGGCCCAGGGTCAAATCCTGGCTGGTATCCAGCGTCAGCACGGCGATGACGGTGCGGCTGGTCGATTCCAGCTCTGGCAGCAGAGCGGTGACGGTGGCGGAGAAGGTGCGTTCACCGACCTCAACAGTTTGGGCACTGCCGAGGGCTAGGCTGTCGGCCACCTCAGCCGGTACGCCAATGCGGGCTTCGGTGGCCCCGCCCTCGGTCAGTTGCAGCACGGTCTGGCCGCCGCTGACCACAACGCCCTCATCCACCAGGCGATCGCTCACCCGACCGCCAAAGGGCGCGGTAAGCACCGCCTTCGACAGATCCACATCCACCGATTGAATAGTGGCTTCTAGCTGGCGCACCTGGGCCACCTGGGCGGCAATCTGCTCGGGGCGAGTTCCGGCCAGCAGTTCATCGAGCTGGCTCTGGGCCTGGGCCAGGCGGTTTTCGAGCGCCCCGGTGCCAAAGGTTTGCTGGTCGAGTTCTTCGCGAGAGATCGCGCCGCGTTCGTAGAGGTCGGTGCGGCGATCGCGCTGGGCCGTTGACAGCGCCACCTGCTGCTCCAGATCGCCCACGGCAGCCTGGGCAGCAGCGATAGATTGTTGACGGGGGCCATTTTGCAATTCGTTCAGGGCGGCGATCGCCCGATCGCGCTGGGCCACAAGCTGCTGGCGCTGGCTGGCCAAACTGCGGGTGTCAAGCCGGGCCAGGGGTTGACCGGCTGAGACGCGATCGCCCTCCTGCACCAGCATTGCCACCACCGTACCCCCCTGCTCAAACCCCAGGGCGCTGCTGCGCTGGGCGACAATTTCGCCCGTATACTGCCGCGCTACGGTATAAGCGTCTACCGGGGTGAGGGTCACAACCTCCACCGGCAGCGCCGCCGCTAAGGCTGGGGCATCTGCGGGCTGGTTTAACTGGCGCATGCCTAAGGCGATCGCCAGGGGCAGCGTGGCCAGGGGCACCAGCCACCAGCGCCGCAGTCGCAGTCGCCAGCGGCGGGGCTTTGGCTGGTCTTTATCAACCTGGACTGTCGGTTCAGCGGTTAGCGTTTTGATGGGCAAACGATTCGCAGAAGCGGGAGCGTCGGTCATGACGGCACCTTTGACGAAGAAAGGAAGTAGGAAAAGCTCGGAACCAGCCCAGCAACCTAGACAACAAGGCACTGTGCAATTAATAGTTCTACAACAAGTAGATATTCAATTTGTTGTACATTCTGTCCAAAGAGTATACTCAAATAGTTGAGTATGTCAACAGCACTCCTTCAAACGCCCCTGTTTCGTTACCCATAGCAGATGAAGACTTGGGTTACGACACCCAAAACGCTAAGATTCAAGCCTATGGAACGGGGCATTTTATTCACTTTTCGCTCTTCTATTTTCGTTTTTTTTGCCATATGGCTTTGTCCCACACGATTTTGGCGGTACTGTCGCAGCAGCCCTACAGCGGCTACGACATCAGCAAACGCTTTGAAGAGAGCGTTAGCTGCTACTGGCAGGCCAGTCAGCAGCAGATCTACCGCGAGCTGGGCAAAATGGAGCAGCAGGGTTGGGTCGTTCACGAAACTCTGCCCCAGGCGGGCAAGCCCGACAAAAAGATTTACAGCCTTACCGAGGCGGGCAAAGGCGAGCTGGTTCGCTGGTACGCCGAGCCCACCGAGCCCACCCCCATCCGCGAAGACCTGTTGGTCAAGGTGCTGGCGGCTCCCTACGTGGCCGACGGACTGCTGCTACAAGAATTGCACCGCCGCCGTCAGCTCCACTGCGAGCGGCTGGCCAACTACCAGGCGATGGAGGCGTTGTATAGGGCGATCGCCCATCCCCCCCGCATTGAGCAGTTTCGCTACCTCACCCTGCGCCGGGGCATGCGTTACGAACAAGACTGGATCGACTGGTGCGACGAAGTGCTGGATTTTTTGAAAACAGAACGAGATCTCTAAGCAAGATTTGCAATTGCCAAACCTGTCGCCGGACGGCTAAGGCCAAATTGTCCCCGCCGGACGACAGTGACGAAAGACCTTGTGCCAGTTTACAACTGAGCCGATGACGGCGATCGCAGGGGCTTCAAAACCCGTTTCAGCCACCTGGGTCACAATGGTGGATAGGGTGCCAATCAACGTTTCCTGCTGCGGGTAGGTGCCCCAGCGAATCAGCGCTACGGGGGTATCGGCGCTGAGGTCGGCGGCCAATAGCTCAGCGGTAATCGTCCCCAGATTGTGAATCCCCATGTACACCACAATGGTTTCAGACCCCTGGGCCAGGGCGCGCCAGTTGACCCTGGGGCGATACTTGCCGGTAGACTCGTGGCCCGTCACAAAGGTCACCGACGAACTCTGGCTGCGGTGGGTCACCGGAATGCCCGCATAGGCCGGCACCGCCACCCCGGCGGTAATGCCCGGCACCACCTCCACCCCAATGCCTGCTGCGACCAAGGCCGCCATTTCTTCGCCGCCGCGCCCAAACACAAAGGGGTCGCCCCCCTTGAGGCGCACCACCACAGCATGGGCCTTAGCCTGATCGACAATCAGCTGGTTGATCGCCTCCTGCCCTAGGGAGTGGCGACCTCGCCGCTTGCCCGCATTGATCACGGTGGCCTGGGGGTTGATCATCGCCAAAATAGGAGCACTGACCAGCGCATCGTGGATGACCACATCGGCACATTCCAGCAGCCCTTTGCCCCGCAGGGTAAACAGGCCCGGATCGCCAGGCCCAGCACCGACTAAGTAAACCGTGCCGCAGGGCTGAGCCCCATTCGACGGAGACGCTTGAGGCTGAGAGGCTGGCGACACCATAGGCGTTATCAAACCCAAACAGTAGAAAACAAAGCAAGGATGACTCGGGAAACTTGCCATCCCTAGGGTAGAGCGTTGCTGAACCAGGTACGGCTTGGCTTGGCCTAAGACACCATCGACGACTGGTAAACCGCGTGGCGAAAGGCCGCCCGCTGGGCAGGAAACAGCGATGGCTGGGGCTTGGTAAGCACTCGGCCAAGGGCAAGATCAACGACTAGACGGGCCAGCTCAGGCGAAGGCCCCAGCGGCGGCAGCAGATGAAACCCCATCTGAGGAAAGCGCTCGGCTAGCTCTTCGGTATGGTGGGTAATGGCATCGGTAGTACTGCCCGCAAATAAAAAGTAGGGCAAGATAGCCACCCGCTGGATGCCACTCTGGATGCACTGAATGACCTGGGTGTCTAAGCTGGGAGCCACAGCCCAAAAAGCGGCGGTGCCCCCCAACCCCTGGGCTAGGGCGCAAACAGGCCCATTACCCCCCGGTCGGCGACTGCCGTGGGAGATTACAATCAGCGATTCAGTAGCGGTGGTGCGCAGCTTGTGGCGCAAAAGCTCTTTAAGGCCCGGATGGCTGCCCAGGTGTTGGCAAACCTCTAGGGGTAAGCCCGGCAGCGCTTCGCGGGCCAGCTCGACCTCCGCCGGAATATCTTCCATCACGTGGACGCCGGCCAGCAAAAACAAGGGGATCACCTGCACCCGACCCACTCCTGCGGCCTGGGCGCGCTGGCTAAAGGCGACAATTTGTTGGTGCAGCGGCACAGCCCCAACTTCTAGGCAAGCGGTGCCCACCAGCGGCCCACTTACGGTTTCGGGCTGGGAGACTCTGCTGCGAAAAATACCCGATTCCTCACCAGCGAAATGGGCTGTGGTGGGGTGCAGCCAGTCCAACATCGGCGCGCGGAGCAGAAATGATGCGGCCTGACTATCGGCCGAGCGTCCTGCCATCGAGCGCCTGCTGCGCTCGATACGGCTGTCTGGGCGGGGTTGGGAGCCAGGGCGACTACCCCACAGCCCGGATTCGTGCGATCGCACAAATTGAGCTAACCGCTCCATGCCCTGCCCAGGCCGAGGATCACGGCTACCGTGAGACACCAATAGATAAGCTGTCGATGCAGACACAGGCAAACTCTAGCTCTCCAGATAACAGCAGCGAATCATCCACCACCACACCGCTCAACACCTTGGCCAGCAAACTACTGAGGCTAATAATTTGTGCCTCGTAACGGCCAGTGCAGGCACTCCATTATAAAGATTTAATTCAGGGCATCTGGTATCGTATCCATCAAAAGGCGGGGGGGTTGGTTACACTTGCCTTTGAGCTGGCCAAAAAAGCTTAACCCCCGCTGCCCACTATGATAAAATTGACACCAGTGCGCGGGTGTAGTTTAGTGGTAAAACCTTAGCCTTCCAAGCTAATGATGGGGGTTCGATTCCCCCCACCCGCTTAGGATTTTGTACAGTGACAGGCTATTGGTCATCGGCGACACGCTAATGACATCAGGGCCAGGTTGATGCTATTGAGACACAGTTCTGTCGTCACCAATGGTCATGCGGACTATAGAGCACAGCTGTACTAACAACTCTGGGTCAAGTGTGGTCATTTTCGTGCACCGATCCATATGCACGGCATGGGGGAAGCGGTAGGTTGCCCTGACGCTGTTTTGCGGCCTTGTCGGAGAAACCAAAGCCTGGACGTATGGGGAACCTCAAACGGGAATTTTTTGGCCCGTTGCAAGTTACTTTTTCCAAGCTACTTTTTCCAGTATTTATATCAACTCCCTCAATTAAAATTAAATTACCTGCGCTGGCTTCGACTCCACTGAGGCAGCATTTCTGGACGGAGTCAACAGAGATATCATTGGCACCTTACAGAGAATTGGTATAAGGAGATTTTGAAGAAATAAATTCCCTTCTTAATTCAAGAATTCTGGGCACTGCCTAATATTTGACAAGACATTTTTAAGGCATTGCCCAGACCGATTCGCCCGTAGGCTAAAACCACGGTTTGGGGTGCATCAATCAAGGCAGCGACGTCGCCAATACCTTTTGCTTTGTTGGTATCGGCACCAGGCGATCGGCAGCAGCATCCCACAAAATAAATTTGGAGCAGTGGAGCAGATCGCCAAATCTTAGGATGGTCACCTTCGAAAGCAGGTGACGATTAGCCCGATGGCAGGCGGCTAAGTTGTAGTTAGGAATTCTCTCTGAGAGGTGGTGAATAGTGTGGTAACTGATGTCGGCAGTAAACCACCGCAGCAGGGGCGGTAAATCTAGGTAACTGCTGCCCTCGATCGCCCCTCGCAGGTAGTCCCAATCGGCGGTTTTGTGGGCATAGGAACCTTCAAAATTGTGCTGCACAAAAAAGACGCAGATGAAAATCGCCCCAGCTAGGGTTAGAACAGTGGCATACAGACCTAGAAATAGCCTTGGTCCAATCAGGTAGCTCAACAGGAACCAGCTACCCACCACAAAGATATTGTTCAACAGCACATCCCAAAATTCCCCGCTCGTCTGCCAATGCTTAGATCTATGGGAGGAAACAATAGTCCCCAAACTTTTGACGCCACTGCTTTTTAAGCAGGTCAACCCATGCCCAATAAATTCATGAATGCCCAATAGCAAAGTCAGTCTGGGCTGAATGGCAAGGTAGAAAAAGCCCCCTGGCAGGGTCATGATGGGCTGCCGGAGTAGGCCATAGAGTTTCTGATCAAAGGCGCTGAGTTGAGCAAACTCTTCTGTCGAGAGAAAGTCAGCAATACCGCGATACCGCTGCCAATCGCCATTGGTTTTGTGGTGGTAGGCGTGATCTCTCGACCAAGCATATTGAGGAATGGCGTTGATGCCCCCCAGCATAAAACCCACCACTCTGTTGGCCCATTTAGACCGAAACAAAGCATAATGGCCGCAGTCATGCATTAGCGAAAAGCAGCGCAGCAAAAACAGCACCATTAACATCACAATGGGCGGCAACAGCCAGAGGGAAATTGAGGCTGCCTTAACCGCAAAAATCCATAGCCCAACATAAGGAACTACCGTGTTGAAAATTTGGTAGGTGGCACGTAGGTCACTGCTCTTCATGTAGGGTGCTAAAACAAAATCTGACTTTTTAACCATGGTGTTTATTTACTGTTGTCAAGGCGCGCATTTAAGATCATAGCTGTCTGAGATTTTTTCTGGAGATTAAACAGGCCAAAATTCCCACTGTCTGCCCAGAGACCTGGGGTATGGGTGAGGTTTAAAGACCTCGACACAATGGCTCTATGGGTCATCCAAAGATGAGTTCCAGTGGCTTGATCAGGGAGATCATCCGCAGTTCATTACCAGGAAGCTCGCCATAGTCATTGTGAGGCATTGTTGTACATCTCCTGAGGGGTTGGTTTTGGGTTGTACATCTCCTGAGGGGTTGGTTTTGGGGTAGATTCTGCCCGGCGATCGCAGCCAAACATCAAGAGTTTTAGGTTGTTTTTGAGCCGCGATCGCCAGCTTTGCCTTTCTAAAAAAGAACGTACATTGCTGCACGACGACCATCTGTGCCTTCAGTTCCGTACCTCGCAGATGTTGTGGAACATAACCGTACCATCGGCGAGCATTCTACTCGGTCAATTTTGGCTTGGCCACTTTAGATATAGTTGCCTGCGATCAAAAATCGACAATCTGAAGCCCACAACTGCCTTACAGCTGCGAGACAGCGGCAGATTTTCACCAATCTTTCCCCGTTTCCTCCAGTGGCTGATTCTCGCTGAAACCGATAAGCGGTTTACATGGTAACACTCGCCCAGGTACAGGGGGCGATCGCTGCCGCCAAATGAGTTTGGGCTGATTCCTTGGAACCAGCCCAGAGCAGTTGCCCCAGGCAGGAGGGCTACACCCTGCGGACTTAACCGCCAACTCCGCTATCTAATCGCTGATGGAATCAATCGTTCAACTGGGTTCCATCTCGCTGTCGTTGGGGGTCTTGTCTAGGGTTTTAATCCTAACCAAGGCGCATCTTTGACCCTGGCGAGTTAGTGCCGTCAAAAAGCTCTAAAGGGCTGCTTCCACAGCTTTTTCGGCTTGCTTAAGAGGCCCTTGATTCCCAGTGGCAGCCTGTTTGATGGCTAGGACGGCGGCGGCAGCGATAGGATCGGCGGCAGTTGATAATGCTCTGACCTTAACAGTGGGCGGTTTCTGCTACCCTTCCAATCGTGCCCTGCCTTGACTTTGGGAGACTATGCCTTGCCGCTGACCCACCACGGACGCTACAACTACTCGGCTATTACCCAGCGGCCCGACTATCGCTGGCCCGGCGGGCGACGGCTGGCCGTTTACATTGCCCTCAACCTGGAGCATTTTGCCTTTGGTGAAGGCTTGGGGGCCGAACTGGCCCCCGGCGGCCCTCAGCCCGATGTGCTGAACTACGCCTGGCGCGACTACGGCAACCGGGTGGGCGTCTGGCGACTGCTGGAGCTGTTTGATCAGCTAGAGTTGCCGGTGGCGCTGCTGGTGAATTCGGCGATCTACGACTACTGCCCAGCGGTGGTGGCGGCCTTTCGCGATCGCCGCGACGAGATTGTCGCCCATGGCCGCACCAACTCCGAACGCCAGAGCACCTTGAGCGAGGCCGATGAGGCCGCCCTGATCGCTGAAACCACGCAGACCATGACAGAGCAGGAAGGGCAGCCGCCCCAGGGCTGGCTCGGTCCCTGGATTGCCCAAAGTCCCGTCACCCCCGACCTGCTCCAAGAGGCGGGCTACACCTACCTGCTCGACTGGTGTCAAGACGATCAGCCTATTTGGTTTGAGACCCGGCGCGGCCGCATTCTCTCAGTGCCCTATCCCCAAGAAATTAACGATATACCGGCCATTGCTGTGCGCCGGGTGAGCGCCAAAGACTTTGCCGAGATGATCATCGACAACTTCGATGAAATGCTAGAGCAGTCTCACCAGCAGCCCTTGGTGTACGGCATTGCCCTGCACCCTTACATTGTGGGGCAGCCCTTTCGGCTGCGGCACCTGCGCCGAGCGCTGCAACACATTGCCACTGTGGCCAGCAATCAGCCCAATCGGGTGTGGCTAACCCATCCCGGTGCGATCGCCGCCCACATCCATAGCGGTTTAGCCGACATCATCCCCTAGCAGCGCTTCCCCCACGTCGTTTGATGAAGGGTGGCGCAGCATTCGTTACAAACCCCCGAAAAGCCCAGCACTCCCGCCTATGATGGAGCAAAATTGGCTTAAATCTTATGAAACACTCTAAAACGCTCTATCTATCTGTCCTGCTGGCGATCGCCACCATTCTCACCACCAGCAGCGCCTTTGCCGCCGCCCCCACTGGCCAACGCGGGGTGCTCAGCGCTAGGCCCGGGACAGCACTCAAGTGTGACGAGAGCGAAATTAGCCAAAATTACGCCCAGGCCGAGCTAGACACCTTTTTTAGCAGCGGCTACAGCTACTGGGATGCCGCTCAGCTAGCCAGCTATTGGGGCCAAGATGTTGATGAAGCCAAGGCCCGCATGGGCAGCAAAATTCTGTGGGGGCCTGCCGATGTCGCCCTGCTGGAGCAGTTTTTGCTCGATGCCCGCCTAGAGTCGCTTCAGTCGGTGAATGACCTGCGCTTCTACGGCGAAAGCCGCTACACCTACGATGATGCCGCCGTACTGGCCGAGTTTTGGGGCGATGCCACCCCCTACGACGCCAAGCTCCGCATTGAGCGCAACTTGATTATGGGCAACGCCGACGAGGTTGACTACGCCCTGGAGCTGGCTGCACCCGAGCCCTAGGCTATGACCCTAGCGGGCAGAGTTGGTTTAGAAATTGAGCTAATGGCTCCCAGGGGGGCTAGCCGCCAAACATTGGCTGAGGCGATCGCCTCAGCCCACGAGGGCAGCGTCAGCCGCATATTCTATCCCCAGTCAGAGCACAGCCAGATTGTCGGCACCCCGGTGCTAGAGAACCTCACCCTGGGGTTTGAGGTGCGCGATGCCCAGCACCGGGCGATCGTCTGGTGCGTTGATGACTTGACCCTGCAAGCTGACTGCGATCGCGCCCGCCCACCCCAGCCCGGTTGGTACCGCATCGTCGGCGACGATATTCGGTTTATGCAGATCATTGGCCGTCTCACCGATGCCAACCTGCCCCTGGCCGAGGTGTTGCAGCCGGTCGCCAAGACCCTGGGCCTAGAGTTGCAGCAGGGGCCTCAGGGCATGGTCAAGCTGGCCGACGACCTGGGGCCACCCATTGCCATTGCCACCACCTTACCCGGCGAGCGAGAACGCCCCTGCGAACTGATTACCCCACCCTTAACCTATGCTCAGCTGCCCCAGCTAGAGGCCTACCTTGAGGTTGCCCGTCGGCTCAACTTCTATGCTCCGGTGGAAGGAGCCACCCACCTGCATTTTGACGCGGCTCCCCTCTGTTCTGCCCCTGCTATGCGCAATCTGGTGAACCTGCTGTGGGCCTATGGCCCTACCCTAAAATGGCTGTTGGGCAGCAACCCTCACTGCCAGCGTTTGGGGTTGTGGCCCCCAGAACTGCTGACCCTGGTGCGAGAACCAGGCTGGGGCAATCTGCCTTGGGATCAAGCGAGAGAGCAGCTCAAAGCGATTCCTCTCACCAAGTACTGCGACTTTAACCTCAAAAATATTGTCTACTCTCTCCGCCACAAGCACACCTTTGAGGTTCGCATTTTGCCGGTGCATCTGACTCTGCCACCGCTCTTAGAGGCGATTGATCTAATGGCCGACCTGGTGAACCGAGCCCTCGACCCAGCGCCCGTGCTGCCCCATGAACCCTGGCCAGTGGGGGCAGACAGCGTTAACGCCCTGCGTCATGAGCTGCCGCTATCTCAGGGGATGCTCCGGCGCGATCGCGCCCTACCTAAGCCAACCTGAATCAAGGTCAGCGGAAAGCCTGCCAAGTTGCCAATTCTTTTTCCCGGCATCCACACACAAAAAAGGGATGCTCAATAGCACCCCTTTTCGAGTAGTCAGGCTAACTTGCGCTAAACCCCTATCCCTAAATGCGGGGATCGGCAGAGGTGGGGGTGGTAACGCGATCGCCAGTGCGATAAGCCGGTGCCGAAGCCCGGCTGCGCCCAGCCAAGCCGCCCAAACCCAGCAGCCCCAAAAGGCCAAGCCAACCCCAGCTCAACCCGTCGTCCTCAGTGGTGGTCGTAGTTGCATTAGGTGCCACCGGGTCGGCGTAGGTCTCGTTAGGCACGGTTGCATCCGGAGCGACTGGGGCAGATGGGTCAACGGTGCCCGGAGCGGCTGGGGTTACTGGGTCAGAGTAGGTTTCATCCGGAACAGTTGAATCGGGCAAATTACCTTCGGGAAGGGTTGGGTTAACCGTTCCGGGGGCGGTAGGGGGCACAGAGTCCGTCGCTGTCTGGGCAGAGGCCGGTAGTGTAGACGGCAAAACTGCTAAGCCCAGCGCCAGTGCGCTGCCGCCAACCCATTTCGACACAACATTGCTTTTCATAGGTCAAATTCCTAAAAACAATTAGCACCTGATCTACCTATGGCATCTAGACCTTGAAAAAACACCACAATTCAGGACGCCACCGTAAATCTTTGTGCCTACAGACTAAAGAGTTTATGCCCCAGTGTTATTCATCCTTGGTTAGATGTTTGACGTTTCAGCAGAATGAGACTTTAGGCATATGCTGTGAGCTGTGTAGCGCCTTAAGTGTAGTAATGTTTCATACTAAATCCCGAATGAATACCCCCGATTTGTAGGGGCGTAGCATGCTACGCCCCTACAGGGTTCCTGATCATGAATTGGGGTTTACCAAATCGGATTTCGTATCACCTCTTAGGTCATGATTGTGCCGCCCATCAGCTTTTCGTAGCGACGCTGAAGTTCCTTCGCCAGTTTGGGCCAGCGGGCTAGTTGTGGATCTTCCTTCAGCATGGCTTCTGCCGCCTCGCGGGCCAGCATGAGCACGTCCTGGTCTTCGATTAGGCTGGCTAGGGCAAAGTCGGGCAGGCCGGACTGGCGGGTGCCCAGCACCTCCCCAGGGCCGCGAAAGCGCAGGTCCATCTCGGCGATAAAGAAGCCGTCTTGGGATTGCTCTAGCACTTTGAGGCGCTGAATGGCATTTTCGCTACGGCTGCTGCTGAGCAGTAGGCAGAAGGATTGCGCGGCACCGCGCCCGACGCGGCCTCGGAGCTGGTGGAGCTGGGAGAGCCCAAAGCGCTCGGCATGCTCAATCAGCATTACCGAAGCGTTGGGTACGTCTACCCCCACTTCTACCACCGTGGTCGATACCAGAATGTGGGACTCCTGATTGCGGAAAGTGGTGATGGCGGCGTCTTTTTCGGCGGAAGACATGCGACCGTGGAGTAGGCCAACGGTAAATTCTGGAAAGATCACCTCCGCTAGCCGCTGGTGCTCCTCCACGGCGGATTTAAGATCGAGTTTTTCGGATTCTTCGACTAAGGGAAGCACCACATAGACCTGGCGACCCTGGGCAATTTCGCGCCGGATCAGGTCGTAAGCGTGGGTGCGCTCTTTATTTGTCAGCAGGGTAGTTTGAATCGCTTTGCGCCCCGGCGGCAGCTCGTCGATCTGGCTCACATCTAGGTCGCCGTGCATGGTCAGCGTCAGCGTGCGGGGAATGGGGGTGGCGGTAAGGGTCAGTACGTGGGGGTTTGCGCCTTTTTGGGTCAGCCTGGCCCGCTGCTGCACGCCAAAGCGGTGCTGCTCGTCGATTACCACCAGGCCCAGGTCGCGAAACTGCACCGGGTCTTCGATCAGGGCGTGGGTGCCAACGAGGATCTTGAGTTCGGCGGTGGCCAGTTCGCCCAGCATTTTGCGGCGTTTGGCGGCGCGAGTGGAGCCGGTGAGCAGTTCGACGGGCAGGTGGAGCTGGTTAAACCACTCCACCAGTTTGCGGTAGTGCTGTTCGGCGAGCACTTCGGTGGGGGCCATTAGGGCGGCCTGGTAGCCCGATTGAATGGCCGCCAAAATAGCGACAACTGCGACGACGGTCTTACCGGAGCCGACATCCCCCTGCACCAGACGGTTCATGGGGATGGATTTTTGCAGATCAGCGAGAATGTCGTTGACCACCCGCTGCTGGGCACCAGTCAGGCTGAAGGGAATAATGCCGTAGAACTGGTCGATTAGCTCCCCGGTGGGGGCGAGGGCGATCGCGGTTTGTTGAGCCTGCTGCTGCTGGCGGCGGCGCAGGAGACCCAGCTGAAGGTAGAGAAATTCGTCGAAGACCAGGCGGCGGCGAGCTTTGGCCAGATTCTCTTCGTCGTCGGGAAAGTGGATTTGGGCGATCGCATCCTCCACCTTCGCCAGCTCATACCGCTGCAGTAGATCCACCGGCAGGGGATCTTGCAGTTCGGGCACCGCCGGTAGGGACGCGGCGACAGCTTTGCGCACCAGATCCGCCGCGACGCCCTCGGTGAGGGAATACACCGGTACCATGCGGCCAATGGTGAGCGATTCAATGCGATCGCCCAAACTGTCCAGCACCTCCAGGTGCGGATCTTCCAGCGTCACCCCAAACTTACCCTGCTTCACCAGGCCCGAGGCGGCGACGACCGCCCCCTGGGGATACTGGCGCTTTTGCTGCTGCTGCCAGCCGGGGGTAGCGTAGCGGTTGCCGGGGTAGAAGCGGTTGAGCTTGAGGGTGCCGCTGCCGTCAGACAGCTGAAGCTCAAAGATGGTGAGCTTTTTATTGCGGG
This sequence comes from Leptolyngbya sp. CCNP1308, assembly GCF_034932455.1. Taxonomy (NCBI): domain Bacteria; kingdom Bacillati; phylum Cyanobacteriota; class Cyanophyceae; order Leptolyngbyales; family Leptolyngbyaceae; genus Leptolyngbya; species Leptolyngbya sp. CCNP1308. The sequence goes on along the minus strand of NZ_JAYGIH010000105.1, from coordinate 31,352 downwards.
GGCTGGTGAAGCAGTTGACCCGCTTGACGGTACCGACAATGGTGACGGTTTCACCGGGCTCTAGGTCACGAATTTTGACCTGCTGGGCGTAGTTGATGTGGTCGCGGGGGTAGTAGTAGAGCACATCCTGCACGGTGAACAGCCCCAGTTTGGCCAGGCGTTCACTGTTTTTTGGCCCAATGCCCTTCAGGTAGGTGACTGGCTGATCGAGGCCAAAGCGAAAGCTGCCCGTCCCGGTTGCCTCTGCCAGCTGAGTGGTCTTAGGCGCAGCTTTGGCCTTGCGGGGTGTCTTAGCAGACTTGGATTCTCCAGCGTCTGGGGCAGCACTTTCTCGAGTACGGAGGGATTTGGTTTCGGCAAATTTTTCTAGCAGGCGCTGGGTGCCGTGGAGAAAGCGGCGGGTTTCGGCCACCAGGTGCTGGCGCTGGGCAAAGCTGAGGTCGATGTAGCCGTCGTACTTTTGGGCCAGGCTCTGCCAGGATTGTTGCTGATCGCCAGGGAGAATGGCTGGAGGCTGTTGCAGGCTATCGCGCAGAAATTCACTGAAGCTCTGCTGTTTGCCCACCAGATTGTTAAAGCCGGTTTCGGCCTCGACTGAGAGGGCTCGCTGGAGCCGCACCCAATCGGGTAGGGAGGTCTGTGCTTCTGTCATGGCTTCTTCCCCAGAGCCCTACCGGGAGGAGTCGTCAGACCAGACCGATCGCCAGGCTTGCTCGGCCTGGGCGATCGCCAGCTCGCGTTCGGCCCGCTGGTACTGTTTGCCCAGCTTGCGCAGCCGGCCCACAGCAGTGCGCAGCTTGCTGCGCCACAGGGCGGTCTGCACATCCCCAAATTCCAGATCGCTCAAGCGCAGCTGAATGGCGGCCAGATGGGTCATGCTGCTCTCTAGAGCCTCGTCGTCATCCTCTAAGTCATCAGTTTCGCCTTCGTCGTCCGTTTCCTGGCGGTCAAACTGGGCGGGCATATCGCCAGCCATTGCCACCAGCACGTTGAGCACATTGGGTACGGCGCGCCCTTTGGGAATGGCCATATCGGCATCGGCGGCGGCCTCCAGTACAGGCTCGGGTAGGTCAGGAATCACCTGGGCCTTACGCAGCAGTCGGTTGGCCTTTCTAGAAACTCGCTGGAGGACGTCGCGAATGCGCTGCTCCAAAATTAAGTGGTGTTTGGCAACCAGGGTGGGCGTCAGCGGGTCGCCGGTAAAGGGGCGATCGCTAAACCGATCCTCTATATCGCCGGAGATAGCGGCCATGATGACAGACTGCATAATCTGCTGAGGGTTTAGAGCCGGGGCTGCGCTATCGGCATTGTCAGAGGAAGATGCGTCTGCTAAGGATAGCGGCAGGGCTTCGAGGGATTCGGCAGCCGGGTTGGCGTCAAAATCGGCTGCGATCGCGTCCTCAGAGCCTTCCTCAATCGCCTCAAGATCTGGCTCCTCGGCACTGTCTTCCGGAGCACTGTCTTCTGGGGTAATAGCCTCTGGCTCCGAAGGCGCATCGTCAGAGGACTCTTCAGCCTCTGTCGAGGGCTGGGCCAGAGCCACCAGGGCCGCCTCTAGGCGATTGAGGTCGGTGGGGTCGAGGTTGGGTTCGGCCAGGGGCGGGTCAGCCTCCATCAGCTGCTGTAGCCAGTCTTGGGCTTTGTGGCCCAGGGTTTGCAGGCTCTGCTGAAGTCGGCCGCGATCGCTCACCGCCAGCGTCAAAAATTCTTCGGGATAGACCTGGGTGCAGAGGTGATAGGCCGCCATAATCACCTGCCGCCGCAGGGTCTGCCCCAGCACCGTGAGATACGTGGCATAGACTTGGCTAAACTCGTCGGCCAGGACGGCGGTGGCACCCTCTAGCCCTTTGAGATCTTTGCGAATGCTTTCAACTGGCCTTACCATGCCTCTCTGCCCATGCCATACCTGATTATAGGGAAATATTGAAAGCGGGGGCGCGATACCTGCACCCCCGCTATCGGTGGCTAAGGGCCGGTCTGCGACCACTGCTAACTCAGCCGTTAGCCCCTAGCCTGAAGCTGGCTTATCCAGCCTTACTTCTTCTTCTTGCCCTTTTCTTTTTTAGGTGCAGACTCCGCCTTCGGCTCGGCTGCGGCTGCGGGCTCCTCTTTCTTATTGAGACCGGCCTGAGCCGCGACTTCTTCAGCGAAGTTGCTCTCTTCTTTCTCAATGCCCTCACCCAGCACAAACCGCGCGAAGCGGCGCACCTGAATGTTTTCGCCCAGCTTAGAAACGGCTTGCTTGATCAGCTCTTCCACCGAGATATTTTGATCTTTGATGAAGGGCTGATCCATCAGAGATAGTTCTTTCAGGCGCTTTTGAATGCGGCCTTCCACAATCTTCTCGCGCATCGCTTCGGGCTTGTTGGCGATGTCATCGCGCCCCATCTCGATGGATTTTTCTTTCTCAGATACTTCAGCCGGAATGTCGCTGACGCGTACGTACTCTACGTTGGGGCAAGCCACGATTTGCATAGCTACGTCGCGCACTAGACTCTTAAATTCGTCTCGGCGAGCGACAAAATCTGTTTCACAGTTGATCTCTACGAGCACGCCGACGCGATCGCCCGTGTGAATGTAGCTGCCAATAATGCCCTCAGCCGCAACGCGACCCTCTTTCTTAGAGGCCGAAGCAATGCCCTTTTGGCGCAACCACTCGATCGACTTCTCGATATCGCCGTCGTTTTCTTTAAGGGCTTTTTTGCAATCCATCATGCCCGCGCCAGTCTTGTCGCGCAGGTCTTTAACGAGCTTTGCAGAAATGTCTGCCATGGTGATTTACCGTCCTAACGCGCTATCGTCAAACTCAATACAAACTTAAAGGGAAACGCCCTAGTTAAGCTTAAACCCCAGGGGCCACCCTCGCTAAGGCAACCGCTGGGCAAAGGCAGAATATTCTGCCTTTGCCCAGGGAAACCTAGATGTTCAAATCCCTATCCAGTGGGAGAGCGAAGTGACTAGACTCTAGTCGTCGCTATCGGCAGCGGGGGCGTCGTAGCCATACTCGTCGTCTTCGCCACCGTCGTAGTCTTCGTAGTCGTCATCGCCACCACGGCCCTTGGCACCGTTTGAGCCTTCGTAGATAGCGTCGGCCAGCTTGCCGAGAATCAGCTTGATCGAGCGAATGGCGTCGTCGTTACCGGGGATGGGCACATCCACCAGGTCAGGGTCGCAGTTGGTATCCAGCAGCGAAATGATCGGAATGCCCAGCTTGTGACACTCTGACACGGCGTTGTACTCGCGCTTGATATCAACGATGATGGCGACATCGGGCACCTTGCGCATGGTTTTAATGCCACCCAGGTACTTTTGCAGCTTCTCTAGCTCGCGGCGCAGCACGGCGGCCTCTTTTTTGGGGCGCAGGTCAATGGCCCCTAGCTCTTCCATGCGCTCTAGCTCTTTGAGGCGGTTGGCGCGAGACCTAATGGTTTCCCAGTTGGTCAGCATGCCGCCCAGCCAGCGCTGGTTGACGTAGTGGGAGCCACAGCGGGCAGATTCTTGGGCCACAATGCCAGCGGCCTGGCGCTTGGTGCCAATGAACAGAAACTTCTGGCCCTGCTCTGCCGCCGTGCGGACAAATTTGTAGGCTTCTTCCATCAGCTGGGCGGTCTGCACCAGGTCAATGATGTGAACGCCGTTGCGGGAGGTGAAGATGTACTGATCCATCTTGGGGTTCCAGCGGCGGGTTTGGTGGCCGAAGTGAACCCCAGATTCTAGTAGCTCAGGGAGAGTAATAACGGGCATTTGGTTTTGACTCCTTTCGGGTTAATCCTCCATTCGAACGTGCTCTCAGCTAAGAGAGACCCGAAAATTCGAATGTGTGGTTTTTTGACAACTTTACTAGGGTATCACAAAAGAGTTTGGGGTTTTAGATTCAAGAGCTATACCTGAAACCCCAAACCTCAGTTTCATTGGCTAGTCATCAAAGTGCTTGACGATCGCCTCGGCAAACTCCGAGCACTTCAGCGGTGGATTGACCGGGGGCTCCATCATGCGGGCGAGGTCGTAGGTGACTTCGCGGGTGGCGATCGCTGCCCCCATGCCTTTCTTAATTAAATCCGCCGCCTCTTGCCAGCCCATGTATTCCAGCATCATGACGCCGGAGAGGATGACCGAGCCGGGGTTAATGCGGTCTAAACCCGCATGCTTGGGTGCCGTACCGTGGGTGGCTTCAAACACCGCGCAGGTGTCGCCAATGTTGGCCCCTGGCCCCATGCCCAGGCCGCCGACGATCGCCGCTGCCGCATCCGAGAGATAGTCTCCGTTCAGGTTCATAGTGGCGAGAATCGAGTACTCGTCGGGCCGGGTCTGAATCTGCTGGAAGATGCTGTCGGCGATGCGATCGTTCACCATGATCTTGTCCTTCCACTGACCGCTGCCGTGGCTATCCCAGATAGCGGCGAGAATACCCTCTACCTCGGTGTGGATAGCGGCTTTTTTCTCTGGAGTCAGGGCATCGTAGCCGGGTTCGATTTGGCGGGCATTCTCTTCGGTGGAAAGGTCAGGATTGGCCTCTTTATTGCCCAAAATCCAGGATTCTCGCTCGGTAACGCAGTCGGCACGAAATTCTGAGGTGGCCAGTTCGTAACCCCAGTCGCGGAAGGCCCCCTCGGTGTACTTCATGATGTTGCCTTTGTGCACCAGGGTGACCTGCTGTTTGTCTTTGGGCAGGCGCAGGGCGTGCTTCATGGCGCGGCGCACTAGGCGCTGGCTGCCGGTTTTGCTGATCGGTTTGATGCCAATACCTGCGTCGAGGGGAATCTGCTTCTTGCCATGCTCTGGGGTAGCGGGGATCAGCTCGGTGTTGAGGTACTTGATCAACTGGTCGCAGATTGGGTCGCCCTGCTTCCATTCGATGCCTAGGTAAATGTCCTCGGTGTTTTCTCTATAGATAATGACGTCGAGCTTTTCGGGGCTGCGGTGGGGGGAGGGGGTGCCGGCGTAGTACTTGCAGGGTCGCACGCAGGCATAGAGGTCGTTGATCTGCCGCAGGGCCACGTTGAGGGATCGAATGCCGCCGCCGACTGGGGTGGTGAGTGGCCCCTTGATCGCTACGCCGAATTCTTCGATCGCCTTGAGGGTGTCGTCGGGCAGGTATTGGTAGGTGCCGTACTGCTCGCAGGCTTCGTCGCCCGCGTAGACCTTAAACCAGACAATCTCGCGCTTGCCGCCGTAGGCCGCGGCCACCGCCGCATCAAACACTCGCTGGGCGGCGGGCCAAATGTCTACCCCCGTTCCATCGCCACGGATGTAGGGAATGATAGGCGTATCTGGCACAACGGGTTCGCCATCTTTGAAGGTGATGCGTTCGCCTACTGCCGGGGGAGTGATCCGTTCGTACATCGCAAATTGCCCGCAAACGACAAAACATCCCATAGTCTAATGCGCTTTAACCCACAATTTTGCTCGTTTAGCAACGATTTAGATCTGGGTGTAAACAGTCTGGAGAGTCGTAGGCCCTTAGCTCTCTCTCGGCAACGAGATGCCAATCCTTTGATGCAGCCGTTGTGGGCGGCGGTGGCGGTGACGCTACAGCTTGCTGTCGCTTCGCTTTAAAACCCATGCCCTCAGCCCTAGTCTGACTTGCCGTTGAGATCTTGAATGTATGAACACGGTTCTAATTGTTGATGACGATCCCGTCCTGCAAATGGCGTTGACCCGACGCCTGGAGGCTCAGGGTTTTGAGGTGATGAGCGCGACCTCAGGCCAAGAGGCGCTAGAGCTGTTGGGCAACAAACCCGCCGATGTGGTGGTGTCAGATGTGATGATGCCGGGCATGAATGGGTTCGAATTTTGCTATCACCTGCGCTCTAGCCCCGCCGGAGAAATGGTGCCGTTTATCTTTCTTTCAAGTCTGGGGGAGCTGACTAACCGAGTGCAGGGCCACCTGCTGGGGGCCGACGATTACTTGGTAAAGCCCTTCTCGGCCCAAGAGCTAATTGCCAAGGTGAAGGGGGCGATCGCGCGATCGCAGCGCCTCCACAGCGCCCTAGAGCGCATGCTCGAACAGTCAACCCTCCAGCCCAATCCCCTACCCCTCACCCCCGCTGAAGAGCGGGTGTTTTGGGAGGTTGTTCAAGGCTTCACCAACAAGCAGATTGGCGAACACCTCTTTCTCAGCCCGCGCACAGTACAAACCCATCTCAGCAACATGCTGGCCAAGCTCAACCTAGAGAACCGTTCGCAGATCGTGCGCTTTGCCTTTGAGCAAGGGTATCGGATGCCAGAGGAGTCGGGGAAAGGGTAGGGGATGTCGTTGGGCAGATGCACCCGCTCACCCAACTCGCTCACTCACTCCCTACTTCACCTCCCTGCCCAACACGTTCTATCATTGAGAACGGGCTCTCTCTTGCGGTATCTATGGTTTCGGACATCGACACACTGGTGGATTTGCGCGCTCAGCTGCGGGGCGATTCGCTTAAAAAACAGCTCTCGGCGGTGCATGAGCTACTGGCTCTGGGGCAGGCGGGGCTTGAGGCATTGACCGCTACCCTCGTAGAGCGCAAAGACGAGCAACCGACAATTTTAGACGGCAAGATTTTTCAGGTGCTCTACGCTACGGGGCAGGACGATCTGCGCGGGTTGCTGACCCAGCACTGGCCCCAGGGGCGACTAGAAATGCCCTCGGCCCAAGGCGTAGACTATGGGCCGCTGCAAGACCTGCTGATTCAGCAGGATTTTGAAGCGGCCGATCGGCTGACCCTGGCAAAGCTGTGTGAGCTGGCGGGGCCGACGGCGGTAAAGCGCAAGTGGGTGTACTTTACCGAGGTAGAGCAGTTTCCGGTAGTCGATTTGCATACTATCGATCGCCTGTGGCTAGATTACTCTGAGGGCAAATTTGGCTTCTCGGTACAGCGCCGTATCTGGCTCAGTCTGGGCAAAAATTGGGATAAATTTTGGCCCCGTATTGCCTGGAAAGACGACAATATTTGGACGCGCTACCCCGGCGGTTTTATCTGGGATTTGAGCGCTCCCGATGGTCACCTACCCCTGTCAAACCAGCTGCGCGGCGTGCGCATGATGGCTTCGCTGCTGACGCACCCGGCCTGGAGTGAGGAGGGGTAACGGTGCCGAAGCAGCGCGCTAAAGCCGACCTGCCGACGAAGGTTTGCCCGGTGTGTCAGCGCCCTTTTACCTGGCGCAAAAAGTGGGCCGACTGCTGGGATGAGGTGAAGTATTGCAGCGATCGCTGCCGTCGTCGCCGCTAGCAGCTGACGTTCCAACCGTCTTTGTTTCTGGCTAGGCTCCGGGATGGGCTCTCTGGGGAGATCAGCGCTCTGAGTTTGCTGTGCGATCGCCACTGCTACAGTTACCCAGCGATCGAGCCCTTAAGATAGGGAAGCATTCTCAAGGACAGCTGCCATGACTCAGGGTGTACCCAAGGTAATCATTCATGGAGGAGCCGGTAGCTCAGTGGGCCATCAGGAAAGACTGCTGACCCTGCGGGAGGATATGCACAGTATTGTCGGCCAGGTCTACAGCAAGGCTGAAACCGGGGCTAGCGCCCGCGATTGCGTCGTGCTGGGATGCCAGCTGATGGAAGATTCGCCCCACTTCAATGCGGGCTATGGCTCGGTACTGCAATCTGACGGTCAGGTGCGCATGAGCGCGGGCCTGATGGATGGCGACGCCCAGCGGTTTAGCGGCATTATCAACGTGTCGCGGGTGCGGCACCCGATTGATCTGGCGGCCTACCTGCAACCCGCCGCCGATCGCGTGCTGTCTGACCTGGGCGCGGCTGAGCTGGCCCGAGAGATGGGTATAGTGCCCTTCGATCCGGTGACCGATGTGCGCCTCAAAGAATGGATGCGGGAGCGGGCCAACAACTTTCAAAGCGCCATGGCTGGGGTGGTGGCGGAGACGGTGGAGATTCCCGCTGACCCCGAAAGTCGGCGGGGCACCATTGGGGTGGTGGTGCTAGACGCAGAGGGACGGCTGGCGGTCGGTACTTCAACAGGCGGCAAGGGCCTGGAGCGGCTAGGGCGGGTGAGCGACTCGGCTACCCCGGCGGGCAACTACGCCAATGCCTTTGCGGCGGTGAGCTGCACCGGCATTGGCGAAGACATTCTCGACGAATGCCTGGCGGCCCGGATTGTGGTGCGGGTGACCGATGGCCTGGATATTTTGGCGGCATTGGAGAAATCCTTTAGGGAAGCGACGGCGCACGGGCGAGATTTTGGGGCGATCGCTCTCAGCCGCCAGGGCCAAATCGCCTGGGGAAAAACCAGCGATGTGCTCATAGCGGCCTACCATACGGGCGATGGCGTGGGTGATACCCTAGAGCTAGACTTAGGTACCCTAACCGGAGTGGTACAACCGCTATGACTGACCCCAATTCACCTAAGCGCAACCCTTCAGCTTCAGAGAAAAACGTCCTCAAAATCGACGTGCCAACCCTGATGGTGATTTTAACCGTGCTAATTTTGCTGCCCCTGCTAGTAACAGGATTTATCTCTCAATAAAAGTTACATGGTTAGATTTTCGGGAGATGTTGCCATGGCCCAACAGCTCATGGTAGCCATTGAGGAATGCTTAGAACGCAATTCCTTATTGCCAAAGTGGGATATCCCCATTCCCCAATCTCAGGATAATTCTTTCTTTCAGAAAGCTCCTGATCGGTGGAACGTTACCGGGATGAAGGTAGAGCCTTACCCCAGCCTCAAATTTTACAGATTGCTTAACAACTGAGTAAGGCTGTGCGGCGTCATACTGACTCCTGCTTGATTACCCCTGGTTCGACAGGGCGAAGGCCATAGAGCCTCTGGCTCGGCTACGCCTACGACCCTATGAACTGGCCTTTTAGAAACCGGGGCTATGGGATTCCAATTTGGTATTAGGACTTAATTTTGAGATTGTCGTGTTTCAAAAATCTTGCCCAGCAGGAATTTCAGAGATCGTCAACCCCAACTCTTAGTGCTGAAAGAGTACTGAGCCAACTCTACTCTAAGAAATTGCGATCGTCGTCAAGGCAGGCATCCCAGCTAGCGGAGAGGGCGTCGGCGACCATGGCCTCAAAGGCGGCGGTGTTGACCGATCGCGTAATGTGCTCATGCATCGGATCCGACAGGGGAATTAAACGCAGCCGTCGGTTGTCTTGCACCAGGTCAAAATGGTTGCCGTCAGCGTCGGTCTTGCCGATTTCTAAGCAATCAAAACTGTAAACGTTGATATAAAGTGTATGATTAGCCACGAGCGTGGCCTGTTGCCCGTCAGCGAACACCTCCATGACCAACCCTTGGCCCTCTGAGAGCGTGATGCCGTCTTGAAAGTGGCGGTACTGTACCTGACCTAGGTCTTGCAGTAGCCTGAGCATGTCGTTTTTGTTGACAACGACCCCGCTATCGATTAAACAAGGAGCGGGGATGCTCAAATTGCTAGCACGCTCGTGATTCATGGGTTTTTAACCACGCTACGTTGGCGGGTGGAGCAAGGCCCGTGGCGATCGCTCCTGTGGGTCTATATCCACGATACTCGATATCGCTGGGAATGATCTGCCCGGCGATCGTTCAGCTCTGTGGAAAACCCTGAGCTAATTCTGCCAAAGGCCCAACAGCTAAGCATTCCGCCAGAATGCTGAAGTCTCGGTATTTTTGCCCAAATGTTTTCTCCAGCGCAGAGGTGGATCCGTGACCCCATTGCCCCCCGCGCGACCCGGTGAGACTACCCCTCGCCCCGGCTGGTTTGCCCGTCTGGGGGGATCGATTCTCTTCTACACAAAGCTGCCTTTACCTCCAGGTTGGGAGCCACGCTTTGAGGGCATTGCCCCGCTGGCTCCGGTAGTAGGCCTGGGCCTGGGCCTGGGTTTAGTCGCAGTCGATTTGGCCCTGGCTCAGCTGGGTGTGCCAACCCTGACCCGCAGCGCTCTGGTAATCGGCCTCGGGGTGTGGCTGACCGGCGGCCTACACCTGGATGGCGCGATGGATACCGCCGACGGTCTGGCAGTGATGGATCCCCAGCGCCGACTGGCGGTGATGGGCGATAGCCACAGCGGAGCGTTTGGCGTGATGGCGGCGATCGCCATTCTGGGCCTCAAAACCCTGGCTCTGGCGGAGATAGCCACCGGACGCGGCTGGGTGCTGGTGGCGGCGATGGTGTGGGGCCGCTGGGGGCAAGTGGTGGCGATCGCCCGCTACCCCTACCTGCGAGCCGAGGGCAAGGGGGCATTGCATCGAGAGCACATGCGATCGCCCCAGGACTGGCTGTTGGGGTTAGCACTGGCCCTGACGCTGCACGGTGGCTGGGGCTTGATCCATCCCAACCAACTTTGGGCCGTGGGTATCAGCCTGGTTGGTGGCCTGGGCCTGGCGCTGGCTACGGGGGGGTGGCTGCATCACCGTTTAGGAGGCCACACTGGCGACACCTATGGTGCCACCGTAGAGTGGACGGAAACCTTACTGCTGTGTTTGGCTACGCTGGCCTAAGTCTGGGGTTGTCGCCATGTTACGGGGCGCTGCTCAAGTACGACTTAACTCTTCCTTTAGACATAGAAACGTTAGACATAGAAACCGATAGCTGCCGCTCTTCGTACTGAGGGTGGTTCTGGGCAAGTGCTGACCCAATACCCTCTGTCTAGCAAAGTCATGCCTCTGATCATGCCTCTGTGGCAGCCGACTTAGAGCTTTAAAGGCTCTTGACCACATAGCATTTGATTCGGTTGTTACATCGTCAGACTGAGCCTTAATCGGCTGGGTCTCACGTTGTGCTGAGCAGCCTGTGCTGCTCCTCTGACTTTGCTGACATGGCCACAACAGCACCGCGAGATTGCTTAAGGCAATTGAAAGCCCATTCAACGTTCGATGCTGCGTCTACAAACAAGGACATCTATGCAACGTCTTATTGCTCTAACTGACAACAACTCGCTCATTTCTATTGATCCCGAAGACCTCAGCTCGGTGACATCGACCCCAGTCACCGGCATCGACGGCACCCTAATTGGCATTGACACCCGCCCAGCTGACGGGTTGATCTATGGCCTCACCACAGCTAACCAGCTCTACACCCTCAACCCGGATGGGTTCAGCTCCGGCGACTTCAGCGGTCTGTTTACGCTGACCCAAGACGAAGCCGCCGTGCTGCTAGACGACGGCTTTTATCTCAACCTGCACACCGCTGCCTTCGGCGGTGGCGAGCTGCGCGGGCAGCTCGATGTTCATCCAGAAGACGATATCGTTGCCTATGGCCTGCCCCTAGAGGAAGCTCAGCAAGTCGGAGCCATGGCCCCACCAGATGGCCCGGCCATGGGTAGTTTCGATGTGGTCTATGACGACGCCTCCAATACCCTGCGGATCAGCGGCACCTTTAGTGATTTAACCGCAGGGCTCTTGCCCGTTGGTGACACCGATATTGAAGGGAACCCCCAGAGTTCTATTCATCTCCATCGCGGTGCAGCGGGTGAAAATGGCCCCATTGTTCGCAACTTTACGGTGAATGATGACGGTACCTTTGGCGGCACCTTTACCCTGACGGAAGCAGAAGAAGCTCTGCTGCTCGATCAGGCCTTTTACGTTAACCTTCACACCGATAACTTCGGCGGTGGCGAACTGCGTGGGCAGGTAGCTGTGGCAGTAGAAGGCGATGTGGTCGAACTGGGGACTCCTATCGCAGAAGGGCAGCAGGTTGGGGCTGTGGTGCCCGATGGCCCCGCGACTGGCTCCTTTGATGCTGTTTATGACGTTGCTACTGGCCAGCTGGGCGTGGAGGGTACCTTTGCTGGCCTAAGCGCCCCTCTCCTGCCCGTGGGTGCTGTAGATGGCGAGGGCAACCTTCAGAGCGCCATTCACCTGCACCAGGGTATGGCCGGGGAGAATGGCCCTATCGTGCGCAACCTGTCTGCCACTGATGATGTGGCCACCCTCGTTAGCACCCTGTCGGTACCCTTTGAAGGAGGTGTGGTGTCGGGCTTTGACTTCAACCCCGTAGCCGATCGCCTACGGCTGGTGGGCGACAACGACCAAAACTTCCGCATCAACGTGGAGACTGGCGCGGTAATCGAGGACGGCACCCTGGCCTTTGATGTGGCGGATGCCAACGCTGGGGTCAACCCCAACATCACGGCGGCAGCCTATACTAACTCCTTTGACGGCACCACCAGCACAGCGCTGTACAACATCGATCCGCTGCTCGATCAGCTCTTGTTGCAAAGCCCGCCTAACGACGGCACTCTGGTGACGGTCGGCGATCTGGGAGTTGATTTTGACGTGGTCGGCGGGTTCGATATTTTCTCCACCGCAGAGGGGAACAACGCTGCCTTTGCGGTGTCTGATAGCATTCTCTACGCCATCGATCTTGAGACTGGATCCGCCACCAGCCTGGGCACTCTTGGCGCTGGGTCTGGCAATTTGCTGGGTTTTGTGGCTATGGCCAACCCGATGGTGAGCGAGGAACCCGATGACTTGATGAACCCTGGGTATGGTGGTGTGGAACTGCCCCTTCCCGAGGGAATTCCCGGTGGGCCAGCGATAATCGACGGCCTGGGAGACCTGCTAGAGGCTCTGTCTATGTCGCCTCTGGGGATGGACTTGGCGGCACTCGGCTCGACAATCGCTAGTAGCAGTACCGATTTGGCGGCACTGCTGCCTACTGAGGCTGAGGTTAATGCTGCGATCGCCGATCTGTCTGCATCGTTTGGCTTTTAACAGCTGAGACTCAAGTTACAGCGAACTGGGGGCTAAGCAGCGGCGAGGCCCCTAGTTCGCTGGTTCAGCTGTGACATCGCCAGCGCTCACAACCACCCTACCGAATCGCCCCCAGGGTATTTTTCCAGCTCAGCTCTTTGCCCAGCACCATCAGCGCCTTTTGATCGGCCCCGGTGAACAGGCCGCTATCCACTAGCTCAGCCAGCACCTGCTGGGCTAGCTGGGCGGCAAACACCCCCCCTGACCTGAGCAAGTGGCTGTAGTAGCTAAACTGCGTCTGCCCATCCTCGTTGCAGTGGAAACAGTGCACTTGCTCTGGCGTCAGGCCATAGACCGGCGTATTGGCGGGTACCACCACCCGAGGAATACCGTGTTTCCCATGGCGCTGGTTGCCCTTGCCCTCCAGGGTGCCCACCAGCACCACCCCTAGCAACGTGCGGGTCTCCTGCACTAGATCGGGGGTAAATAATGGATCTGGCTCGCTGGAAAGCCGTGGCCCGCTGTTAAAAAACAGCGGGTTGAACAGCTGCGAGTTATACACCAGCCCCACCGCCCAGTGGCGGCTGTCATTGTCAAAGCTGACAAATTGCCCAAAGCCGCAATCTTCAGGAGAGGGCGGCGAACAGACATCCTGGGCATCGTCAACCTGCACCACATAGTCGCAGTGGGAATTTGACTTCACCACTTTGCCGAGACGACAGGGGGGCAGGGCCGTAGAGAACAAATCCATAGGGCACTCTAGGGTGAAACATGGGTACTTATTGTAGACCGTTCCGCCCTGGGTGAGCACCCTGGCTTCGACTCCGCTCAGCGATCGCCACAATTTTGAAAGTCGAGCGGAGTCGAAGCCGCCAGAACGTTCCTACAGCTCAAAGCCTTCGTCAAAATCGCTGCGGGTCATGGGCTGACTCACTTCCAATCCCTCGCCCCCTAGGATGGTCAAGGGCTTGCCATCCACCGAAATCCACACCGGGGCGGCGGGGTCAAAGGCGGTGGCGGTGTAGATCACCTGGCCTAGGCGGCCCATCATTGCCGCGCTGCCGCCGCCGGTTTCAAAGCTGCCCGACAGATCGACGTGCACCCCGTCTGCCTCCACTGAGGCCGCAATCAGCTGGGTCTGTTCGGGAATTGTTGTGAACGCCTGCTGGCTCGGGTCGCCCGACTTCGAGAGCAGGTCATTAAAGACGGCGGTGACTTTCTCTGAAGGGGAGGCATCGGCCGCGACGGTAATGGGCTGGGGCACCAGCGCAAAGCCTGTACCCTCATCTTTTAGCCAGTAGACCTGGCCGGTAACTTCTGCCGGGGCAGGCTGACTGACCGGGTCTTTGGGGGCGGTGTCTTCAACCTTGGATGGCTCGGCGGGGGCGGTGACCTCCGGCACGGTCATGATCGGGTCGGGGTCGATGTCGAGGTTAGGAAACTCTGCCACCGGGGGGGTGGGGTTGAGGGCCCGCCAGGTAAACCACGCCACAGACCCGCCCGAGGCCACTACCAGAGTGGTTAATCCGGCCAAAACGCCGAGGGGAATACGTCTTAGCTTGCTTTTGAGATCCATGGTGGGGGTCCAAATGGGGTCACAACCTTAGCCTAGGGTAGTTCAACCGGCCCTAGGGCGCGGGGGGGACAGCTTCTTGAGCTGGCTGCCGAGTCAAGAGCGGGGAGGTTGGCTCTATTCTGGCAAAGATGGCAATATCCAGCTCATTGTCTCGGACTTTAAAGTTAATGACGCGGGCCACTACCCCCAACGCCTCTAGCCGCCGCAGGGTAAGCCGCTCTTGGGCACCCTGCACAAAGGATTCGAGCAGCTGGGGCGGGGTGTCTTCACCATCGACGGTAATGCTGGGTTCAATTAGGGCAAAGCGATGGCCGTTGAGGATGGCCAGTCCTAGCTCGACTACGATCGCAATATTCTCCTGAGTCACCCGGTCTTGCAGGTCGACCACAATGCGAAAGCGATCGCCCTCTAGAAACTCCAGCGATGGATTGGCGAGGCCGTAGCGGTTTTGCTCGCGTTCGCCCGCGGCTCCCGGCAGGCTAAATTGCAGGGTGTCGAGCCAGCCCTGCACCAGGGGTGACTGAAAGAACGCATTTAAATCGTCATCGTTGAGGCGCAGGCGCAGGGCTGCCTGGGCAGGTTCATCCAGCACTAGCTGGCCCTGCTGTAGACGACCTAGATCGACATCCACCGCGTCAGTCTCTACATCAATCGAGTCAATCCGCAAGCCGGGCAGTTGCCGGGTCTCTACCCCCCGAGCGGCAATGCGAGTGTGCTCAATGCGGCCGCTGGCCAGCTGATAGTTGGGCACGTTGTCGATGCGCACCTGCAGCGCCTCGGCCCCGGCGAGCTGGTTGCGCAGGGCGGCCTCGGCCAGGGTATCGACCACCACACCCCCGCTACCCAGTACCCCGAGCAGGGTTGAAAAAATAATGGTGATCAGTTCCATAGTCTGTTCTGGGGGTAGGTGCTAGCGGCTGGCCAGCAGTTCGTCGACAATCCAGCCTTTGACCAGGGCGACTACCTCGGCCAGGGCCACTTCCTGCACAATGCCTGTGGCCCGATCGACCACCTCGACCTTGCCATCCCTTAGGGCTCGCCCGGTGACAATGCGGTAGGGAATACCAATTAGATCGGCGTCTTTAAACTTGACCCCGGCCCGCTCATCGCGATCGTCGAGCAGGGCCTCGACCCCCACCGCTAGCAGCTCTTTGTAGATCGCCTTGGCGGCTTCAACCTGTAGATCGTCGCCCATGTTGGGAATCACCACGATCGCCTGGTAGGGCGCGATCGCCACCGGCCAAACAATGCCGTTTTTGTCGTAGGACTGCTCCACCGCCGCCTGGGCCAGGCGCGAGACGCCCACCCCATAGCAGCCCATGACCAGGGGCAGCTCAGCCCCGGTTTCGTCGGTGAAGGTGGCCCCCAGCGCTTGAGAATATTTAGTGCCGAGCTGAAAAATGTGGCCGATCTCAATGCCCCGCGCGGTTTGCAGGGTTTGGCTGGGGTCGTGGAGGGCGCGATCGCCCACTGCTGCCTTGCGCACATCCACCACAATTTTGGGCAGGGTGAAGTCTTTGCCCCAGTTGCCGCCTACGGTGTGGCAACCCGCCTCGTTGGAGCCGGTGACAAAGTTCTTGAGGTCGCTGGCGGTGCGATCGGCCAGGCGCAGAAACTTGGCCTCTACCTCTTTGCCACCCTGGATGTAGTCATCGCCCAGGTCGGGAGCCATATAGCCCAGGGGCAGGGGCTTGGCGGCCCACTTTTGCTGGGCTGCTTCGTCAGGTACGGCCAGGGCGATCACGGCGGTGCCCCCATAGTTGACGGCTAGCTTGGTGAGCTCATTGGTGAGCTTGACCTCGTTGACATCCTGGTCGCCGCGAATGCTGACCACCACCAGCACCGTTTTGCCATTGTCGAACTCAGCTTGGTAGAGCACGTTCTTAACGATCTGGGTGGGCGAACACTTGAGAAACTTAGCCAGCGACTCGATTGTGGGGGTATTAGGAGTCTCCAGCTTCTCAAACTTGCTGAAGGTTGAGGGCACCGCATCCATCGGGCGAGACACGGCCTTTTCAACGTTGGCAGCGTACTTGCCGTCTTCGGTGTAGAGCACCTCGTCTTCGCCCGCATCGGCCAGCACCATAAACTCGGTCGAGCCCGACCCACCGATCGCCCCCGAATCCGCATCCACCGCCCGAAACTCCAGGCCGCAGCGGCGCAGAATGGTGCTGTAGGCGGTGTACATCTCCTGGTAGGTCTCCCTCAGGCTGGCCTCGCTGGTGTGAAAGGAGTAGCCATCCTTCATGATGAACTCGCGCCCGCGCATCAGGCCAAAGCGGGGCCGAATCTCATCGCGAAACTTGGTCTGAATTTGGTAAAGGTGCAGGGGCAGCTGCCGGTAGGAGCGAATCATGTCGCGGGCGACGGCGGTGATCACCTCCTCGTGGGTGGGGCCGAGGCTGACCTCCTGCTGGCGGCGATCGACGAGGGAAAACATAATGCCCTCCGCCTTGGTGTAGGTGTCCCAGCGGCCCGACTCGCGCCACAGCTCAGCGGGCTGAAGCTGGGGCAGCAGGCACTCCTGCGCCCCCGTGGCGTTCATCTCTTCGCGCACAATGTCTGAAATTTTGTTGAGCACCCGCCACAGCAGAGGCAGATAAGCGTAGACCCCGCTGGCAATGCGACGCATGTACCCCGCCCGCAGCAGCAGCTTGTGGCTAGGAATTTCGGCCTCTGCCGGCTCTTCCCGCAGGGTGACAAACAGCATTTGGGATAGACGCATGGGGGCTCCAGAGGTGACGGCGAGGCTCAGTAGAAACGACTCATAGGTCATAGTAAACGAGGACGGGCAGCCCTGAGCTAGACTTGGCGGCCCTAACGCTGGGTGTTGGCGATCGATTTCCTCCGGATGCCAATCGGGAATGGTAAAGAAATCCGCTACAGTGTCTAAACAGCCATTCTGGAATAGGCGCGGGGCGCTGAAATCTGGCCAATCTTCCACCATTGCCCCAGGTCACCCAGAATTGTTGTACCGCAAAAAAAGCGGCCTCTGCCTACCGTTCCTGAAAATAGCCCCATCGCGAGCCCAACGCTGTAAGAGCTAATATCTTCAAGCGTCTCTAAAAGCGTCCCTCGGTCGGGCCTACTGTCTCCACTCTTACTCCTCTATGAAAAAAGTTTTTGTCCTCGACACCAACGTATTGCTTCACGATCCGATGGCAATGTTTAGGTTTGAGGACAACGACGTGGTGTTGCCGATCACCATTATTGAAGAGCTAGACCGCTTCAAGAAAGGCACCGCCGACAATGGCCGCAACGCCCGCTACGTGTCGCGCACCCTTGATGAGCTGCGCCAGCAGGGCTCACTGGTGCAGGGCATTCCCTTAGAAAAGGGCGGCACCCTCAAGGTGGCTCTGTGCCACCGCGACACCCTACGCCAGCTGCCCGCCGAGCTGGAGGGCGACCAGGGGGACAATGCCATTCTGGCTGTAGCGCTGGAGTATAAGCACCACCACGACATGCCCGTGGTGCTGGTCAGCAAAGACACCAACCTGCGGATTAAAGCCGACGCCGTGGGGCTGGTGGCCGAAGACTACGAAACTGACAAAATTGACTACGACGATCTCTACACCGGCACCCTAGAGGTGATGACCTCCGCCGAGGCGATCAGCCAGCTGTTTGGCGACGGCCACCTCCAACTCGACATTCCCCTTTACCCCAACCAGTGTGTCACCCTGGTGGATGAAACTAACCCGACCCACACTGCCCTGGCTCTGGTGCAGGGCAGCAGCGGCAAGCTGGTGCCCCTGGGCAAGCTGCCCCACGCTGGGGTGTCGCGGGTGCAGCCCCGCAACCGCGAGCAGCGCTTTGCCTTTGAGCTGCTGCTGCAAGACTCAATTTCGATGGTGACGCTGGTGGGCAAGGCGGGCACGGGCAAGACCCTGCTGGCGATCGCCGCCGGGGTGCAAAAAGTGGCCGATGAGCGCCTCTACTCGCGCCTGCTGATCGCTCGCCCCATCGTGCCCCTAGGCCGCGACATTGGCTACCTGCCCGGAGACATGCGCGAAAAGCTCAACCCCTGGATGCAGCCCCTCTACGACAACTTTGACCTGATCTTTGGCACCCAGGACATGCGCGGTAAGCCCGAACACTGGCGGCGCGGCCACGAAGAAATGATCGACCAGGGGCTCTTGCAGATCGAGCCGCTGACCTACATTCGGGGGCGATCGATTCCCAAGCAGTTTTTGGTGGTAGACGAGGCCCAAAATCTCACCCCCCACGAGGTCAAAACCATTCTCACCCGCGCCGGGGAAGGCACCAAAATTATTCTGACCGGCGACCCCGAGCAGATCGACAACCCCTACGTCGATGCCTCAAGCAACGGCCTCACCTATGTGGTCGAGCGGTTTAAGCGGGAAGGTTTAGCTGGGCACATTAGCCTCTGCAAAGGGGAGCGGTCGAGCTTGGCCGAGCGGGCGGCAATGCTGCTGTAGAGCTGGCAAATTTGTGGTGCCCAAGTCCTGCCTGTGTACCCACGATTTGTAGGGGCATTGCACTGCAATGCGCCCTACCAGGTATCGGTATGAATCGGGGTTTTGTGAGGCGGATTTAGTGTTAGCCCTGCGATCGCAATCTAATCGAGATCTATCGGTGAGCGGTGGATGATCTTTATGAGTAGCCTTCATATTCATTCATTAAACCCTACTTAAATCATCGTCAAATGGCATCTACGACAACAGAAGTGCCCCATAATTGTTCGCGTTTCCTAACCTTTTTTGGGAATAAATTAATCTTTAGCGCTTCGCCCCATGGATCCTTTTTAACTTGTTAGGATCACCACCAAATCTAGCAACGGGAGATTCTTTATGACTCGCTTCCTGGTGGCCGTCGTAGATGGTGCTAAAGCTAAGTTTTTGACCCTAGAGCCCGTGGCCGTGCCCGAGGTAGAATCTGGCCCCGATTTAATCGAACGCTGCCAACTGCTAAATCCAGCAGCAGAAACGCCCGGTCAAGACCCAGGGGCCAATGCAAAGGCCAGCCGCAACCGGGGCAGCGGCAGCCGGGGCCACAGCTACGACGATCGCCGGGGTAACTATCTAGTCGAGTTTGAGCGCCGTTTTGCCCAGGCTATTGGAACGCAAATGGAAACCTTGATCAGCGCCTACGATCTCAATACTCTGGTGCTGGTGGCCGAGCCGCAGATTTTAGGCACATTGCGCGACTGTTTAGCCGGAATAAGCGGTCGATTGCCGGTGCAAGAACTAGCCAAAGATCTGTGCAAAATGAAGCCCCGACAGCTGCAAGATTACCTGGCCCAGAGGGGCGTGCTGCCGACTCGCCAGGTGGCGTGGGCAACCGTGCGATCGCGCTATAGCAACAGCTAGCGCCTTCTAGTTCAGCCTAGCAACGCCATGGCCTCAACCAGCGGCAGCGGATGGCTGAACAGAAAGCCCTGACCAATGTCGCAGCCCATCGATTTTAGGGTCTCCATCTGGGCGGGGGTTTCAATCCCCTCGGCCACGGTGGGTAGTCCCAGCTTGCGGGCGATATCGATAATTGAGCCGACCAGAATTTTGGCGCGATCGCTGCTGCAAAGTTTTTGAATAAATGACTGGTCAATCTTTAAACAGTCAATCTCACAGCGCTCTAGGTAGTTCAGGCTAGAGTAGCCCGTGCCAAAGTCGTCGAGGGATACCTCAAAACCGGCGGCGCGGCACTTGCCGATGGAGTCAATCGCCTCAACCTCATTTAGAAATATGCGTTCCGTGACCTCTAGCTTAATTTGCCGAGCGTCAACACCGTGGCGCTGGGTGCAGGCAATCAGCCGCTCAAAAAAGTCGGGCTGCTGAAACTGGCGCACCGAAATATTGATGCTAATAAAAAAGTTGGCGCTGCTCTGGCCACGGCTCTCTAAATGGGTTTGAAAGCGGCGCAAATCGGCACAGGAATGCTCTAAAATCCAGTCGCCCATGGGTAGAATTAGCGACGTTTCTTCCGCTAGGGTGATAAAGCGCTGGGGGGTGACGGCACCGCGCTGGGGGCACTGCCACCGCAGCAGCGATTCAAAGCCCACAATGGTGCCGGAGGCGAGGTTGAGAAGGGGTTGATACACCAGCGACAAATCATTGTTGCGGACGGCATTTTGCAGATCAGACTCCAGCCTAATATCGTCTAAAATTTGCTGGTATTGCTGACTTCTGGCGTAGGCCTTTTCGGTAACAGCGGGGCTGGGTACGCTAATTTGAGGGGTGGCCAGGGTTTTGAGATAGGCATTGTAGGCCCGGTTGCGGTGTAGCGACATAGAAATAAACAGCCGCACCATAGGCGACGACGACTCGATGCGCTCGGCCACCTGAGCCATCGACACCACAAGGCAGCGACAGGGGCTCAATGCTTTGGCCGAAGCCGATCGGGGCGAGGCATCGATAATCCCCATCTCCCCAAAAATATCCCCCGCTCCCAGCACATTGAGCTGGAGGGAATCGTCCCCAGCGCCCACGAAAATTTCAACATAGCCCGACTCGATGATGTAGGCCTTATCAGCGGTGCTGCCTTCGGTAAAAATGGTTTCGCCAGCCGTAAACAGTCGAATGTTGCAGTCAGGGGCGATCGCAATGTCAGCCATCAGACCAGTACCGTCGCTGTCCTTGGGAGCGGATTCCATAGAAGCTGATGAACCGGGTGGTATAGAGCAAGACACAGCAGGAATATTCTTCATGGCAAGAACGATTTTTCAGGGGGTTGCTTTAGCATCCCCTATTTTTTAGAGGGTGTTCTTACTCCCATTGTGAAGTGTCAGTAAGCCTTTCTAAAAACTATAGCCAATCACAGAATCATCTGGTAGCTGTCACCCCCAGCCATGATCTAAATCACAACAATCGAAGGATAAATACCCTAGCATCCGCCAAAATATGAGCGGTGCTCTGGGTTCAATCGGGGGCATCCTCAAGCCAGAGGCACCACTAGGAGCCCAGCCCAGTCCTTTCGCTGCGTCAACGCCATGACTGCCCATTCTGCTTCCTCTGTTTGCGGCCCGGTGAACCAGGTTACTGTGGTGGGGGCGGGCAACGTTGGCAGCACCTTGGCCCAGCGCCTGCTGGAGCGCAATCTGGCCAACGTGGTGCTGGTGGATATTGTCGAAGGCCGACCCCAGGGCGTTGCCCTCGACCTGGCCCAGGCGGCGGGCTGCGAGGGCCATAACCGCACCATTGTGGGCACCAACGACTACCGCGACACCGCCAACTCAGACATTGTGGTGGTTACCGCTGGGCTACCCCGCCGCCCCGGTATGACCCGCGATGACCTCACCCAGGTGAACGGCAAGATTGTCGTCGATACCCTGCGCCAAGCCCTGGCCGTATCGCCCCAGGCCAGCGTGATAGTAGTGACTAACCCGCTGGATGTGATGACTTACCTGGCCTGGAAAGCCAGCGACCTGCCCCCCCAGCGGGTGATGGGCATGGCCGGAGTGCTCGACTCGGCCCGGTTTCAAACCTTTATTGCCTGGGAGTTGGGGGTGCCGCCGCGCGATGTCTCGGCCATGGTGCTAGGGGGCCACGGTGACTTGATGGTGCCCCTGCCCAGCTACACCACCGTCAACGGCATTCCGGTGGCTGAACTGCTACCCGCCGCTCGGCTACAAGCGCTGATCGATCGCACCCGCAACGGCGGCGCTGAAATTGTGCAATTGCTCAAGCAGGGCGGGGCCTACTACGCGCCCGCTTCCTCGGCCTGCGTCATGGTGGAGTCGATGCTGTTCAACCAGCGGCGCATTTTGCCCCTGGCGGCCCACCTCACGGGCCAGTACGGCCTGGATGGCCTGTATCTGGGAGTACCCTGCCGCCTGGGCCAGGGCGGTGTTGAAGAGATTCTAGAATTGTCGCTGACCCCGGCAGAGCAGGCTGCCTTGGAGCGATCGGCGACCTCGGTCAAAGAGCAGCTGCCGCAGGCCCTAGCCCTGTTAAATGCGTAATTTTTGGGACGACGAGTATTTTAGTCTAATCTGACGTCTCTAGCGCTGGCCGTCTCAAGCCAGCAGAATAACTAGCAGCAAAAAGCCAAAGACGGAAGCGCCAGACTGCAAGAAAATTTTAGAAGCGGTGTTGTTGATCATGGCTCTCACCTTACAGGTTAAGGATAGAAACACTGTGTAATCTAAGCATTCCCAAATCTAACCTTAGAATCTTTGGGATTCAGACTACCAGGCTCTACTCTCACGGTAGGTCTCTGGGCCTAGACCCGCCGTGATGGATGTGCCAAAACTTTGGTGAGTCTAAAGCCCAGCGGCGGTGACCTCGATCAGCTGTTTCGTCAACTACGTATGAATTCAACCGCCCTGCCCGAGTTTTTGCAGCGCTCTGCCGCTCACTACTGGCTACAAAACGCCCGCCTGCCCCTGACCTGCATAGATGGGTCGGTGCAGTGGAAAACGGCGATCGCCCCCCTATCCGCCCCCCCAATATCCGAAGAACTGGTCGCCGCTCACCTAGAAATCCAGGACGGGCGGATTGTCGCGATCATTCCAGCCAGTCAGCCCCTTGCCCCCGACCAGCCCGCCTGGGATGTGCGTCAGGGTATGGTGTGGCCCTGCTTTGCCGACTGTCACACCCATTTGGATAAAGGGCATACCTGGTTTCGCAACCCCAACCCCGATGGTACTTTTGACGCTGCTCTTAAAGCCGCCGAAGCCGACCACAGTAACTGGAGCGCTGAAGATCTCTACCCCCGCATGAGCTTTGGCCTGCGGTGCAGCTATGCCCACGGCACCCAGGCCGTCAGAACCCATCTGGATTGTCTGGATGGACAGGAGAAGGTGAGCTTTGCGGTCTTCGATCGGCTGCGGCAGGAGTGGGCGGGCAAGATCGCGCTCCAGGCGGTGTGCCTGGTGTCAATGGACTACTACGACCGCCCCGCAGCCGAAAGCCTGGCGGATACCGTTGCCCAGTACGACGGCATTTTAGGCGGGGTGATCTATCCCCAGCCCGGTCTAGATGCCCAAATCGATCGCGCCTTTGAGCTGGCCGAGGCGCGGGGGCTTGACCTCGATTTTCATGTCGATGAGAGCCTGAACCCCCAGGCGGAAGGGCTGCGGGTGGTGGCCGAAACCAAGCTGCGGCGAGGCTTTCAGGGTAAGGTCAACTGCGGCCACTGCTGTAGTCTGTCGATACAGGGGGGCGATCGCGCCCAAGATACCCTGGCTCTGCTCCGGCAAGCCGGCATCAGCGTCGTCAGCCTGCCGATGTGCAACCTCTACCTGCAAGATCGCCAGCCGGGCCGCATGCCCCGCTATCGCGGCGTCACCCTGCTGCCCGAGCTACGCCAGTTTGAGGTGGCGGTGGCCCTGGCCAGCGACAACTGCCGCGACGCCTTCTTTGCCTACGGCGACCACGACATGGTGGAAGTCTTTACCCAGTCGGTGCGCATTGGCCACCTCGATCGCCCCATTGGCGACTGGCCCCAGGCGGTGACCCGCACCCCGGCCCAGACCATGGGGCTTGATGCCGGGCTGCTGGGGGTGGGTCGTCCCGCCGACCTGGTAGTGTTCAAAGCCCGCAGCTTTAGCGAACTGCTGTCGCGGCACCAGGGCGATCGCATCGTGCTTCGCGATGGCCACCCCATCGACACCACCCTACCCGACTACGCCGAGCTCGATGCCCTGGTTGGGATCGCCTAGCCAGCCCCGCCCCAACCAGGAAAACCGAACTTCCCTCAGGCGTAGGGTTTGCTACGCTAAACCCAGAGGTAGAAACAGGTCTGGGGAAGTAGCGGTAGTGCCCCTCGGGCCAGAGTTAACTACAATAGTCGCCAGCTTGAGCGCGGGTTTTTAGGAGGACAGGAATGGCTGCTACGGGCTTTAAAGACTACTACGCGGTGCTGGGGGTCAATCGCACGGCAAGTGCCGACGAGATTAAGCAGTCTTTTCGCAAGCTGGCCCGCAAGTACCACCCCGATGTCAACCCCGACGACAAGACCGCCGAGGCCAAATTTAAAGAGGTGAGCGAAGCCTACGAGGTGCTCTCCGACGCCGACAAGCGCAAAAAGTATGACCAGTACGGTCAATACTGGCAGCAGGCCAGCCGAGCTGGGGGCGGTACCCCCTACGGCAGCCCCGGCGACATGGGCGGCTTTGACTTTAGCAACTACGGCAGCTTTGACGAGTTCATTAACGAGCTGCTGGGTCGGTTTGCCACCCCCGGTGGCGGCAGCGCCCGCTCTTACCCCTACGGATCTCCTGGGGCTGGGCCGGGTGGCCCTGGCTTTGGCTACGAGACTGCCCCCACCCAGTCCTTTGATCAAGAGGCCAGCATTCGCCTCACCTTTGGCGAAGCTTTTAACGGGGCGCAGAAACGGCTGCGCATTGGCAACGACAGCGTCGATGTGCGAATTCCATCGGGGGTTAAGCAGGGCAGCAAAATTCGCCTCAAGGGCAAGGGGCCGATCAACCCCTACAGCAAACAGCCCGCCGACATTTACCTGGTAGTGCAGCTAGAGGGCCACCGCTTCTACACCCTAGAGGGCGACAGCCTCACCGCCGAGGTGCCCATTGCCCCCGACGAGGCCGTGCTGGGGGGCAAAATTGATGTGCCCACCCCCGACGGCAGCGTGACGATGAATTTGCCTGCGGGGGTGCGATCGGGCCAAACCCTGCGGCTGCGGGGCAAGGGCTGGCCCCGACCCAAGGGCGATCGCGGCGACCTGCTGATCAAAGTAGTGATCACGCCTCCCACCAGCCTCAGCGACAGCGAGCGCCAGCTCTACGAACAGATTCGCGACGGCCGCACCACCAACCCTCGCCAAAGCCTGGCCAACACGCGGCTGTAGAACTGCGACGGTAAAACGGGGTTGCGATCGCAATATAGCTATAGCCAGTCTGGTTAAGACAGAATCCTCAGAAACGTTTGAACGTTCAAACGTTTCTGAGGATTCTGATTGTCCCAACCCAGGTGACTATGGCTATATCTCAATATCGCAATAAAAAAAACCCCAGGATTCCTCTCTTTTCAAAGAACCCTGGGGGCTAGCTTAGCCGAGACAAGATTACAGGTCTTCAGCCCGACCGAGATCGCCGTAGAGCAAGCTCAGCAGCGCGCCACAGCCCAGCAGCTTGACGGCCTCTAGGCCAAAATACAGCCCGTGCATCTGGTTCATGGCACCGGGCACCTCAACGGTGGCGGCAAAGGGGTCTAGGGTTGCGCCCAAAGCGCCCATGGCCGGGGCTACTGCGTAGGTGAGCACCAGAGTAAGCGCCAACAGCCCTAGCCCTAGCTCCACCGCCCAGCGGCTGCGCAGGCCGCTGGCCACCACGGGGCGCTGGGGGCGAGACTGCCGAGCCGCCAGCAGCCCCGTCAAAATAACGCCAGCGCAGAGCAGCT
Organism: Leptolyngbya sp. CCNP1308; assembly: GCF_034932455.1. Taxonomy (NCBI): domain Bacteria; kingdom Bacillati; phylum Cyanobacteriota; class Cyanophyceae; order Leptolyngbyales; family Leptolyngbyaceae; genus Leptolyngbya; species Leptolyngbya sp. CCNP1308. The sequence continues at coordinate 5,847 of NZ_JAYGIH010000105.1, read as the reverse complement.
CTAGGCGGTTAAACACCCAAAACATGGCGTAGCCCGCCGAGCCAAAGTCGGGCTGGCTCATCATGCCGCCGACAAACAGCCCCGGCATAATCACAAAGTCCATCAGCAGGCTGCTGCTGAACCAAAACATCAGCGCAAACAAAACCGCCCCGACCCAGGGGGTGGTTCTAGCGGTGGGGTGAGACAGCGAATTCATGAATATATGCCCTGTGAACGATCATGGCTAAAGCGTCAGTTTCAGACCGCTTGGTTGAATCTGAGCCCCTTATGTATCAATAATTTCAGCCTAGCTAACTTGGCTGGCTGTCGATGTGAATTATTCTTTCAGTGCCGTTAGGTTTACGCTGCTGTAACGTTGAGACACAAAGGCCCAAGGTATTGCAGGATAAGGATTCCAGAGGTTTTGGATGCTTCCCGAACAGAGCCTGGCGAGAAGAAACGTAATCTCCCGTCATAGATGGTTACCGGCAAAAGCTGGCGCGGCAGCACCGACACCGGGGTTACGGCCCGCTAAGGTGAGGGCTGAGGATATTGCCGAGAGATCACAACAATGACCATTACGCACATTGTGTTGGACATGGGCGGGGTGTTGATTGAGCTGCGATGGCTCGATCGGGTCAAAACCCTACTCGGCCGCCCTGTCGCCATCGATGAAGTGCATAAAATTTGGGTGAGCGCCCCCAGCACCGTCGCGTTTGAGAGCGGCCACATCGATTTTGCTGCTTTTGCCGCCGCATTTATCCAAGACTTTGATCTGGCGATCGCGCCCGAGGTCGTGCAGCACGAATTTCTTGAAATTGTCCAGGCACCGCTGCCCCAGTGCAACGAGATGCTCAGCACCCTCAAGCCTCGCTACCACCTCTCGCTGTTGTCGAACACTAACCCCGCCCACTACGAGCGCCTGCGCGATCGCTACAGCTTTTTTGACTACTTCGACCAGCTATTTCTCTCCTACAAAATTGGCCTGATTAAGCCCAGTGCCGCTATTTTTGAGCATTTGCTCACCGTTCTCAACACCCCTGCGGACACTGTCGCCTTCTTCGACGACAGTGTCCGCAATGTCGAAGCCGCCCGCGCCCTCGGCATCCACGCCTATCGTGTTGACTCTCCCACCGACATCATGGCCGTAGTAGATAGATTTTCCTAATCCCCCGCTCTTGCGCTATGGAAACCGACAGACCACCCGCCCCACAATTTCTCTCCAGGGCACCAGGCCAAACTCGCGGCTGTCGGTGCTTGCCGCAGCATTGAGCCCCTTTAGAAAGCAGCCGTCATCATCTACGTACACCACCCACTTAATCAGCCTCAGCCCCGGCTGGCGAGGATGGTAGGCTATGACCAAGTCTCCCGGCTGCGGGCGTTGCTGACGATAGGCGTTGGAATCGATCAACACCTCGGTGTCCGGCACCAGCAAGGGCAACATCGATGCGCCCACAATGCGAAACCGCCGCCGCTGGCGCAACAGCCAGAGCACCACATCGGTGATCTGACTATGGCGCAACTGCGACGGCGGGGCCGTTTCAATGGGACTGTTCACCTTTAGCGAACCAAGTCAGGGAGATGGGGAGGTTGGGGTAGAGGAGAAGACTCTAGCAAGGTCTGCTTCACCCGCGCCACTCGCCCAATATCCCTCTAGCTCGCGGTGTACCAAGACACATCGCGGTTCTTGGTAGCCCAGAACATATTGTGGACTTTCTGCACTGCTTCCATCAGTTCGGTGGCGTGCTGCACGCTGACTTCGACTTTGCAGGCAGAGCAGAGTTTGGCCGCTTTCCAGAAGGTGTCGTGCAGGTCAGGGAACTGATCGAGGTGCACGGGCTTGAAGTAGTCGGTCCACAGAACCAGCAGTTCATCTTTGGCGATCTGGGCCTGTTCTTCTTTGATGGCGGTAAAGCGAGCAAAGGTGTTGTGGTAGGCCACAGAAGCTGCCTTATCGCCACCGGCGGGCATCTCGAGATCCACCAGCTTTTTGGTCATTGACAGCACTGCCTCAGCGGCTATGCGAGCCGAGGAGGGGTCGTAAACGCCGCAGGGGCCGTCACAGTGGGCGTGCACCGCTTCGGCGGGGAACCATGCCTGTAGCTTGGCGATTGCTTGGTTGAGCATAATCATCCTGGTAGTGAATGGAAATACGGGCAAAAAACGGAAATTTTCTTGCGCCTGGCCCTAGCAGAACCCCTCACTCCGGCAGGTTAACATCCCTATGCCGGGCAGGGGGATAAGCCAGGCCACGTCTCACATTGTTAACGCTATTGAGCCCTTCTGCAACCTTCCTTCCTCTGCCTGGGGATAGATTCGCCCCGAAAGATGGCCTCGACCGTTGCGCCCTGGGGCAATCTAAGTACATTTGTATGAGTACCCCAAGGGAGATGACCATGTCATCTAGTCGTCGATTGGCTAGGGCTTTTGCCCAGACTTATTCTTGGCGTCGCGCCCTGGGGCTGGTTGCCCTGGGCATGGGGCTGACGGGCTGCGGCGACCTGCTGCTGCTGGTAAATAACTGGGTGACCCCTGTCGATGTGTCAACCCTGCCGCCCTGTGTGGATGACGACTGCAACTGCGGCGACTTTGCTAGCCAAGCCCAGGCCCAATTGGTACTCGATGCCTTTGCGGGCGACCCCTACGGCCTCGATGGCGACGGCAACGACAGGGCCTGCGAACGGCTGCCCGCCGAGTTGCCCACCTCTGACCCGCCCGCGCCGCCCTCCAGCAATCCTCACCTGGTGCTGGGTAACCCCAGTCAGGCGGGGACGGCGAACCCCAACAACTACTTGATTCAGCGCGATCAGTACGTGCTGAGCTACAGCCGCGATCGCAACGGGCTCAACTGGGCCAGTTGGGAGGTCGATGCCGCCTGGCTAGGCAATACCGACCGTCAAGACAACTTTCGCCCCGACGGAGCACTGCCCGCTGGGTTTTACCAGGTCACTCCCAACGACTACCGGGGCAGCGGCTACGATCGCGGCCATGTGGTGCCCTCGGGCGATCGCACCGGCAGCGTGGGCGATAACGCCGCCACCTTTTTAATGACCAACATCATTCCCCAGGCTCCAGAAAACAACCGTGGCCCCTGGCGAGAACTGGAAGAGTACGGGCGATCGCTGGTCTATCAGTACGACTACAGCTTGCATGTCTTTGCTGGAGCCTACGGCAGCCAGGACAGCGTGGGCAACCGAGCCATTGCCGTACCCTCCCGGCTGTGGAAAATTATTGTGGTGTACGATCGCCTCCCCAACGGCGACCTGGGTATTGGCAGCGATACCCAACTGATCGCCGTCGATCTGCCCAACACCAACCAGGTCAGCCCCGACTGGCGACGCTACCAAACCTCAGTCCAGCGCGTTGAAATAGCCACTGGCCACCGCTTTTTTGAGACCCTACCCCCTGAGCTTCAGACGCTTCTCAAAGCCCGCACCAGCACCGCGCCCCTGTAATTGGGTGCTCCAGCACTCCAGAATGGGGGGTTAGCGCTTATACTATTAGAAAGATAAAGTTAAGTTTTAGGTCTAATTCCTATGGTATTGAAGCTAACTCTTAAGGCTAGGCCACAGTGATTCTATGGGTGTAGCCAATTCAGCAGCGTAGGTATTTTTAGGTGAAACAGTTGCCTTGACAGATAGTTTCTAGCGCTATTTCTAACCTTACCCCACTGATTTCGCAACGTATATTTACTCAGAGTGCAAGCAATAGAGCCACCCAGTCCTGCGACGAACTGCAAAGCCACTTAGCCTTAACGCAGGCAAGTAGGTAGGGATCAGCTGTAGGGTTGATAGAGAATTTAGCGGCGTGGATAAGCTATTGCCCACCCACCATGCTCTTCACCCTTAGACCTGACCAAACTCTAGATTTTTTTGATGGAAACGGCTACACTCTTACCCTTAGTTCTCTGGATAAACGGTTTAGCTAGGTCTAGTCTTATTAAGTAAATCCACACCATTGATGGAGTGATTAGTCTACTTAATTAACTAGAATTGGCATCTACACTGCTTATAAAATAGATGATTCGTTAAGTTGATTACTATTAATATTCATGGCAAATAGATACGGCTTGAAGCGTTTGTCGATCTTCGTAGACGGCAATAATATGTTCTATGCCCAGCAAAAAAATGGCTGGTTTTTTGACCCGAAACGGGTGCTCGAGTATTTTCTTAGCCTCGACGGTGGGGCCACCCTGGTAAATGCCTTTTGGTACACCGGATTGAAAGATCCTCAGGATCAGCGAGGTTTTCGAGATGCGCTCATTAGTCTAGGCTATACCGTTCGCACCAAAATCCTCAAGGAGTACTACGACGATACCTCGGGGCGATACTCCCAAAAAGCAAACCTCGATATCGAAATCGCCATTGACATGTTCAATACCGTTGAACAGTACGATGAGGTGGTTCTATTTAGCGGCGACGGTGACTTTGAGCGAGCCATTGAACTGCTCCGTTCTAAAAACACCCACATCACCGTTGTCTCTACTGAAGGGATGATCGCTCGCGAACTGCGCAACGCTACCGATCGATACATTGACCTCAATAGCGTACGCAAATACATTGAGAAAGATTGAGTAGAAGCGCGCCCTAGGTAGGGCTAATCCTTGGTGAAGGGTTGGTGGTGCGATCGCCTCACGCTGTTATACTAATTCACTGTGAACATCCATTGCCGATGTGGCTCAGTGGTAGAGCACTCGATTCGTAATCGAGCGGTCGCGGGTTCAAATCCCGCCATCGGCTTCCAGTAAAAACAGGCGTTTCGCCTATTTGACAAGGGTTTTGAGGCTCTCGGTTCTACCAGGGCTAGAATTGCATTGGGCATTTTTAGGGGTAATTAGGCAGGTTTAACACCCAGATTGAGATAAAGATTGAGATAAAGTACAATGCGCTCAATCCTCGATTCCCAGTGGGGAAGCGCCATGACTTCGACCACCACACGCAGGCATCGGAAAGCCAAGTCAGGCTCCGTCACAATCCGTAGCTCCAATAACCGGTTACAGCTGGTTTTCACCCATGGGGAGAAGCGCCATTTTGTATCGCTGGGCCTGTCCAACACGCCGCTCAATCGAAAGACGGCCCAGGACAAAGCCTTCGAGGTGCAGCGAGATATCGAGTACGGTGAGTTTGACCCGACCTATCAGAAGTACAAGATTCGTAGCCATGAGCCCACTTCTGGGTTGCTTGGTAAGGTAGCCAAGTCAGGGTCTAAACTGCTGACGCTCTGGGAGCGCTACGTGGAGTACCTGACGCCTAACGCCTCTCCTAAGACGATCAACGGCACCTACAACCCCGTCACCGCCCACATCGGTCGGTGTAAGACGGATGGGTTGGTAGACCCATTAAAGTTTCGTCAACAATTGCTTAAAGCCACCACCCAATCCCAGGCTCGGCGTACCCTGATGCAGTTGTCAGCGGCTTGTAACTGGGGAATCCAGCATAAGCTGGTGGCGAGTAACCCTTTCCAGGGTATGTATCTTGCTTTGGATCCAACCAAGCCACTGCCACCTGTGGCGTATTCGGTGGAGGAGCGCGATCGCATTATCGAAGCCTTTGAAGCCCACCAGGGCAAAGGTATGACGTTTCAGCACTACGCTCCCTTTGTGAAATTCCTGTTTTGGACAGGTTGCCGCCCCTGCGAAGCCATTGGCTTGCGCTGGGGCAGTGTGGCAGACGATTGCAGCAAAGTACATTTCCACGAAAGCATTGTGGAAGTGTCGGGCAAGAAGGAACGCCGCGAAGAAACTAAGGATCGTGGATTGAATAAGGTGTAATACTGCGGGTTGGGCTCCTAAGCTAGAGAGGTAGCGAGAGGAGCGGATAGATGATCACCCCCTACCCTGCCCCAATTGAAGCTCAAATGCAACGGTAC